>CBDTVL010000100.1:0-13132 GCA_965363755.1 uncultured Sulfitobacter sp.
GCGCAACTGGGTGCGGTCATCGACTTCTCGGATGCGATGATCTTTGCAATGGCAGTCGTCAACATCACAGCGCTTTATCTGCTGATGCCGATCGTCAAGGCAGAGATGAACAGCTACTTTGCGCGCCTGAAAAGTGGTGAGATCAAACGCTTCGACCACAAATGAAGCGTTTTGATTGACAATTGACGCTATGCGTTCTTCAACGGCCCCTGACATATTGTCGGGGGCCGTTTTGCATTCAGGTTTTCCAAAAGCTGCGCGCGGCCAGAGTATTGGTCTGTTGGGCGGGTCGTTTGATCCGGCACATTCGGGTCACGTTCACGTCACTACCGAGGCACTGAAACGCTTTGGCCTTGACCGCGTCTGGTGGTTGGTCTCACCCGGCAATCCGCTCAAGGCGCATGGACCTGCGCCATTGGCAGATCGTCTGTCACGTGCACAGAAAATCATGCGACATCCGCGGGCTGAAGTAACGGATATCGAAGCGCGTCTGGGAACCCGCTATACGGCTGAAACGCTGCGCGAGCTGCGCAAACGCTACCCCGGCGTGCGTTTTGTGTGGCTGATGGGGGCGGACAATCTCGCCCAATTTCACAAGTGGCAGGATTGGCGGCATATTATCGAAGGTGTTCCAATCGGTGTTCTGGCCCGCCCGGGTGACCGGATTTCAGCACGGATGTCACCGGCCGCTAAGATTTATGCGCCCTACCGGATATCGGGAATTGCCTCACATCTTTTGGCACAAGCCGAGGCCCCTGCCTGGTGTTTTGTAAATGTCCCGATGATCGATATGTCGTCCAGCGCAATCCGGGCCCGTGGCGGGTGGTCAGCGGCGCACGAAAGCTGAAGCGATCCCCGAGCCGATGACCAGCGACAGCCCGATCCAAGTGTACATATCGGGCAAATCCGAGAACACAGTCCAGCCAAGTATTGTTGCTGCAATCAGCTGAAAATAGACCAGCGGTGCCATCTGTGTTGCAGGCGCAATACGGTAGGCAAATAACAACAGCAGGTTACCCGCCATCGAAAACAAACCGCTGAGCAACGTGAGACCAACAACTGGAGCCGTCAGGACAGGCAGAGTGTTGAGTGCGAACGGCGCCAGAAAGGCTGCGCTGATCGCCAGTTGAGTGAAGACCAGCGCGACGGGAGGCGCTATATTAGACAGCCAGCGCGACATTGTCAGAAATGCGCCGTAGCACAGGCCCGCGATGACAGCAAAGATCAGGCCGAATGAGCCCCCCAGACCCGGTCTGACGACCAGCAACACGCCGAGAAAGCCCAAAACCATCAACGCGGTGCGCAGCGGCGTGACCTGCTCCCGCAAAAAAATGACCGAAAGGACATAGCTGAAAATGGGTCCAATGAAGAACGCTGCAAAAACATCTGCAATAGGTTCTGCGCGCAAGGCCAATTGGATCGAAGTGATCCCAACGGATAGAAGAAGGGCCCGCATCCAGATGCGCCAGTCGCCGAAGAGCGCCCAAGTCACGCCGGGTACAAACGGCAGCACCGCTAGCGTCCCGATCAGAAATCGCGACCAACCAACAAAGACCGGGGCAACGTCATGCGTGGCCATCAGCAGTTTGGCCGCAGTGTCCCCTGCGGGGATCATCGACATCGCCACGAACATGATAAGTACGGCCTTGCCCATTGCGGCGACGTATCACGCTATCGGATTGATCAAAAGTGGCGTTGATCTTACTTGTCTGGCATCCAAAGCTGCGCTTAAGTGCCTTCATGAAAAACCTTATCTCAAGACGGTTTGTGCTGGGTGGTCTGGGTTCGCTTCTGTCTGGCGCGGCCTTTGCAGAATCCCCGGCTGTCTCTTTGCGTCCACAGGCGCGCGCCGCCGGGTTTCACAAACGGGCGGCGCGCGGAGCCGAAGCGCTCCTCGACGCATCAAGATTGACCGGAGACGTAAGTTTTATGGTGGCCGATGCAAAGACGGGTCTGCGCCTAGAAGGATATAGATCCGCCATCGGCGCTCCGCCTGCAAGTGTCGCCAAGGCGCTTACCGCCCTATATGCGCTGGATGTGCTGGGGGCTGAGCATAGGTTTCAGACCCGCCTGATGGCATCAGAACCGGTGAAGGACGGCATATTGCAGGGTGATCTGGTGTTGGTTGGTGGTGGAGATCCGACGCTGAACACGGATGGACTTGCGGCACTGGCCGCCCAGCTTAAAACGTCTGGAATACGTGAAGTTCGAGGAGAGTTTCAGGTTTATGAGGGCGCGCTGCCATTTGTGCAGACCATTGATCCCGGTCAACCTGATCATGTTGGCTACAGTCCCGCAATTTCTGGAATCGCGCTGAACTTCAATCGGGTGCATTTCGAATGGAAGCGCGGCGCAAAAGGGTACGGTGTCACGATGGATGCCCGAACCGGGAAATACCGGCCCGGTGTGTCGACGGCGCGCATGCGTATCGCGCAGCGGTCAGGTCCGGTCTACACTTACAAGAGCACAAACAATATTGATGAATGGACGGTTGCCAGCAAAGCGCTGGGCAAAGGCGGCGCGCGATGGCTGCCTGTGCGCAATCCGGCGCTTTATGCGGGGGATGTTTTTCGTACGCTGGCGCGCTCCAACGGCATTGAGTTGAAACCCGCCAAACCGATGCGCACCTTGTCAGGCCGCATCGTGCTGGCTACCTACAGTAGCGCCCCTTTGCGTAAAATATTGCGCGATATGTTGAAATATTCGACCAATCTCACTGCCGAGATGGTGGGTATGGCGGCCTCAAGGGTGCGCACCGGGAGGCCTGCGTCTTTGCAGGACTCTGCCGGGGAAATGAACCGTTGGGCCGGGCCGGCACTGGGTATGAAAAGCGTACAGTTAGTGGATCATTCGGGTCTGGGCGCAGCTTCGCTCATGAGCACAGGAGATCTGGTTGAGGCGTTGGTGCAGGTACATTCGCGTCAGGGCCTGCGCCCGATCTTGAAACCCATTGCACTGCGCGACAGCAAAGGCAGTCCAAATAAGAACCACGCCATCAAGGTTGACGCCAAAACCGGAACGCTGAATTTTGTATCTGCTCTCGCGGGGTACATGACAGCGGCAGACGGAACCCAGCTTGCATTTGCAATTTTTGCCTCGGATCAAACGGCCCGCAGCCGGATCAAACGCGCGAACCGCGAGCGGCCCGAAGGCGCTCGGACCTGGAACCGGCGCGCCAAGAACCTACAACAGGCCCTGATTGAGCGTTGGGGACTGGTGTACGGATCTTAATTTGAACTCGGGCGATTGCACGCGCAACTCGAATCAGCCAGTCGCACCTAAACACGCTGGCGGTCCGCCTTTATTGGCAGACCCCCAGAACGACCTTCCGTCCAAGTCAGATTGATTCAAACGTCATCCAATAATCTCGTTTAGGATCGCTGACGGGCGCATGACTGCTTCGGTTTTTGCTGCATCAGCGTGGTAATACCCTCCGACATCAACAGCATCGCCCTGTGCCGATGCAAAATCAGCAACGATGACAGCTTGGTGCTCTGCCAAGGCTGCTGCAATCGGGGCAAAATGTGCCGCGAGTTCAGCCTCAGTTGATTGCTCTGCCAAGGCCTGTGCCCAGTAAAGCGCAAAGTAGAAATGGCTGTCGCGGTTGTCTGGCTGGCCGACTTTACGTCCCGGCGACTTGTTGTTGTTGAGGATGCCTTGCGTTGCGACGTCAACCGCTTCGCCCAGCACCTTTGCCTTTTGGTTGCCTTTTACGGCAGCAAGGAATTTCAGGCTTTCACCAAGCGCACAAAACTCACCCAGCGAATCCCACCGAAGATGGTTCTCTTCTACAAGCTGTTGCACGTGTTTCGGTGCGGAACCGCCAGCGCCTGTCTCAAACAGCCCACCGCCATTCATCAGCTTTACGATCGATAGCATTTTTGCCGAAGTTCCCAACTCGAGGATCGGGAAAAGATCTGTAAGGTAGTCACGCAGAACGTTACCGGTGATCGCGATGCTGGTCTGGCCTTGGCGGATCGTCTCGAAGGATAAGCGGGTTGCTTCGCGCGGCGCCATGATGTCGAATTTTTCGCCAACACCTGCGGCCGCCAGCAACGGTTTGACATATTTGATTAGTTCACCGTCGTGCGCGCGGGTTTCGTCCAGCCAGAAAATGGCCTGACATCCTTCGGCCTTTTGCCGGTCAATGGCCAATTGCACCCAATCCTCAATTGGCGCTTTGCGCGTTGATGCCGAACGCCAAATGTCACCTTCTGAGACCGAATGCTCGTGAACTACGTCGCCATTCGCCAACACCATGCGAACCGTTCCATCGGCGGGGATTTCGAAGGTTGTGGGATGGGAGCCATATTCCTCGGCTTTTTGTGCCATCAGCCCGACGTTCTGAACTGTGCCCGCAGTTGCAGGATCCAGGGCACCGGTTTCCTTGAAGTACTTGATGGCCTCATCATAAACGGCCGCGTAAGAACTATCCGGGATCACGCAATTGGCGTCTGCTTCTTTGCCATCAGGGCCCCAGCCTTTACCGCCAGCCCGGATCAGTGCCGGTATCGATGCGTCGATGATCACATCAGACGGAACATGAAGGTTGGAAATGCCCTTGTCCGAGTTCACCATGTAAAGAGGCGGGCGGGCAGCCATAACAGCGTTGATCTTCGCGCTGATCTCGTCTTTTTCCGGCATCTTGGCCACACGTTCCAAAAGGTCGCCCAACCCCGAGTTCGGATTGGCGCCTGCCGCTTTCAATTGGTCGCCGTACTGATCGAAAACCGGCTGCAGGAATGCCTTTACCGCATGGCCAAAAATGATGGGGTCAGAGACCTTCATCATCGTGGCCTTCAGGTGAAGCGAAAAGAGGACACCATTTTTCTTAGTCGCCACAATTTGCTCCGCGAGGAATGCATCAAGTGCTTTGGCCGATAGAAAGGTAGCATCGACAACGGTGCCCGCAGGAAAATCAATACCGTCTTTCAGAACTGTGACCGAGCCGTCTTTGCCCACAAGTTCAATTCTTGCAGCTCCGGCCTGAGCCTCAGTCAGGGTCGCAGATTTCTCGTTCGAGCGGAAATCATCACCGGTCATTGACGAGACAGTGGTCTTGCTGTCTGCACTCCACACACCCATCGAATGCGGGTTAGCCTTTGCATAATTCTTGACGGCCACAGCGGCGCGCCGGTCCGAGTTACCTTCGCGCAGCACAGGGTTTACGGCAGAACCCTTAATCGCGTCATAACGTGCGCGGGCCGACTTTTCTTCGTCTGTCGACGGCGCCTCGGGGTACTCTGGCAGATCATACCCTTGGGACTGCAACTCTTTCACTGCAGCGATGAGTTGTGGGGCTGAGGCCGAGATATTCGGGAGCTTTATGACGTTTGCTTCTGAGGTTTTTACCAACTCACCCAAAACTGCAAGGTCATCGGATTGGCGCTGCGCTTCTGTCAGCTTTTCAGGGAAGGCGGCAATGATACGTCCGGCCAGAGAAATGTCTCGTGTTCCGACAGAAACACCGGCTGCTGCCGCGAAAGCACGGATGATCGGCAGAAACGATGCCGAGGCCAATTCTGGCGCTTCGTCAACTTTTGTGTAGATGATGTCAGGGGTGTTCAGATCAACCATGTTTTCCAAGCCTTCTTTGTGTTTGTCTAGGCAATACCCAAGAGAATGGGGAAGGTCCACTGACCGTGGAAACAGTTATGGGCTACAAATTGCCGCGCCACAGTATATTTTTCCTGCCAATGATCTTCAGTTTGAACTTTCTTGCCCTAAACCGGCGTGACTACGTTTCAGTTCCATGAATGCAGCCATCAGGTCTGGGCCGGCATTATGCACGTGCTGAGCATGCTCTTTACCAGCAACTCCAATATGAATCGAAGCCGCTGGCATTGAATGACCATTCCGATCACATTTCGACGGCACATTTCCTGATTGCATCTGGCGTGAATGGCATGCGGCGCATACGAAGCCCTGTCGCGTCGAACACCGCGTTTGCGATTGCAGCGAGAACCGGACCCGGAGAAGCTTCGCCGGCGCCTACGGATTTCATGTCTGGCCGGTCCAAAATTGTCACGTTGATCGTTGGAATATTGTCGAACCGGATGACAGGGTAGCTGTCCCAATCGCGCGACAAGATGCCATCGCGATCCCATATTACTTGTTCGTACAGCGCCCAACTGGCAGCCTGAATGCAACCGCCTTCCAACTGCGCCGTTAGGCCTTCTTCATCAATCACACGCCCCGCATCGGCGACGATATCAACGTTCATAAGGTGGATTTCCGCCCGGTCGTTCACCTTCAATTCCACGCAAGCGCCGACTCTGGTCATTTGGTTTTTATACTGCGCATAGGCGACGCCACGGCCGCACCCCGAAGCCAGTTTTGGCCTTGTCTTGATCTGTTTCCCCATCTCGGCAAGCATCGCATCAGCACGTGGATCATTGAGATGGGAACGGCGAAAGTCAATGGGATCAGCACCTTGCCTACAGGCCAACTCGTCCATAAAGCTTTCAATCGCAAAAATGTTTGCAGCGGCGCCAAGGCAGCGCAGCGCAGACGTTCGGTGCGGCAGGCCGGAAACAAGGTTCTTGATCAACCGCTTTTCGTCAAAGTCATAAATTGGATCGAGATTGCGATGCATACCGGCGTGCCACCCCATATTCGGCATGGCCGGTTTTGGACCGATTGGACTTGACCGAAAGCGGTTTGCCAGCAGCTTCGCTGGACCGGAGCGGTTTGCGCCAGACCGGGGGCGCCCGCGGTGAGTATCGCTATACGTATCGGCGGAAAATCTGGCGATCTTACCCGCCGCCAGCGTAGCGGCCAACTCGACGG
Source organism: uncultured Sulfitobacter sp. (assembly GCA_965363755.1). GTDB lineage: Bacteria > Pseudomonadota > Alphaproteobacteria > Rhodobacterales > Rhodobacteraceae > JL08. The sequence goes on from CBDTVL010000100.1 coordinate 6,790, forward strand.
CCATGGCTGGTCCATAAGGCTCCCAAGAATGTTCGTCCTCGCGTGTCCATTTCAAAAGGATCGGTTTGTTGGGCAACGCCATGGCGATCAATGCGGCTTCAAACGCCGCATCATCGGCACCGCTGTGACCGTAACAACCGGAACCTGGGACATGGGTAATCTCAACTTGGTTTTCCTCAAGGTCCAAGCTGTCTGCAATGCTGGCGCGCAAGGGGTATATCCCCTGGCTTTGGCTGTGTAAGTTCAGCTTTTGACCAGTCCAGTTTGCCGCCGCTGCTGAGGGTGCGAGCGAGCCGTGCATCAGATAGGGACGCTCAAATCGCGCGGCGTGATTGGGTGATTTGAGGGCGTCAGGAACCGATGCCACCGACGGGACCCCGTCTATTACCGCAAAACGTGAGGCATGCGTTGCGTTGAGGTGTTCGAAGATGTTGGTTTCAGGCAAACCACCACCATGATCCCAATCACAAGCCGCTGCCAGCCGTGATGTGCCTTTGACCAGCGGCCACTCCCGCGGCCCGACAAGAGCGATAAAGCTGCCATCGTGAATGACGAAAAAACCCAAAGCCTGAAGTTCACCAATGGCCGATTGGTCAATGCCACGCAGTCGTGCATTTACATGGGGCGGACGGATGATGCGGGCGTGCTGCATTCCTGGAAAGTCGAGGTCTTGAATATAAGTGAATTTGCCTCGAACCATTTCCTCTAGCCCACGCATTTTTGGGTGCGGAAGTGCATCTTTGCCTCGTGGTTGTGGAGATACATTTGGGTCAACTCGTGCTTCGAGCGCGATGTCGACGATTAGGTCCATGATATCGATCTGGTGATTGGTCCCCGACAGACACAGGGTGGCATTCAAGAGATGCCAATCTTCCTCTGCTCCACCCAGACGTGAGGAGGCCAACGCAATTGATTTGCTCCGTAAGGTGGCGGCGGCACAACGCAATGCATGTCCTGAATTTTCGATCGAGTTGCTGCCCGACGTAATACCCTCATCAGGAGCATACCCCGTACGTACCGGCGCAATATCAATCCGCTCCGGCGGAGTCGTTAATTCTTCGTGCACGATTTGTATCAACGCGGTTGATATACGCTGACCAATATCCACCTTGCCCGTCCTGATCAAAAGCCGGCCGTTTTGGACCGTGATCCAGTCGGAAATCCGTGGATAAGCTTGGAGGCTCATGAATTCGCGGCGTGTTCGACGGCCCTCAGAACTCGGGGGTGCGAGCCGCATCGGCAAAGATGTATCGACAAGGCATCCTTTACCTCGTCGCGATCTGGAGTCGGATTGCGCGTCAAAAGCGCCGTGGTGGCGACGACCAATCCTGCGGTGCAATAGCCGCACTGCGCGGCAGACATCGTAACAAATGCCTCTTGAACACGGCAGCCCAGGTCGGTGCCGCTTATGCCTTCTATTGTTGTGATATCCTTGTCTCTGAACATCTCGATTGCAGTAACGCAGGACAAGGCGACCTGTCCTTCGACCAATACTGCGCAGGCGCCACATTGCTCAAGTCCACATCCCAGCTTGGTGCCTTTCAAGTTCAACTCGTCGCGCAGTACATAGGCCAAAGGTGTGTCAGGGTCCGAGGTAATCTTGCGCACCTCGCCATTGATACGCATCGTCAGTGTCACGGCGTCACGCGTTCCCAATTGATTTCGACATTCACGTCGGCGGACTTAAAAAGGTTCATCACCGGGCAGCGGTATTCAACATTTTTCGTCAATCTTTCAAAGCGGTCCTGCGTTTCACCTGTATGCACGCGAATTCGGAGCTTCACCCAATTGAAATAAGGCCGCACACCCTGTACGCCGCGGCTCCCGCGCTGGTCAACTTCTCCGTCCGCTTCCATATCGACTGCAGTGTATTCGAATTTCATGGCCTCGGCACAGCGATTGATGATGACACCCTCGCAGCCCAACAGTGACGATAGGGTCATTTCCAGTGGAGTCGGGCCAGTATTAGTGCCTTTTTCGTCTGTAATCACCACATGGTCGCGCACCATCATCACTGACCGGGTCGAGGCCTCGTTTCGGGCGCTGACCCGGCGAATCCCAAGCGCTTTCTTGGCAGGGTCAATGCTGGGGGGCAGAAGGTCAGTATCACTCATAGTGTCATCTCCAGGATATGAACGCCGTTGTTGCGGTCAAGTAGATAAATAAGGCCCGAATCATCGACATCGACATCATTTGATTGGGCGGGGCCTCCCGCGCCCGGTTCGGGAATAAAGTGCGCAACCTCCACGGGCAGATGCGGATCGACAAGGTCAAGCACCCGCAGCCCCCCGGCAAACCACGTAGCATAGACTAGGGTGCTATCCAGCTTTTCGCGGAACTGATGCGCACCAAAACGTACACCCGGCTGATCCACCCAGGGACTGGCACGTTCGCTGAGATCCCAAGCGGCGATAGGGATCATATTGTTCAGGTCAGTGACATCCATAACCCAGATGAAACCATGTAGCCGACCGGGCTGGTGGTCGTGTTCCTCGTCTATCGCAACAGCATACCGGCGACCATTTATCGGCTGTTCAAGCGGCATCACAGTGTGGGTCGGTTCCGGGATCGCAGGAGGAAAAGCGTAGCTCCCAATGACTTTCGGCGCCATCATATTGCTGGCGTCCAACACCTTGTAACCAGCATGCCAGACCGCTGCCCACAACTCATCACCGCAGCGCATCGCATGGTGAAGCCGCACGCCATACCCATCCCAGTTAGGGGTCTCGCCGCCTGCAATGTGCTGGCCCGTCATATGCCAGCGGGAAACCTCGCGCGGGTTGGTAGGGTCCGAAAGGTCATACGTCACAAGAATATTGCCGACGTAGCCTTCTATTTCGGTCGAGATATAGGCGAATTCCGCATCCATGTCGAAACGATGCACACCGAATCCGTGGGTCCTGACATACGAGAGCATCTTGGGTGCCGTCTTGTCCGAAATATCCCAGACCCGAAACCCGCCACTTTGATAGCCGCGCGCCACTGCCTCCTCCAACATTTCAATATCCGACAACTGCACTTTCAACTCTTCGGCAATTGCAGCGTCCGAAAGCCCTTTGCCCCGCAGCCCCGCGATTTTGTCGCCCTTGCGCAGAAAGTGACGGCTGTCTTGCTCAACATTGGTGATCATTATGTCGCCAACTACGCGAACCTTATGAGTATGCGACCAATCATCAGGCGGCTGCAAATGGGCAACAACAGCCGGGTTCGCAGGATCGCGCACATCAATGATCGAGGTTCCCATCGGCGGTTTCATATGTCCGACATAGGCATAACCGCCTTGAACGACGATTTGGCCACCACCTGCAATATCCAGATACCCAAGCTGGCGAATATTACGTGCCAGTTGATATTCGACTTGCTGTTTCATGGGCCCATCAGTTCCTTTCGTTTGCGTCGCCAGTCAAACACCGCTGGAAGTAACAGCGACAGCACCAATGCGACCCAAAGAACATTTCCCAAATTGGACGAGAATAACGTTAAGATGTCACCGTCGGATTTTTTCAGTGCGAGTAGAAAATACCGTTCCAACAGCGGCCCGAGGATAACCCCGATCAGGATTGCGGCCACATGGTATCCAGTGCGCCGCGCGATATAGCCCAAAACACCAAAGCCAAGGGCTAGATACATGTCGAACATATACTCTCGAGGGACAAAGCCGCCCACCAGCGTGAACGATATAATCATCGGCGCCAGATAGATCGTTGGAATTGTCGTTACGTGGCTCATGTAACGGCTGAGCGGCAGAATGGTCAGGAACATCAGCAAGTAGGCAATCGCCATTGCCATGAACATGCCATAACCAATTTTTGGTTGGGTCTCAAACAGTGAAGGTCCAAAACTGACGCCGTGAAATTGCATAACCACCAGCATGATCGCCGCCGTAGCGCCACCGGGAATGCCAAGCACCAGCAGTGGCACCAGTGTACCAGACGTTACACCGTTATTGGCCGATTCCGGCGCGATCAGCCCTTCGGGATGACCCGTGCCGTAGAGTTCCGGCGTTTTGGAAAAGCTGCGCGATTGTTGATATGCAACGAAACTGGCAATCGATGCGCCCGCGCCGGGGATAACTCCGATAATCAGGCCAATGATAGACGTCCAGACGATATGTCGCCACCGCCTCAGAGACATTCGTACGCCTTCAAGTGTGTCGTGCCAGTTTCCCTTCGTGACATCAGCATCGTGACTGACGATCACCTTCTTTTCGATGATTACGAATGCCTCGGAAACAGCGAACAGGCCCACCAGCGCCGGTATCAGCGGAACCCCGTCGTAAAGCTCTAGAAACCCGAAAGTACCACGCGGTGTGGCATAGACCACATCGGTACCGATCGAACCGATCATCAGCCCAAGAAACCCTGCGATCAGCCCTTTGAGCATGTCCTGCGTGGCAATTGAAGCGATCAATGAAATGCCGAACAGCATTACAACGATCATTTCAACTGAGTGCATATAGAACCCCACGCGCGCTAACAGGGGCATTGTCGCCAAGGCAATGATTGTCGTTAACAGGCCGCCGATGGTCGAAGATACGAATGAGATTGCGAGCGCCTGCTGACCCTTGCCTGCTTTGGCCATAGGATAGCCGTCCAGCGGAGTTGCCGCAGCCCCGGCAGTGCCCGGTATATTGACCAGAATGGCCGGAATGCCTGCCCCCATCCGGGCCGAGCAATAGAGCGTAACCATGAAGACAAGGCCTGTCTGCAATGTCATGGCTAAGGTCAATGGCATCAGGATGATGATTGTGTTTGCCGCTGAGAAGCCGGGGATGCCACCAACAATGAGCCCAAGAAAGATCGTCGGAATAATCACCCACCAATAACCGATGGTGTCAAAAAACACCTCGATCAGGATTGTTGTTGTCTCACCCATTTGCCAGTACCGCCTTCATAGTGGTCTCAAACCAGCCGCGCGGAAAGCGCGTGTCAAACGCCCAGATGAAGACAGCCCAGCCACCAAACGCCATGGTGGCGGAAATAAGCAAGATGAAAACCGGTCGCTTTCCTTTCGCGAGGGTGATCATGCTCAGAGAAAGGAACAGGAAGGTTGTCAGGGTAAAACCCAACCGGTCAATGAAAACACAATACCCGACCGTGGTGGCGAGCAGCCCAATGCGACCCGTTGCGATGTCCTCGCGGTTGAATAAATTGGCAAAGCCAAGTGATCCGTCACCAGCGCGAAGCCAGAAGACACTTCGCAGGATAAAGATAATGCATAGCAACAGCAGGATGCCACCCACGGCAAAAGCGCTGACTTGCGCTGTCCAGGGAGAATTCCAAATTGTGCTAAAGAAGTAGAGCGTAAAAACAATGGCGAGAACCGGGATGACCAGTTCCCCGCCAAGCTGACGCTTTGTATTTTTTGGGTTCACAAACCTACCTGCCAAATATCCGAGGTGTGTTACGGGCCGGGTGCTGAAGCTTCCGGCCCGCAGAGATGTTTATGCGCCGCTAAGTAACGCTTTGTATTTGGCTCCCAGCTCAAGCATCGCCGTCTTGAACGCCTCGCACTCTTCAACACCGCCGTAGTTGAGGTATTCCGGAGTCCCCTTCTGTGCGACATAGGCTTCTAGCAATGCCGGATCTTCGAATGTTTCCTTGAAGGTTGACGTCAGCATCTCGATCCGATCAGGGTGGTCATCGGCGGCCTTTCTGTGGATAGCGAATGCTCTGCTTGATAACATTTCAGGCAAATCCGTTCCGTAGACTTCATTCATGCTGGGGGCATCGTTCAATCGCGCACCCACGCGATTTTCACCGAACACCAGCAAGGTCTTTACCGACTCACCTGCCGCTATGACCGAGCCTGACGTCAGGACTGAAAAATCAACCTCTCCGGTCACGGCGCCCGCGACGGTGTTTTTGCCGCCTGACAGCGGAATGAGGTTGAAATCGACGCCGGTCGCTTCTCCGAGCGACAGCAGGCCAATCGAGGCGGGATGCGCCATTCGACTGGTGCCAACATTCAAACGGCGTGTTTTTCCTGCGGCAATGATGTCATCAAGAGTTTGCAGAGGACTTTCAGCACCGACGAACAGCGCGCCAGGATCGGTGTCGACCCGGCCAAAGTAGAAATAGTCGTCCACGTCAAAAGACGGTTCCTGTATGGCCCAATTCAGAACCTCAGGACCCATGTTGCCGAATATCAGGCTATAGGCGTCAGGGGCGTTTTTACCCATGTAGACCTCATAGCCGACGCGGCCCGATGCCCCCGGAAAGAACCCCGGTTCAAAGTCGGTCCCAAGCTTGGTCTTCCAAATACTTGTAAAGGCGCGGAAGTTCCGGTCCGCACCGCCACCTTCGCGCGTTGGGATAATCACCTCGATATTGCGCTCAGGGTA
>CBDTVL010000101.1:0-12848 GCA_965363755.1 uncultured Sulfitobacter sp.
CTGGCACAATTCAATGCCAAGGCCTTTTCATGACCGATCAAGACCATATTGACCGCATCGATGCGCTCACCCGCAACGCCCGCAACACATGGTTCACCCTGCTCGCCGCGCTGGTCTTTGTCGGCATAACCTTGATGGGGGTCGAACATATTGATTTCTACGGCGTCGACCGCGCCACCAAACTGCCGCTGATTGGAGTCAACGTTCCCACGAGGTATTTCTTCGTCGCAGCCCCCATCCTAATCACGGGTATCTATGGCTACTTTCACCTGTATCTTATCCGCCTTTGGGACGCGCTCAGCATCGCCCCGTCGCGCACTAAAGGCACTCGGTTCGGCGAAACCATTTCACCTTGGCTGGTTACAGATGCCGCACTCCATTTGCGGTTATGGTTCAGAACGGACAACTGCACCCCGCCTCGCAGCATGGAAATGTTGGCCACGCTATTAAACGGATTTATCGCTTGGGGTTTCGGTTTGTTGGTTCTGTATTTCCTATGGACGTTATCCTTTGCAGCCCGCACATTCTGGATCACAGGGATCGCAGGCGTAAGTTTTGGCCTGGCAGCCTTCATGGGGTACTCCAGCCTGTCAATGATGCTGGACCGAATGTGGAAAAGCCACGACGGGTCTGCGAGTTACCTTTGGTCCAAGGCGCATCAAATGGTGTTCGGCGTGGGCGTAATCTGCATGATCGGCGTGCAAGGCTACCAGCGCACCAGCGGCTCAATTGAGCGGCTGGCCGGGTTGAACCTCTACGGCGAAAATATCATCGAAAAACCTGCCGGATGGCTGTCGCCTGATATTGCCCGCGCCGATTTTCTGGCGGTCTGGTGCAAACGCGAAGACGTCAAGGATTGCAAGAAGCTTGGCGACCATGAAGCGGGTTTTGACAAAGAATGGAAGGTTCGCCGCAGCGCCGCTCTTGCGGATATGCGCCGCCCAGACTGGGCAAAAACTGGAAAACCAAAACCCAACTTTCGCGACGCTGAACTGGCGTTTGCCTTTTTGTCGGGGGCAGACCTCAGCGGGGCGCAAATGCAGCGGATAAACCTCATCGAGGCACAGATGGAGGGGGCAAGCCTCAGCTACGCGCAGATGCAGGGGGCAAACCTGTGGCGCGCGCAGATGGACGGTGCAAGCCTCATCGGTGCCCAGTTGCAGGGCGCAAACCTTTGGCGCGCGCAGCTGCTGGGCGCAAACTTCAACGGGGCGCAGATGCAGGATTCACTCCTCAGCGAGACCCAGATGCAAGGCGCTAACCTCACCTTCGCGCAAATGCAGGGGACAGACTTCAGCGATGCGCAGATGCGGGGGGCAGCGCTGCACTTTAGCCAATTGACCGGAACAATAAACCACCCTTCTGTCTTTAAAGGTACGGACCTGAGCAGCGTGATAAACAATCGTGGTATGCTCAGGTTAGTCGATCTGCGGCCCGCGGTTTTCGACGCCGCGACTGATTTTCGAAATACATTCCTTGACGGCACTGTGATGATGACGCAGGCTTTTCGCGATCAGATGGGCAACCCGTGCCAGTGGGTCAAAGAACCGCTCGACGAAGCCGAGTTCTACGCGCGCTGGCGGGGTTGGGTCGACTTGGGCCCTGAACCCGGAAATTGGCAGTTTCTGCTTGTTCCAGACGCTTACAAACAGATCACTCTCATACCCCCACCACCCGGATGTGAATGGAAAACCGGCCCTATGCCTACCAGTGCACCCGAGTGATCGGCACCCGGCCCGCAATAGCTTTCTTTCGCCGCACCGCCGCGCTATGAAGCGCGAAACCTTGCATCGGGCCGTTTCAGCGGTCACATTTGATGCGTCGCCCGATAAAGGCCCGTTAAAGGAAAAAACCTATGGACATTGAAACATTGCTGATCGACGCCGCAAAAGGCAGTCTGGTCTACATCCTTCTGGCGATCCTGTTTATCGTCCTCATCTACAAGGCGGTGAATATTGTGCCGCAGTCGGAAAAACATGTGGTCGAACGTTTCGGTCGCCTGCATGCGGTGCTTGGCCCGGGCATCAACATGATTGTGCCTTTTCTGGACAAAATTGCGCACAAAATCTCGATCCTTGAACGTCAGTTGCCCACAGCGAGTCAGGATGCGATCACCAAGGACAACGTGTTGGTGCAGGTGGAAACATCGGTGTTTTACCGCATTACCGAACCCGAAAAGACCGTTTACCGCATCCGCGACGTTGATGCTGCCATCGCCACCACGGTCGCCGGGATTGTCCGCGCTGAGATCGGTAAGATGGATCTGGACGAGGTTCAGTCTAACCGCAATGAGTTGATCAGCACGATCAAGGTGTTGGTCGAAGACGGGGTGGATGATTGGGGCATTGAGGTCACCCGCGCCGAAATTTTGGACGTGAACCTTGATCAGGCGACGCGCGACGCGATGCTGCAACAACTCAACGCCGAACGGGCGCGGCGCGCGCAAGTGACCGAGGCCGAAGGCAGTAAACGCTCGGTCGAACTCGCCGCTGACGCTGAACTTTATGCGTCCGAGCAAACCGCCAAAGCCCGCCGCGTCCTTGCAGATGCAGAAGCTTACGCCACGCAGACCGTCGCCAAGGCCATCAATGAAAATGGTCTGGAAGCGGCGCAATATCAGATCGCGCTGAAACAAGTCGAAGCGCTGAATGCGCTTGGGGCCGGAAATGGCAAGCAAACAATTGTGCTGCCTGCTCAGGCGCTTGAGGCGTTCGGAGACGCCTTCAAACTGCTCAAAGGGCGCAGTTGATGGACCTTACCACCCTGTTTTCGCTTTGGTGGGTCTGGCTTGCCGCCGCCCTCGCTCTGGGCATCCTGGAAGTGCTTGCTCCCGGTTTCATCTTCCTTGGCTTTGCGCTCGCCGCCGTAGGGATGGCGCTGCTGCATCTTGTCTTTGGCCTGGCCATTTCCCTGCCCGCCAAATTTGCGTTGTTCGCCGGTCTGTCTCTGGCCGGCTGGTACGTGATGCGCCTGATGTTCAAATCACCCGGTGGTTCGGTGAAGTTCTTCAAGAAAGACATCAACGACGACTAACCGGTTTTCAAATCGACCCTTCTTTGTTGGAGTCGACTACTGTCACAATTCGAGGTTTGTCACGCGTCAGCGAAAGACCCGCATCCATAGAGTACAATGTAGTGCCGGGGCATAGACCTCTCGGTGATGCATGCATCATCTGGCGGTTGACAGGAAGGCGTTGAGCAGCCGGCGATACCGCTCCCAATGACCACAACACTGGTACGCGATTTTTTTCTTTCCTCCGTCGGTGGTGGTCTTCACATGTTGGCCTGAACAGCGAAAGTGGCGCCAAGACGATCAAGTCTTGGACGTGCCTACTGCCCAGCCAAAGCGCCCTTTGCGAAAGACAGATAATCAGCGGCAACGGCATCGGCGGCGGTTTTCAGCAATGACTTTCCAATCACTGGATCCGCCAACGCCGAATGCGACCCTACCCTGCCATCCGGAAACATCGCTCTATGCGCGTCAGGCGGCCCGTGGCGATCACCTGCATGTGCCGCGATAAAAGCTGCATCTAGCTTTGCTGGAGGGTCTGTTGCATCGGCAGACTTTACAAGCCTCACTTCGGCTTGGGTGATCGAAATTTCTGATGGCGTTGCGTGCATGCCTTCCCAGTCTCCGAAGAAACTGCGGCGCAGATCGTTCACCGCCGGAAAGCCCCACCAGCTGCGCATTCGAACCGTGCCAGGACGCTGCGTGGCCGCGGCCAGTTTCAATGGCTCGATATTGGCTCCATGCGCATTCAGGATGTAGATGCGGTGAAATCCTTGAGCCGCAAGGCCAGCGAGGATTTCTGTCGCCAGCCTCTGGAACAGTTCAGAACTGATCGAAATCGTTCCGGGAAAGGCTGTGTTGAACGGCGCCGGCGCATAGGCGATGACAGGCGCAACCATCGCATCCGCCAATTCTGCCGCCTGTTCTGCGATCAGCTCCGCACAAAATGCATCTGTTCCCACCAGCCCCATGGGGCCATGTTGCTCTATCGAGCCGGTCGGAAGAATGATGCCCCGGTTTTGTGCAATATACGCCTCCACTTCTGGCCACGTCGCGTGATCAAGTCGCACGGCAACACTCTGCGGAACGACAAAGAGGCCAAGCTATTGCCCGGCCCCCATAAGCGTTACAGTTCGACATTCGGGCTATAGCCCCCATTTCACTCTTGTAGCTTCGAAGAACCCTTTGGCTTGCTTTACCTTGACCCAATTGTTGACATAGTTGATCCAAACCTGATCTCCCTGTGGCAACAGCATTGCAATTGGTGTTGGAGACCGCGGACCGGTTCCCGGAACCGTCACCACACCGTGTTTTTCGGTCAGTGTAGCGCCTTCGATATTCGACGTGATGAATACATCCGCACGACCGGCCAGTACTTCCTGAAATCCGCGCGCGGGGGCCTCAACGACTTTGATGTCGGCATTGGGGAACCATTCGCGCGCCAAGGCTTCAAAAGTAGTACCCAAGGTGGTCGCAACCCGGACGCCCGGCTGATTTATCGACTCATAGCCATCAAAATTACCCGCCTTGTCAGGCAAGGTGAATGGAAAAATCTCAACTGCGATATAGCTTTCCGAGAAGCCCGCAACTTTCATTCGCGCCGGAGAGATCGATGCCGAACCGGTCATATGGTACTTGCCCGCGACAACACCGTTCACCAATGTCTTCCAATCGGTCGGCACAAATTCAACCTTTACGCCCAAATCTTCGCCAAGTTCCGTCATGACATCGATGTCATAGCCTACGTAATTATTGGTGGCCGGATCGCGCACAGACATTGGGTTCCAGTCGCCGGTAGTTCCCACTTTAAGGACTCCGCCATCCAGGATTTCGTTCAGCGCGGATTGGGCCTGTGCTGTGACGGCCAGCCCCAAACTTAGTGCTCCTGCGGCAAGTGCCATCGTCCAGTGTTTCATGATTTGAACTCCCGGTCAGTGCGTCCAACCATTTTGGCCAGCGCCGATTTGATCCTTGAAGTAACCAACATAATGACATTAACCTCAAGGCAATTCTTCCTCATATCGGAAGAAATTGAGGGAGTCTGAATGTCCGAAACTGCGATCGAAATGATCGGCGTGAACAAATGGTTCGGCGACTTTCATGTGCTCAAAGACATCAACTTAACGGTCAACACTGGCCAAAGAATGGTGATTTGCGGCCCCTCTGGTTCGGGTAAATCCACTGTTGTTCGCTCGATTAACCGACTGGAAGTGCACCAGAAAGGTACAATCCGGGTTGATGGCATTGAATTGACGGATGATGCGGCATCTGTTGCCGCGATCCGATCGGACGTTGGAATGGTGTTTCAGCAGTTTAACCTTTTTCCACACTTGACGGTCCTGCAGAATTTGACTCTCGGCCCAATGAAGGCCCGGGGACTGTCGCGGGCCGAAGCCGAGGAACGGGCGCGCACCTATCTCGAACGGGTTCGCATTCCAGAACAGGCCGATAAACGCCCGGGCCAGCTCTCGGGGGGGCAACAGCAGCGGGTCGCAATTGCCCGATCGCTTTGTATGGAACCCAAGGTGATGTTGTTCGATGAGCCGACCTCCGCACTTGATCCAGAAATGATATCAGAAGTTCTCGATGTCATGGTTGAACTTGCTGAAGAAGGCATGACCATGGTTGTGGTCACGCACGAGATGGGATTCGCGCGAAAGGTTGCTGACCAGATGGTGTTCATGGATGCCGGTGAAATCGTTGAAACCGGTCCGCCTGTGCAGTTCTTTGAGGCGCCAAAATCCCGCCGCTGCCAGACCTTTCTCAGCCAGATCCTGCAGCACTGAGAGGTCACATGCGCATCCTTCTGACACTCGCGACACTGCTTTTGCTGAGCGGATGTTCATCATCCACCACTTGGGGTTGGTATGTTATCAACCCGATGACCGAGACCGGATGGATCAATATCAGGTTCCTGATCAACGGCATGGGCGCAACCATTCTGATCTCGCTGATCGCCGCTACAATCTCGATTGTGCTCGGCTTGATGGTGGCTCTGCCGGGGCTGTCAGAGCGCCGCTGGCTCAGGGTTCTCAACCGAATTTACGTTGAGCTTGTGCGGGCGGTTCCGCTATTGCCGATGTTGTTTTGGGTGTTTTATGGATTGCCTATCATTTTCCGATCCATGGGGCTCGATATTCCGATCGACCCATTTTGGGGAGCGATTATTACCTTGGCTGTAAGCGATAGCGCGTTCACGGCTGAAATCTATCGCGCCGGTATCCAGTCAATTGCCAAAGGTCAGACCGAAGCCGCACAGACCATCGGGCTGAACTATTTCCAAACCATGCGCTACGTAATCTTACCACAGGCGATCCGGCGCATTTTGCCACCCTTGGCAAACCAATTCATCTATATCGTCAAGATGTCGGCTTTTGCTTCGGTCATCGGGATGCAGGAACTGACCCGGCGTGCCAACGAACTGGTCGTGACCGAATACCGCCCGCTAGAGATCTATTCGCTTCTGATTTTGGAATACCTGATACTCGTCCTGATCATCAGTGCAGGTGTACGCTGGCTGGAACGGACAATGGGTGCAGACGAAAGGGGATAAAGTGGACTGGGAAAAATTCATGGATGATACGGTGGAAAACATCACCGTTTTGTCCAAAGAGGTGCCGCAAACCGCCAAAGGTTTCAATGCAATGGGGCTCGCGGCAAAAACGCCCGGAGCGTTGGATGAAAAAACCAAAGAGATCATGGCTCTGGGTATTGCGATAGCGACGCGTTGCGACAGCTGCATTGGCTTTCACATCAAATCCCTGATCCGTTTGGGCATCACAAGGGCAGAACTCTGCGAGGCGCTCGCCATGGCAACCTTTATGGGGGGCGGGCCGTCTTACGCGTATTCCGCCAAGGCGCTACAGGCGTTCGATGTATTCAGCGCCGATTGATATGATAAGATACTGATCTGAACGTTGCCCGGATGCTCGACTAAATGAAGGGCGATGGATTTCATCGGTAGCAGACAGCATATTGTCGACGCCGTAAGCAGTATGGAGGAGTTGGCACATGAGTGCATGGATCAAGATGATCTCGGACGATGAGGCCGACGAGCGGTTAAAGCAACTGCTGGATCAGGCCCGGACGCCGCATGGGACAGTCGACACCGTCATGCGGGTTCATTCGCTGCGCCCAGAGACAATGCATGGGCACGTGACACTTTATCGCTCGGTACTGCATTCCGACGATAACAAGGTCCCTTTCTGGTTTCTCGAAGTCATCGCAAGCTACACCTCAATTCTCAATGACTGCACCTATTCGCTCACACACCATTTCATGAACGTGCGCAATCTTCTGAAAGATCAACCTCGGTCAGATCGTATTTTCACAGCCCTCAAGGCCCATCGACCCGAAGACGAATTCAGCGGCAAAGAGCTGGCGCTTTTGCGATACGCCGCGAAACTGACGGTGTCTGTCGGGAAAATGGTGAAATCGGATTTTGACGCGCTCAAGATCGCCAATTGCGAAGACGACGAAATTCTGGAAGTCAATCAGGTCTGCGCCTATTTCAACTATTCCAACCGCCTGTTGAATGGATTGGGTGCGACAACCGAAGATGACGTCGTCGGCTATTACAAAGAGTAGCACCCCTATTGCCTCGCAGTTTAACAGTGCTTTGGCGATATGATCAAAGACTATCTGAACCGTGCCCTGTCCTGACGGGAGACGGTCCGGCAAGTGTGGTGAACTCTCGCGCAGACAGGCCAGATATCTGGATACCGTCGCAGCTACTGGCTGCCGTGAAAAAGCTGGGTCCTTCGACGCCACGCGCGGCAGCCACTTCGAAATTTGTCATTTGGCAGTGACGGGCACCTCTCGCACCACCAGAGCGAGCATTTCGCCGCGTTGAACAAATCCACGGTTGGTGTGTGCCAATATCAAACCCGATTGCGAGAAACAAAGCCGTTCGGACTGCCGCTCTGGCTCTGTGACATAATGAAACCACCCTGCTAGATCTCCCTCTGCAACGACTTGCCCGGCGCAGACCGCGCGATCAAAAACGCCGATGCTACGGGCAAAAAGGCTGTCATGCGGGCTGGCGATCTCGACGATCCGTGGGGTTTGGGTTGGTGTTAGGTCTTTGTCCAAAATGCCCAAGTGACGTAAAATATTTCTAATACCTGCCTCTGCCTGATCGGTAATGCCCGGGTCGACGCCGCCGCCACCGCCAAGCTCGGCCGCGATCATGGGAATGCCAGCGCGCTCTGCTGCTGAGTTGACAGAGCGGTTGTCGTTGTTCGCTCCAAGCCGCCATATCAGCGGCAAGCCAAAGGCCCGGGCCAGATCCATATTCTGGGCTGCAAGTGTGGAGTCCGCTGTAGCAGTGGGCAATGCACACGGTTGAAAAAAAGACGCCTTGCCGCCCGAGTGCAGATCAATCGCGGCATCACAAAGCGGCAGGATTTCTGTCTCCAGAAAATGCGCCAACATCGCTGTTGGCCCGCCATCAGCAGATCCCGGAAACGCCCGGTTCAGATTGGCACCATCAAGCGGAGTGACACGAGAAGACGCTGTTACGGCAGGCGCATTCAAGGCCGGAATCGCGATGATCTGGCCACGTAACTTTGCAGGGTCAAGTTGATGAACCAACCGCATGATCGCGGAGGGGCCCTCGAATTCGTCACCGTGTGTCCCTCCAATCAGCAGCAGGACGGGGCCTGGATCGCCTTTGAGCGAAATCACCGGAATTGGATGATAGCCCAGCGGATTGTCATTGTCCGACCACCGCAGCATCGCATCGCCAAAGTGTCGACCTGCGGCATTTAGATCGGTTGTCAGTGTCACGCGGCTGGCGGGCAGGTTTGACGTCATTGCTACATCCATATTGGGGATCAGACAGAGCCTATCATAATTGGAATGAAAGTGAATCGATAAGCAGGCCGTATCATGAGATGAATTGTGCGTGCGTATCTTGAAGCACAATCGATTGATCCGACGGCAGATCAGGCAACAATCGTCTATCGCACCAATCCAGAGACCCAACAGACAGTTTTACGTCAAAACCCAATGAGACCTTGGGCCCATTAGCACGGGCAATCAGGGTTCTGCCAACTTTCCACTCCGTTCTGCGGCTATATCATTAGATTTGGCTAGGTTTTCAGCTGCGGGGGATTGCTTTGAGCGTGGGCTCTCATACACTATTTTAACTGTCATGCATGAACTGCGCGAGGTGCCGACGAAACGCCCGGGCATTCAAGAGCTTGAATTATCTTGCGCACAGCGCCCTTTTTTTGGTTTGCTGATCGTATCTAAGGGGGAACTATCACAGATGCGAACCGTCGCAAGACAACTGGTATACCGATGATAGCATTTGAAAGCGTTGATAAGTTCTACGGCGACTTTCACGCGTTGAAAGACATTTCCATAACCGTCCGCGAAGGCGAACGTATGGTGATCTGCGGGCCATCCGGGTCGGGGAAATCAACGCTGATCCGCTGCATCAACGGGCTGGAGTTCCACAATTCCGGGATTCTCACTGTTGATGGAATTGAGGTCCATGAAAACTCCCGGAAAATTCTGAACCTGCGGCAAGAAGTCGGAATGGTCTTTCAGCAGTTCAATCTTTTTCCGCACCTCACGGTGCTCGAGAACCTGATGATTGGACCCATGAAAGTGCGTAAGGTTACACGCGAGGCCGCCGAAGAAACAGCGCGTAAGTACTTGGATCGCGTACATATTCCTGAGCAGGCCGACAAATATCCATCCGCATTGTCGGGCGGTCAACAGCAGCGGGTGGCCATTGCCCGGTCGCTTTGCATGGAAAGTCGCATCATGCTGTTTGACGAACCCACGTCAGCGCTGGATCCTGAGATGATCAACGAAGTGCTGGATGTGATGGTCGAATTGGCCGACACTGGCATGACAATGATTGTTGTGACCCATGAAATGGGGTTTGCGCGCAAAGTTGCGGATACCATGGTCTTTATGGAGGACGGCCGCATTGTCGAGATTGCACCGCCTGAAACGTTTTTTACCAATCCGTCCAGTGACCGCTGTCGGTCCTTCCTCGAACAGATCCTGGAGCACTGATGACGCTTGCATCTGAAAACTACGCCCCAAAGGGTCAGGCACTGCCAAAGCCTGCTAGGCTGACACAAGTAATCAACTCGGTCACATTCTCGGTTGGGCTTTATATCGCAATTGTTGGCACGATTATCTACGGCTCTTATCTCGGGGCGCAATCGATGGGATACAATTGGCAGTGGTACAGGATGCCGCAGTATTTCTACACGTTCACAGATGATGGATTCCAGCTTGGCGAGTTCATGATAGGCTTGGGCAAGACTATCGAACTGTCGTTCACCGCATTTGCTCTGGCAGTCATATTTGGGTTGATCATTGCCCTGCTGCGCCTGTCCAATCTGGTGATAGGCCGCGCTGTGGCGCTTGGGTTCCTTGAGTTGATTCGAAACATCCCGCTGCTCGTGCTGCTCTATCTGTTTTACTACGTACTCGGGCCGATCTTTAAGTATGACAGATATACCGCAAGCATTCTTTGTCTCGCGGTATTCCATTCCGCCCTCATCTCAGAGATCTTTCGCGCTGGCATCAACGCAGTTGCAACTGGCCAGTGGGAAGCCGCTAAATCCATCGGCATGTCCAAGCCGCAGGCCTACCGCTATATCGTGCTGCCCCAGTCGATCCGATTCATGCTACCGCCAATGACCGGCGAAGTGGTTCACATGGTCAAATCGTCCGCCATCGTCAGCGTTATTGCCGTAGCTGAGCTCACCACGATGGGGCGCAACATAATTGCGGACACGTATATGAGCTTTGAGATATGGTTCACAATCGCAGCCATCTACATGGTGGTCACGCTGATCTTGTCGATCGGCGTGTCACGACTGGAAAAACGGTATGAGGTTTCAACTTAACAGGCCCGCAAGAAGGCCCGCAAACAAGAACAGAATGCAACAAGGAGAAAGAGAATGAATATCACAAGACGAGTACTAGGCGCAGCTCTTGCGGGGGTTCTGGCGTTTGGCATGACACAGCCAGTCATTGCTCAGCAAAAGAGCGTGATCGAAACCATCAAAGAACGTGGCGTCATCAAAATTGGCCTTTCGGTCTTTGTGCCATGGTCGATGCGCGACAAAAACGGCGATCTGATCGGTTTCGAGCTCGACGTGGGTCAGAAACTTGCTGATGACATGGGGGTTGAGGCCGAGTTTATCCCAACTTCTTGGGACGGTATTATTCCTGCGCTGGTTGCGGGCAACTTTGACGTCGTCATCAGCGGCATGACCGTCACTCCACAGCGCAACCTGACGGTAAACTTTAGCCTGCCATACGCCTATTCGGGTATGACGATCCTGTCCAACACCGCGATGACCGGCGGGATGTCGCTGGATGACTACAACAACGAGGACATCACTTTCGCTGCTCGCCGGGGGGCAACGCCTGCAACTGTGATCGCCGAGATGTTTCCAAAAGCCGAACTGTTACTCTTTGATGAGGACGGCGCTGCCACGCAGGAAGTTCTGAACGGGAATGCACATGCTACTATGGCGTCTGAACCTGGGCCATCAAATGACGCCCGGCGCAATCCGGATACCCTTAGCGTACCGTTCAACCAGGCCTTTGCGGCAGGTGGTGAGGGCTTTGCAATGCGCAAAGGCGACTCTGACGCGCTGGCATTTTTCAACAGCTGGATCATTGCACGTACCAACACAGGTTGGCTGAAATCACGTCACGATTACTGGTTCCGTGGCAACGACTGGGCCGACATGGTCGAGCAGTAAATCTTGACAACACAGTTGATCGCGGGCCGGATTTCCAGCCCGCGCTTCACAGTCTGGGGAAGCTGAGAGTGCGCCAATACCTGAAAAAACTACACTGGGTTGATTTCCTTGTCCTCGGCGTCGTCATCGCGTTTTTCGGCTACATCTTACTGCAGATCGAGGGGTCCCTGAATTACAAATGGCGTTGGGAAAAAATCCCAAATTACATTCTGCGGTACCACACCGAACGCGAAGAATGGTTTGCCAATCTTCTTCTGCAAGGGCTGATCACGACTGTTCGTGTTTCAATCTATGCCAGCGTTCTCGCTCTGATCTTCGGCTCAATTCTGGGTATTGCCCGATGTTCAGCAAACCTGACGGTACGGATGCTGGCACGAACCTATCTTGAGTTCCTGCGCAACATTCCCCCGGTGGTTGTCGTTTTCATCTTCTTCTTCTTCCTGTCCGAACAACTGATACAGGCTCTCAACATCGAAAGTTGGGCCCGCGCGATCGCGCGACAGGAAAATAACGGCATCTGGACATTCCTATTCGGAGACATGCGCCGCTTCCCTTCGCTGGTCTCGGGCGTCATCGTACTGGCCCTGTTTGAGAGCTCTTTCGTCGGTGAGATCGTCCGAGCCGGCATCCAGTCGATTGATCGTGGCCAGCGCGAAGCTGCGCGATCAATCGGGATGAGCCATACTCAGGAATTGCGCTACATCGTGCTGCCACAAGCGATGAAAAAGGTTCTGCCGCCAATGGCAAACCAGTTCATCACACTCATCAAAGACAGCTCGATCATCTCGCTGATTTCAGTTCAGGAACTCACATTCAAGACAGTGGAACTGGTCTCGTCCACCCACATGATATTTGAGGCGTGGCTGACCACAGCAGCGTTCTATTTCGTATTATGTTTCGGTTTGTCGATGCTGTTTCGCAGGCTGGAAAACCGTTAAAATCAGAATCTATTAACTGACAAGAAACGAGCACTCTCTAAGGAATGTACCGAGGTCTACTGAGCGGGGCGATCTCAATGAGTCGACGCAACACATGTTTTAAAACGCTCTACGGGAGTTTCGTATCCCAGCGTCTTTCGAGGTCGTTCGTTGAGCT
>CBDTVL010000102.1:0-12779 GCA_965363755.1 uncultured Sulfitobacter sp.
GCAATCGGTGCACCCAAAGCCAAAGGTTTTGCTTGCGACATGCAGGACAGTGCCGCGGTTGAAGCCACAGCAGCAGAGGTAACTCGCGAATTTGGTCGGATCGACATCCTGATCAACAACGCTGGCATCTGGCATAAAACCGGGCCACTTGAGACAATCGACAGCGCGATGGTCGAAGCGACAGTGCAAACCAATCTGACCGGGTTGATGCAACTGACGCGCGCCTGCCTGCCGACGCTCCGGGCGCAAGACCAAGCCGCGATCCTCAACATCGTCTCAAAATCCGGCGTTGTGGCACAGGCCGGGCAGTCGGTCTATACTGCCACAAAATTTGGCGTACGCGGCTTTACGGAAGTGCTTAAAGAGGATGAGAAAGACACCGGTGTGCGGGTCGCCGGGCTTTATCAGAGCGGGACCAACACTGAGATGTTCGCCAAGGCAGGTGAAGAGGTCCCAAACCATATCTTCACCGAACCCGATGACCTTGCTGACGTTGTTGTCTTTGTGCTGTCACGGCCACCCAAGTTGTGGATTCACGACATTCGGATCGAGATTTAGCAGAACAACCGCGCCTGACCGAGCGGCGTTTTGACACTGAAACCGCGTAACCCTGCACGTTTCAGGGTTGACTCGGACACGCGCCCGCGTAAAAGCGCATCTTCATACGTATTTCCCGGACGGACCAACCTTCCGGCGCAGGAGTTTTATCATGGCGAAGCCAACCACAATCAAAATCCGCCTGAATTCGACTGCAGGCACCGGCCACTTTTATGTGACCCAGAAAAACGCACGGACCATGACCGAGAAAATGGTAGTGCGCAAATATGACCCTGTGGTCCGCAAGCATGTTGAATACAAAGAAGGCAAGATCAAGTAAGCCTTTCCGAAATCAGGACAGTGTAGACAGGGCCATGCGGGGCAACCGCGTGGCCTTTCGTATTTTTGCGGGCGAAACATGTTCAAGATACGAACTTCAGAAAAATCGGATTTGACGGCCGTCGATGCGCTATTGGCGCGGGTCTACCCCAAGCTGCTGAAGACGGATTATGCGCCCTCGGTCTTGGTCACGGCTTTGCCAATTATCAGTCGAGCCAGACCGGGGTTGCTGACCTGCGGCACCTACTACGTGGCCGAAGCAGAGGGTGGCGCCGTTGTTGGCGCTGGAGGATGGACACCGGACGCAAAACAGGCCGGTCTTGGCCACATCAGACATGTAGTGACGGATGACCGTCAGGTGCGGCAGGGAGTCGGTTCCGCCCTGATGGTTCACAGCTTTGACAAGGCGTGCGCAGCAGGCATCACGCGTTTGGAGTGCTGGTCCACGTTTACGGCCGTGCCGTTCTATGCGGCCCTGGGTTTCACCGAAATTGGCCCCATAAAGATTCAGCTGCAGCCCGGAATTTCGTTCCCAGCCACGCGGATGACGCGATCGCTTTAGGAAGATCATCAGCACTGTGCTTTGCAGGCCGCATAGGGATCCGGCCATTGGTTGCCGGGCGGCCCCACTAGTCTAACGATCTTCCGGGAGGATCTTCTGGATGCTGGCACCGAAGCCTGCAATATCGGCTTTAGTATGCTTGCTGTATTTTCGCACTCGTCCAGCCGGATGATGGAGCAGGCCAGTTCCGTCTCGCCACGCGGTAACGGGGCGGATCGGACGGGGCACAAATCCTCCGCCACAGTTGGGACATGTATTGTGCAAGACGTCTTGGACGCAGGCCGCACAGAAGGTGCATTCATAGCTGCAAATGCGGGCATCTAAGGACGCTGGCGGCAGATCGCAGTCACAAAGCTCACAATTGGGGTGCAGTTCGAGCATGGGGGTTCCTTTCGTCGGGATCAGTCCCAGCCTTTACTTTGGGGACAGGCTCGAGCTCAGCAGCGCTATCAACAGCCTGTATCGCCATTGCGAGATCAACTAAAAAAGGGCCGGTCTCGCGACCGGCCCTTACATTGTCAGGTCTTAGGTGAACTTTACTCTCTGTTTCCGAATAAGGTCAGCAGCATCATGAACATGTTGATGAAGTCCAGATAAAGGGTCAGCGCTCCCATAATCGCGGCCTTGCCCAGCCACTCGCTGTCACCGCTATGTGCATGCGCCAGATAAGTGGTTTTGATCTTCTGCGTGTCATAGGCCGTCAGTCCGGCAAAAATCAGAACCCCGATGGCCGAAATTGCATACATTACGGCAGGCGATTGTAGGAAGATATTCACAACCATTGCGACGATCAGGCCAATCACGCCCATGATCAGGAACGATCCCCAACCCGAGATGTCCCTTTTGGTGGTGTAACCGTACAAGGACAGTCCTGCGAAGGCGATCGATGTGATCAGAAAAATCTGAGCAATTGAATATCCGGTGTACACCAGAAAGATCGAACTAATCGAAACGCCCATAGTTGCCGCAAACGTGTAGAAAACAAGCTGCGCCGTAGCTGCGGACATCTTGTTGATCATCGCGCTCAGCCCAAAAACAAAGGCCAGAGGGGCGAACATCACAACCCATTTCAGGGGCGATGCATAAAGAGCATAGCCCAGCGATGTCAGATATTTATCGGGGCCGAACGGTGCAGCTGCAGCACTTGGATCAGAGGTTACCGCAAGGCTGGAAATCGCCCAGGCCGCAGCAAATGTGAGCAGCATGCCCACGGACATTGTGCCGTAGACCGTGTTCATGTGCGCGCGAAGGCCCGCATCAATGTTGGCGGCGGCGGAACCGGCCGCTGTCCGGATTGTATTCAGTTCAGCCATGTAAGACCTCCAAATCAGGTGTCAGAGCAGGGCCGGAGAAGTCCGACCGCAGTATGTCCTAGATATTGGGGGTGTGAGACAGTTTTTCAAGCATATTCGCCCTAATCCTATGTAAAATCGTCAGATGAAGGGGCCAACCGGCAAATCAGCGGTCTTAGGGGTGTCAGACCCCCGTTAAACCGCTGATTTCAGGCCGGATCAATTGCGCCACGTGCTTGGCGCATCCCAGAATGGACGCCGTGCTTCGGCAAAGGCGTCTTTGCGGCTTATGCCAATGTCGTTCAAGGCATCGATGTCCAGTTTCTGCAGCGCCTGACGTTGACGCCAGACGTCATAGAGACGGTCAAATGTCGACAACTTTGGTCCTGTTGCAGTGCGATTCAGGTCGACAGGGCGGAAGAGGGTGTCAATGAGGGTCATGATTTCTGTCCTTTTATCGTTTCGCGATGATTTCGCCGCGATTCATCAAGTTACTTGATATATATGGCGAAGCATGGTTCATTTTAAAAACGAATGTTTGTGACGCCATTGATCAAGGATTGTGATAATGCGAAATCTCGACGTAACCACTCTGCGGTCCTTTGTGGCTGTGGCCGATTCCGGGGGCGTGACCCGCGCTGCCGGATTTCTGCATCTCACCCAATCGGCAGTCTCAATGCAGCTCAAACGGCTTGAAGAGATGCTGGGTCTGGATTTGCTGGATAGGTCCGGGCGTGGCATTGCGCTCACAGCGTCGGGCGAGCAATTATTGACCTACGCGCGCCGCATGGTGTCGCTTAATGATGAGGTGATCACCCGACTGACGGATCAGGCCTTTGAGGGAGAAATTACACTTGGTGTGCCCCACGACATCGTCTACCCGTTCATTCCCCGGGTCCTGCAGCAATTCAATACGGCATTTCCGCGCGTAAAGGTCCATCTCATCGCGTCTTTCACCAAAGGCCTCAAGGAACAGTACGAAAAAGGTGAGGCAGATCTGATTCTGACGACCGAGAATGGTTTGAATGGTGGGTCCGAAACTCTGGCCAATATGCCCTTGCGCTGGATTGGCGCACACGGAGGCTCAGCGTGGCGACAGCGACCCTTGCGCATCGCCTTTTGCCGGCACTGTACATTCCGCCCCCACGTGATCGAAGCGCTGGATATTGCGGGCATCACTTGGGAAATGGCCGTGGACACTGAGTCTGATCGCACAATTGAGGCAACGGTTGCAGCAGATCTAGCGGTGAGCGGCGTGATTGGCGGCACCGAACCGTCGCATCTCGCCCAGATCGATCACGCCGGGGCGCTACCGAACCTGCCTGAGCAAAAGATCAATCTCTATGGTTCAGATGACAGCAAGGGCGAGGTGGTCGATGCGATGGCCGACCTGCTGCGTCGTGCCTTTGCCGGGACAGAAGCCACTCGGTTGCGAGCTGTTTAGCTGTATTCGCAACAAGCAGCTCACGTGGATTGAATTCTGCCATTCAGGTACTGAGCGAACTCAAAATTCGGTCGTTCGAGATGAGATAATGGTCCGGGTTCCGCCATGTCTGAGCAAAGGCCCCGATATACTTTCTCTGTGCAGCCGCGGTCCTCTTGGTTCACCTCGTCCAGCAAGGCCTTAAGCGCATCAAAGTGTTTGGCTGCGTCCGGGTCGTCCAGAAACTCGGGCGCAAGACCGCCACCGTATAGAATTTTCACATGGTCCGGTCCGTCAGGATGTAGGGAAAGGTACCAGAAATAGCCCGGAGTCAAAGTGATCAACAGCGACGGGTAGATCGACAGAAGATAAGTCTTTCGGCGATCCTCGCCTACAAGATGTTTGTTGTTGGGGTGTGCCAGCGTCAGCGCCAGTTCGTCATTTTTCATGATCCAGTGGTAGTTAAAGGCCGGCAGCCCTTCCGGGCAGGTCATCAGCGCCAGATCAACGGTGTTACCAATTGTGCCCGAATGGCACACCGGCAAATGATAGCTCTCCATGAAATTCTCGGCCAGAACCTTCCAGTTTGTGTTCCATCGGTGCGTTTCGCGAAAGGATTCGATGTAATTCTCCATCCGGTAATGACCAATAAGCGCGTCGATATCAGACAGCGCGTCCGCAACCGGCGCGGCATCCGGGTTCAGTGTCACCATGATCCAACCGTTCCAATCCTCACACCGCACTTGCGGCAGCTTGATATCGGATTTGCAAAATGCCTTGTTGTGCATCATCGCAGGTGCGCCGCGCAGGGTGCCATCCAGATTGTAGGTCCATGCGTGATAGGGACACACAATTGAACCTACCGTCCCGCGACCTTGAAGCAGAGTAGACATACGATGCCGACAGACATTTGATTGCGCACGCAATTCTCCGTCTCGGTCGCGCAGGACCATGATCGGTTCACCGGCAATCTCCATTGTTGTATAGTCGCCGGGATCAGCAAGTGAGCTTGAACGCCCGGCGCACAACCAGTCTTTCCTAAAGACGTTTTCTAATTCCTGTTTCAAAAAATCCTGTGATGTATACACCGACCGAGGCATTGCTCTGGCGCGTTCAAATGGCACTGCAACGTTGTCACTCAGCTCCTGCACTGCATCCATCGCCTGTACTCCATCAAAGCGTCACATGTGTTTTGCGTTCATTGCCCGCCGAAAGTGAATTATGTGGCTGAGCCGTTTGCAAGGCGCAGCCTAAGCCTCCGGCCTCTCGTTCGTCCAGTTGATTTGTGCACAGGGGCTCAGCCACATGGTCGTTTTCCCGACCTGGAGCGCGTGCGGCGCCATGCATTTGTACGATTGATCCAAGGCAGGTCCTTTAATGATCGAAAAAAACACTGGCAACGCGACCGCACACCCATGATAGTGATTTTGTGGGCTGCGCCCGCGATCAGTTTATTTTTGTGATTGGCTACTTTGGCATGTGATGACATCCGGCGAAGTGGAGTGAGTTTGGGGACGCCATGAAGTTGTGGCGCGTTACAGCAGGAATTTTTGCGATGAAGAAGTTGGCATTATCTTTTGCGGTTTTGGGTTTGATCAGCGTCATAGCCGCCCCGCGCGTAGTCGCAGCGCAGAGTGGCGACGAAGTTGATTTAGGCAATCGGTTGGCGGCTGTGCTGCGCGCCGGGCGCGGCGTGGTGTCGAGTAGTCAGGGACTGATTAATGATCCATCAGTTGTCGACAAAGGTCTGACCGGAGAGGTTTTTCGCGCGATGGTGATCGAGGCCTATGTGGCGCAGTATGGAGTACCTCCGCTGACCGATGATCTGAGCCCGGAAGAGCGCCAATTGACCGAGTCACAGCTGGCGTCCATGACTGAGGTGATCAACGAGAACCAGAGCGTCATCAACGCCGAGGGTTTGGCGTTCAAAGGTTTCATACCCGCTATTTTTGCGCGGTTGGTGAATGAGAAATTCGCTGACAAAATGGCGTCGCAGGCGTCGGTTAAGGTAACCGCACCAATAGACAAAGTGCGCAACCGGAAAGCCCGGCCAGATCAATGGGAAAACGACGTTATTGAAAGCAAATTTAAAAGTGACGGATGGTCCAAGGGCGAGGCCTTTTCTGAGGATGTCCTTGTAGGGGGAAAACCCGCATTCCGGATGTTGATCCCAGAGTATTATTCGACATCCTGCCTTGCCTGCCATGGATCACCTGCAGGTGAGACGGATATCACCGGCTTCCCCAAAGAAGGTGGCTCTGAGGGTGAACTGGGCGGCGCGATCAGTATCACCCTGTTCAAATGACGAGCCAAGAGGCTGAAGGCAAAAGTCGCTGGGCATGGGTTTCCGAAAAAAAAATTCCTGTGCGCGTTGGATCGCTCTCGGCAGCATTGCTGGCAGCATTGGTGATCAGCACAATTGTGATGACTTACGATCTGACGCGGAATCAGGCGAGAATTCAGGATGCTAATGTCGGTTTCCACAGGTTGCAGTTGGCA
Organism: uncultured Sulfitobacter sp.; assembly: GCA_965363755.1. Classification (GTDB taxonomy): domain Bacteria; phylum Pseudomonadota; class Alphaproteobacteria; order Rhodobacterales; family Rhodobacteraceae; genus JL08. Next base: position 6,653 of record CBDTVL010000102.1, read on the forward strand.
GCCGAAGCCGATCGTCACTTTGGCGAAATGCGCTATTGGCTGACGGACCTGTCGGTCAGTCTGTTGACCCTTTCAGAGCGCCGGGCAAATGCCGCCCGCGACAAACTGGATCAAAGCCTGACCGCGTTGGAGGATTTTGCGCCGGATGCTGCCCAAAACATCCGCGGCGGCGCAAAAGCCTATTACGAGAGCGCGCTAAAGGCTGTGGATGCTTACACGGATGGCAATCGAATTGTTGGCAACACCTACCTTGCCCAAGCGCGGCAAGGCAGTGATGCGGTGGATGCAACTCTGACCCAATTGGTCGAGGATATGTCGATCAGGGCGGACGCGACCAGCAAAGAGGCGACGGCTGCGGCTCAGCGCGCGTATATGCGGGCGGTGACGGCCTGCCTGATAATTGTGTTTGCCGGTGCGCTTTTGACTTGGAGAGTGCTGCGCTCGATCGTCATTCCGATGCGGGCCAACAGCGAGGCGATTTCGGCACTGATCAGCGGGGATCGAGATGTTGTTTTGCCCCCCGAGGGGCGCGACGAAATGGGGCGCATGTCGCAGGCTTTACGGGTCCTGCGTGACAGTCAGGACAAACTCAGGGCGCTGGAAGAAGAGGCGCGCACGCAGCGCAACACAATCCTGACTGCCATCGAGACGATCCCGGATGGATTTGCGTTGTTTGACAGCAATAACCAACTGGTTCTGGTAAACGACCGCTATCGCGAGATGTTTTCGCCAGCGAAGGACGTCTTGGTGCCCGGCGCCAGCTTTGAGGATATATTGCGCGCGATGGCAAAGCACGACGCGGCTGATACATTGGGTATGGCCCGCGAGGAGTGGATTGCGGACCGCCTGCACCAGCACATAATCGCAGATGGAACGCGCGATGAGATTCAGGTTTCCGGCGCGTGGGTTCAGGTGTCCAAACGCAAGACTCCAGATGGTGGGAAGGTCACCGTTTACAGCGATATTTCAGATTTGAAATCCAAGCAGGACGAGCTTGAAGAAGCCCGCGAACTTGCTGTCGCCGCCAGCAGCGCAAAGAGCCAGTTTCTGGCCTCGATGAGCCACGAATTACGCACGCCTTTGAATGCAATCATCGGCTATAGCGAAATGTTGTCCGAAGATGCGACGGATATGGGGTTCGATAGCGCAACAGAGGACCTTGAAAAGATCATGGCGTCGGGGCGGCATCTGTTGTCGCTGATCAACGATGTGCTTGATTTGTCCAAGATCGAAGCCGGGAAAATGGAAATCTTTGTTGAGTCATTCCCATTGACGCCTTTGCTCGACGAGGTCGCAGCAACCGTTGTGCCGCTGGTTGCAAAAAACAACAACGAACTGGTCCTGAAAATCGAGATCGGTGATGATGAGATTGAGACCGACAAGACCAAGCTTCGCCAGAACCTGTTCAATCTGCTCTCTAATGCTGCCAAGTTCACTGATGCAGGCAAGATCGAGTTGAATGTCGAGCGGATCACACGCGACGGGACCGATCTTTTTCGATTTGCGGTGCGGGACGAAGGCATTGGGATGACACCGCCGCAACGCGAAAAGCTGTTCAAGGCTTTTGTTCAGGCAGATCAGTCCACGACACGCAATTTCGGTGGGACCGGGCTCGGCCTCGCCATTGCGCAGCAGTTTACCCGGATGATGGGTGGTCAAATCACGGTCGAAAGCGAAGAGGGCGTTGGGTCAACTTTCTCTTTCGAAATCCCCGCAAGGGCAGTGAAACCTGCTGTTGATCGGAGCGGCCTTACTGCCGAGACAGAAAGTTCCTCGTTGGGCCGCGTTTTGATCGTTGATGACGAAGCGGCCGCCCGCTCTGCTATCGCAGATGTTGTGCGGGCAGAGGGATATGAGGTTCTTGTCGCCGCCAATGCCGAAAAAGGACTTGATCTGGCACGTTTGCATCATCCCGACGCAATTATTCTGGATGTTATCATGCCAGAACGAGACGGCTGGTCGATGCTGAAAGAGATCAAGGCAGATCCGGATTTGTGCGAGACGCCGGTTGTCTTGGCGACAATCGTCGCAGATCGCGAAATGGGTCTGGCTTTTGGCGCGGTTGAACATCTAACCAAGCCCGTTGATCCGGCATTGTTGCTGTCCACGCTCGAAGCCGTAGCGGGCACCCGTGACCGCGAAGTTCTGATTGTTGATGACGATGTAGCGACACGAAACCTTTTTCGGCGTATTCTGGTGCGCGAAGGGTGGCATGTTCGCGAGGCTGCAGACGGAAAGGGCGCGTTGAGCCAATTGGATAAGAAGCGGCCAACGTTGATGCTGCTCGATATCATGATGCCCAATATTGACGGATTTGATGTCCTTAAGGCGGTGCGGGCACGAGATGATTTGATGGATTTGCCGGTAATTGTGGTCACATCCAAGGACTTGACACGTGAAGAAACCGACTGGCTCAAGGCACATGCTGGCGACGTCATTCGCAAAGGCGAAACCGGGCGATCTGATCTGGTGGCCGCGTTAAAGCGGCATCTGAAAACATACGAATGAAAAGCAAGGGTAGCAGCTTATGGTGAAGATCTTGATCGTCGAAGATAACGATATGAACCTCGACATGCTGTCGCGCCGGCTGGTGCGCAAAGGCTTCGAAATCGAAGCTGCGCGCGACGGGCAGGCCGGTGTCGATGCGGCGGCTGCAGGCGACCCTGATCTGATCCTAATGGACATGAGCCTGCCGATCCTCGACGGCTGGGAGGCGACCCGTCGGATCAAAGCGAATCCAGACACGTCGTCAATCCCGGTAGTGGCATTAACTGCGCATGCCATGGCGAGCGATCGCGAAAAGGCGATGGCGGCCGGGTGTGATGATTTCTATACCAAGCCCATCGAGTTGCCGGGTCTATTGGACATCATCAGTGCATTGCTGGGAAAGCAGGGCAAGTGACAGAAAAAGGGCGCATCGGCAATCTGGCGTATGCAACGCGCATTGCTCAGAAGCTGACTGGCCCGGCCGAAGCGATCCTCGGCTTCCAGGCCCTGCTGATTGATGACGTGCACCGGAACGGCCCGGCCGCAGCGCTGGAGGATCTGGATAAAGTCACAGATGCGGCGCACCGTCTGAATGACATGGTGCAGGCTTTGCTTGATCAGCCAGGTAATGTTGAACGTGATGCGCAGGCGCAGTCAAAGCTGCGGCACGATCTGCGCACACCCCTCAACGCTATTCTTGGGTATTCCGAGATGATTATTGAGGATTTTGCGGCTGACCTAAGTGCGGCAGTGCGCGATGACATCGATGCTGTCATGAACGAAGCAAGGCGGTTTTCAGCGCAAATCGATACAGCAGTGTCTTTGCAGGACGATGCTGGTGAAGCGTGGGATACATCCGCCGATGCCGAGATTGCTGCAGGGCTGGAGCGGACCCTGACGTCAAAGGGCAAGGGGCGCGCAGTTCAGATCGGACATATTCTGGTTATCGACGACGAATTGGCCAACCGGGAGATACTGTCTCGCCAGTTGGAGCGGCAAGGCCACAGTGTGCGAGCAGTGGCCTCGGCGCGCGAGGCCTTTGAGGCATTTAAGCATGAGCGGTTTGATCTGGTGTTGCTGGATATCTTGATGCCAGACACAAATGGCATCGAAGTTCTGGCGCGGATAAAGGAAGATCCCGCCATGCGAGACATGCCAGTCGTCATGGTCTCGGGTCTCAGAGAGACGGATGCGATTGTGAAATGTATTGCGGCCGGTGCCGAGGATTATCTGCCAAAACCGATTAATCCTGTGCTGCTGCATGCACGCGTCGATGCCTGTCTCGAGCGCCTGCGGTGGCGTGAGCGAGAAATCGAATTCACCAACCAGATCAAGTATGAAAAAGAACGTGCTGATGCTTTGCTGCATGCGATGCTGCCGGCACCAGTCATTGTGCGGCTAAACGATGGCGAGACCCATATCGCCGACCGGTTTGAAAGTGCGACAATCCTGTTCGCCGATATCGTGGATTTCACGCCGCTTGTCGCCCGCATGGACCCTTCCAAATTGTTGCAGGAACTGGCGAATGTGTTTTCAGCCTTTGACGAACTGGCAACCGAGCATGGTATTGAAAAGATTAAGACCATTGGCGACGCCTATATGGCGGCCGCAGGTATCCCGTCACATCGCCCTGATCATGCTGTGGCCGCTGTGTCTTTTGCACGCGACATCATCGATGCGATGTCAGACGACCGCGTTTCCAAGGCCGGCCTCAAGATCCGCGTTGGTCTGCATACCGGGCCTGTGATTGCCGGCCTGATCGGAAAGAAGCGGTCGGTCTATGATGTCTGGGGCGAGACGGTCAATCTGGCCAGCCGACTTGAGTCAACTGGGGTAGCGGGTAAAATTCAGATTTCTGAAGCAACCCGAGACGCGATCGGAGATCACGCGGGTCAACTGGAAATACGCGATCACAATGTCAAAGGCGTCGGGCAGATAACATCGTATTTCATAAAATAGATGATGTGATTTTGGCTGCTGGCGCGCGGTGTTTAGCCTCTGGCCTGTTGGCGAAGCCATACACGCGCCGCTAGATCGTAATCACAACTTTGCCGGTGGATTTGCGCGATCGCAAAAGTTCCATGCCGTCCGCGACCTGTTCCAGCGGCAAGATGTGGCTGATATGGGGCTTGATCTTGCCGTCGCTGTACCACGAGAATAGTTCCCTCAGTGAATGAATGATGACCTCTGGCTTGAAGGACATGTACCCTCCCCAGTAAAAGCCAAGTACTGAAATGTTCTTGACCAGCAAATGGTTCGCCGGAATTTTTGGAACCCCGCCGCTGGCAAAACCAATGGTCAAAATGCGTGCTTCGGGATTACAGGCGCGAAATGCGGCCTCAAAATGATCACCGCCTACCGGATCAAAAACCACATCTGCGCCACCCAGCGCTTTTATCTCGGCCCGCAGATCTGCAGTGCTGCTGTCGATCAGGTGATCCGCACCGGCTTGCCTCGCAATCGCTAACTTGTCAGCCCCCCGTGCACAGGCAATTACCGTTGCCCCCATCAGTTTGCCGATCTCAACGGCTGTCAGGCCGACGCCTCCTGCGGCACCCAGCACTAGGAGCGTCTCACCGGGTTGAAGCTTGGCGCGGTATCCAAGCGCGACATGGCTGGTGCCGTAAGCGATCTGAAAAGCCGCTGCATCCTCAAAACTCATTTCATCGGGAACAGGGAGCAATCGCTCGACCTGATAGCAGCCCTGTTCAGCCAGTCCGCCATGACCACCAAACACCGCAACCCGATCGCCGACACAAGGGCCGCTTGTCTCGGGCCCGAGCGTATTTACCACGCCGGCGACCTCCATACCCAGGGTAAACGGCGCAGGCGGTGTGTCCTGATAGGTCCCGCCTTGCATCAGAAGGTCAGCAAAGTTCAACCCGCAGGCTTTTATGTCGAGTCGAATCTCGCCTTTCGCAGGTTCTGGTGCTATGACGTCGGTCATCTCAGCGGCCGCACCTGAGGTCTGAACTTGATAAGCGCGCACGATGAAAACTCCCAAAATCACTCGACGGCAGCAAAAACAGCCGCCTGCCCGGCGAGTTAACCATTTTTGGCGGGAGGAAAAACGAAAAAGTTACTGTTGGTTAATATTATGAAAACCGACAGTTATTCGCCTTTTGATTGAGCGTCTAGCCGCGCATTCGCCCATGTCGTGTGTCAAACCGCTTGATATGCACCCCAAACCTCGTAGAATGCAGTTGCTAATCCCGTCGGTGGGGCGTGGATGATGCGTAGTGTAGATTAAGTTGCGGCAATGTACATATGGTTGTGTACACTGCTGGCAAGATAGTAGCGAGTAAGGAAAAGGGAGTACAGTAATGACACATCCTGTAGACGTTCACGTCGGAAAACGGATTCGACATCGCAGGTGGCTTGTTGGGATGACCCAACAACAACTGGCCGAGCAGGTAGGTATCAAATTCCAGCAGATTCAGAAGTACGAAACCGGTGCAAACCGTGTCAGTGCGTCCCGGTTGTGGGATATTTCTGATGCGCTTGATGTGCCGGTCAGCTTCTTCTTTGAAGGAGTCGATGCAGAACAGACCGCTCATGCCGGAGCGATTGGTGCAATGCCAGCGGATCTGTTGGGCGACAAGGAAGCACTGGATCTTGTGCGTTCCTACTACGCGATCCC
>CBDTVL010000103.1:0-12720 GCA_965363755.1 uncultured Sulfitobacter sp.
CAGCAATTTGCGTTGTCGATCCGGATACGCTGGCCCTGACGCAGATCATCACCTTTGACGACCTGCCCAGCAGTTTTGGCCCCGGCAGACTGGTGGATGACGTCTTGGTGGTGCCCGGCGCGCAGTTCGGCGAACGATTTGCCGGTCAGTCACGCGAGGCGCTGGGGTTCTTTGATCAAATCACCGGTGTTCCGCTGGCGCCATTGGTCGCCATCAGCGGCGGACCGGGAGAGACGTTGTCAATTACGCGCATGTCCAACACAAATGTGCTGAACGGCTTTGGATCTGCGCGGTATCCCAAACGCGACGCGCAAGGCGAAGGTGCAATCGCCGTCCTTTTTGACCGCGACCAATCGGCCCTGTCGTTTGACTTGCGTGGCGGCGAAGACGGGACTGCGAGGCTGCTTTTCCTGCGCCGTGATGGGTCTGTCGTTCAGGACATTGAGGTCAGTTCCGTGCGCGAACATGGGTTTGGCTTTGTCCGCTCGGACGGCACGGCCGATATCGCGGGCTTTGTGTTAACCAACGGCGACCCGCAAGGGCTCGCGCTGGACAATCTGCGGTTTGAGCCTCCCCAACAAATGGGCGCGCTGCCCCTCCTGACGCAGCGGGCCGGATAACACATTGCACAAGGCGCAGCATCCAGTAACTTGGCATCATGTTGCACCGTATCTTCAGCCGCCGCCCCGCCACGCCCGAGCCGCTTCCCGAACCCGACGCGCAACTTGCACTTGGCGCATTGTTGGTGCGTGTGGCCATGGCGGACAATGTTTACACAGTCGAAGAGATCAGCCAAATCGACCGGATCATGGCCAAGAGCTATGATCTCAAGCCCATCGAGGCCGCACGTCTGCGCGCCACTTGCGAAAAACTGGAAAAGCACGCACCCGGCACTGAGGAATTCGCCCAATTGATCAGGCAGGAAGTTCCGTATGTCGACCGGTTGCAGATTGTCGGGGCGCTGTGGGATGTGGTGCTGGCTGACGGCGTGCGCGATGATCACGAAGAAGATACTTTACACCTGATCGAAACTACACTTGCAATAACCTCAAAAGACAGTGACGCAGCCAAAGCTCTAGCACTGCAAAAAATCTGAAAACAAAACGACAGGACTCACATGTTCGGAGATTTCTTAAGACGGCTGACCCAGCCAGACCCGGCCGCATTGCCTGACACGGATGCGCGACTCGCCCTGACGGCGTTGCTGGTCCGTGTCGCCCGTACGGACGGCGACTATGCGCCAACAGAAAAGGCCAACATCGACCGCATCATCACGGCGCGATATGAACTGAACAATTCAGACGCCGCAGCCTTGCGCGGCGACGCGGAAACCCTTGAATCCGAGGCCCCCGACACCGTGCGTTTTACGCGCGCGATCAAAGCGGCCGTACCCTACGAAGACCGGGTCGCGGTGATCGAAGCCATGTGGCAGGTCGTATTGGCGGATGACATACGCGATGATCACGAAGATGCCTTATTGCGTCTTGTATCGAACCTTTTGGGAGTGAATGATCGCGATAGTGCGCTGGCACGCCAGCGCGTGGATCGTGCCAAATGACAGCCATGCTTGGCATGTATGACATACCCCAGCTTGCAGATGCCAATGACAGGTTTTGGCTTGGAATCCGAACAGAGTTGGATGAAGGGCCAGAAACGCTGGATCGCAGCCGTGATTTCTGGGAGATTTGGCGTGATCCCGACCTCATCTTTGCCCAAACCTGCGGAATGCCTTTTCGTACTGCACTTCACGGGCATGTCAGATTGATTGGCACCCCTGACTACGGGCTGCCGGGATGCGCACCCGGGTATTACAATTCTGTTATCATCGCCCGGGCAGACACTTCCGGCGACACCATGGCTGATTTCTCAGGTCAGCGCCTTGCCTATAATGAGTCGGTTTCGCAGTCAGGTTGGGCGGCCCCCATGACACATGCGGCCAATGAGGGCGTGGAATTCCGCCATTTCATGCAAACCGGCGGGCATATGGAGTCTGCGATAGCAGTTGCAGTCGGTCGCGCCGACTTGGCCGCTCTTGATGCCCTGACATGGGCCCTGATCACACAATATGAACCTTGGGCGCGCGCACTGCGCGAGGTTGAGCGCACGGCACCTACGCCCGGGTTACCTTATATCACATCTGCGGCGCGAGACCCTGAGCAAATCCGTGCCGCCGTCACGAAAGCGATAGATGCGCTTTCCAACGCCGACCGCGATGTCTTGCATCTGCGTGGATTGGTACAAATCCCGGAACAGGCCTATCTGGACATTCCGACTCCGCCTCCACCGCATTCCTAAAATACGCGATATACCTACTTTTTTTCTAAACGTTTTGGCTTTCGTCGCGTTCAAATTGAGCAGTTCCAGACACTAAAGACTGTTTTGGACATTGCATTGGCGCATCTTTTCATCCCTATTGCCTTCGGAATACCGCACAAATTGACTGGTTTGCCCTTGTCCATGCCCGATGCCGCCTCAACACCTGTGATCGAAATTCGCGATCTGCACAAATGCTATGGACCGTTGGAAGTGCTCAAAGGCGTCGATATCACCGCCCATCGCGGCGATGTTGTATCGCTCATTGGATCTTCGGGGTCGGGGAAGTCCACCCTGCTGCGGTGTGCCAACCTGCTGGAAGACAGCCAGCAAGGCGAAATCCTCTTTAAGGGTGAACCTGTCACGTGGCGTGGCACCGATCAGAATCGCCGACCGTCGGACCCCAAACAGGTTCTACGCATCCGCACCAATCTGTCGATGGTTTTTCAGCAGTTCAATTTGTGGTCACATATGTCGATCCTGCAAAACGTGATGGAAGCGCCCTGTACCGTATTGGGGCGCGATACATCCGAGGTTGAACAATCGGCGCGCGCCTATCTCGACAAAGTTGGCATCGGTGACAAATGTGACATGTATCCAGCGCAACTTTCAGGTGGACAACAACAAAGGGCTGCCATCGCACGCGCCCTTTGTATGGAACCCGAAGCCCTGCTTTTTGACGAGCCTACATCGGCACTTGACCCAGAACTGGAACAGGAAGTGGTTCGGGTTATCAAGAGCCTAGCAACCGAAGGCCGCACGATGTTGCTTGTGACCCACGATATGAAACTGGCCGCTGATGTTTCGGATCATACTGTGTTCCTGCACCAAGGCCTGATCGAAGAACAAGGACCGCCAAAGACGTTGTTTGGCGCGCCCAAATCCGAGCGATTGCAGGGGTTCCTTTCGGCAACCATTGCGGCGTAAATAAAAAAACCACATAAAACGGGAGTATCACAAATGAAAAAACTAATACTGGGTACCGCTGCTTTGGCGTTTGCAGCTTCCATGAGTTTTGCCGACGGCCACAGCAAAACAATCCGCATGGGCACGGAAGGCGCCTACCCGCCCTACAACTTTATCAACGATGCTGGCGAAATTGACGGCTTTGAGCGTGATGTTGGTGACGAAATGTGCAAACGCGCCGAGCTGACCTGCGAATGGGTCAAAAACGATTGGGACAGCATCATACCCAATCTTGTATCCGGCAACTACGACACCATCATTGCGGGCATGTCCATCACCGCCGAGCGTGACGAAGTTATCGACTTCACCCAGGACTACTATCCGCCGACTGCTTCAGCTTATGTTGCAGCATCAGACGACGCGGATTTAACTGGCGGTGTTGTTGCGGCGCAGACATCCACGATCCAAGCGGGCTTTATCGCGGAAAGCGGTGCCACACTGGTTGAATTTGCCACTCCCGAAGAAACCGTCGCTGCCGTACGCAACGGCGAAGCCGATGCCGTTTTTGCGGACCGTGATTATCTTGTTCCTCTGGTCGAAGCGGCTGGCGGTGAGCTGAAGTTTGTTGGCCCCGATGTACCATTGGGCGGCGGCGTTGGCATGGGGCTGCGCGAAAGTGACGCTGAATTGCGGGACCAATTTGATGCGGCGATCACATCAATGAAAGCTGATGGAACGCTGAACACGTTGCTGAAAAAGTGGTTCGGCGAAGAAACAGCGACCTACTAAATCAGGTCAGGCAGGTCTGCACACGCGGGCCTGCCAAAATACCAATGTTCTCCTATTGCACCGATCCTGAAACGCTGGACACGTATCGCTGGCTGAGCTGCTATTTGACCAATGGCAAGCATCTGGCGTTTTATCTGGCGTTCGGCAAAGTTCTGCTATTGCTGGCCGTGACGGCGCCAGTCTCTCTATCCTTCGGATTTTTCGGTGCGATGGCAGCACGGGCGGCTTTTGCGCCAGTTCGCTGGCTGGGGCAGTCTTATATCGCGCTTGTGCGCGGCGTCCCTGACATCGCCTTTTTCCTCTTTTTCGTTATCGCGCTGGACCAGATGTTTGAATGGGCCCGGCACAAAGTGCTTTGTCCGGGCTGGGATCAACCAATCTGGCAAGGCAGTGATTTTGTAGTCTGTGCGCAGGCAAAGCTACCATCAGGCAATTCGGCTCAATGGATGCATGAGACCTATGGCTTTGCGCTCGCGGTGCTGACGTTTGCAATCGTTTTCGGCGCCTTCGGAGCCAACGTGCTTTTCGGGGCAATGCGCGCAGTGCCGCACGGCCAGATAGAAACGGGCGAAGCCTACGGGATGTCACCGCGCCAGACGTTTTGGCGCATTCTGGTGCCGCAGATGTGGGTCTATGCCCTGCCCGGCCTGTCAAACTTGTGGATGGTCTTGATCAAAGCGACGCCTCTTTTGTTTCTGCTTGGGATCGAAGACATCGTCTATTGGGCGCGTGAACTCGGTGGCACCAAAACCCCCCAATTTACTAGCTATCCGCATGGCGACTGGCGCATGTGGTATTTTCTGGCGCTGTTGGTGTTTTACCTTGCCTTCACCCGCGTCTCAGAGGTGCTGCTTGAAAAACTGATGGTCCGCCTCACCCATGGGCAGGCGACGTCCGGCGGTGAATCGCAGCGAAGGGCCACGACATGAGCTGCTGGCAAACCATTCAGGACTATGGATTGCGCTCAGTCGGCATTGGTGAGCGCTTGTTGCCGCGCGAAAACTTTACTCTGTGTGAGCACTTTACCCTGATCGGCTCGGGCATGATCTGGAATATTTATTTCGGTATCGTTGCTTTGGCGATCGGGTTTCTGTTTGCGACAGCCCTTGCTGTCGCCAAGGCCAGCCCAAACCCGATTTGGCGCAAACCAGCTGTATGGTTCATCTTCATCTTCCGCGGATCACCTCTGTTTATCCAGTTCTTCTTTGCCTATTTCCTTTTTCTCAGCCTGAAGAGCGTCAGCCCGATCTTCAATCCGTTCACGGCCGCTTGGCTTGGGGCCCTGATTGTATTGTTCCTGAACACTGCCGCCTATTCCGCCGAGATTTTCTACGGCGCGCTCCGTTCGATCCCGAAAGGTGATATCGAGGCAGCAGATGCGTACGGTCTGTCAGGCTGGAACAGGTTCCGACGGGTGATTTGGCCCACCATGCTGCGGCTTGCGTGGCCTGCTTATACAAACGAGGCCATCTTTCTGTTTCACGCCACCACATTGGTATACTTCAGTGGCTTTCCGGCTTGGCAGCAACGGGGAGACGCACTTTATTATGCCAACTTTTTCGCTGACAAGACATTTAATCCGTTCATTCCATACCCCATCCTCGCGGCCTATTTCATAGTTTTGACGTTGCTGATTGTGACCTTGTTCGGGGCAGTTAATAACCGGCTCAACAGACATCTGCCGTCGAATGTTCGCCAGAAGATGAAAATTCGGGTGAACCTGATCCGCTAGGATAGCGCTGGCATCTTTCAGAAGGCTTCGCCGCAAAATTCATTTCAGATGGCGCCATAGACATTTTGATTTGCGCATGAGTATCTAGGCAAAATCAACCACGGACCTGACCTATGGACCTTAAAAGCTACTCTACTTTTCGTGTCGCTGCCTGCGATCTGAACGGCCAGATGCGCGGGAAACGCGTTCCGGCAAGCTATGCGCGCAAACTCGATAGCGGCGTTGTGCGAATGCCGATTTCTGTTCTCAATGTTGACCTGTGGGGCGCCGACATCGAAGATAGCCCGCTGGTTTTTGAGACCGGCGACGCAGATGGCGTATTACGTCCGACGGATCGCGGAGCTGTGCCAATGCCTTGGCTGGCAAATCCAAGCGCACTTGTCCCGATGACAATGGAAACCGCCACCGGGGTGCCATTTGAAGGCGATCCGCGCAATGCTCTGGAGCGTGTGGTCAAGCGTTATGCGGCGAGCGGATGGACGGTGATGGCCGCAACCGAAATGGAGTTCACGCTTGTCGACGATTCCGGCCCGGCCCTTTCTGCCCCGACCAGCCCGGTTACCGGCCGTGCCTTGAGCAGTTCTGCAATCCTGTCTGTCGCCCAGCTAGATGCATTCGACGGGTTCTTCACCGATCTTTATGAGGCTTGCGAAGCGATGGAGATCCCGGCCCAGACGGTGATTTCAGAATCTGGTTTGGGTCAGTTTGAGATGACCATGAACCATCAGAATGCCCTACACGCTGCGGATGATGCCTGGTTGTTCAAATCTCTGGCCCGGGGCATGGCCCGCAAGCACGGCTTTGCCGCGACATTCATGGCAAAACCTTATGCCGATGATGCTGGCAACGGAATGCACGTTCATTTCTCTGTGCTGGACGGAGACGGCCAGAATGTATTCAGCAATGGTGGTCCCGAAGGCAGTGACCTGCTCCGCCAAGCCGTTGCCGGTTGCCTTTCGGCCATGCCAGCCTCGACCCTCATTTTTGCACCGCACAGCAACTCGTACGAGCGATTGGTGCCCGGGGCACATGCCCCTACATCGGCGTCCTGGGCTTACGAGAACCGGACCGCAGCCATTCGGATCCCCAGCGGCAGCGCGTCTGCCCGACGGATCGAGCATCGGGTAGCAGGCGGCGACATCAATCCTTATCTGATGCTTGCGGTTGTCCTTGGTGCCGCCTTAAACGGGATTGAAGCCGGGGTAGAGCCGCCTGCCCCGATCACGGGGAACGCCTATGATTATCCCGACCTGCCGCAAATGGCGCCCGATTGGATTTCGGCCGTTGATCTTTTTGAAAGTGATCCAACCATCGCAGATATCTTTCATCCGCAACTGATTGAAAACCTTGTGATGACTAAGCGTCAGGAAATCAAACGCATGGCTGAGGTGCCGGAACACAAGCGGTGGCTGGCCACGCTCGAGCGCGTTTAAACCCTCTTGCTCGTTTGGTTTGGCTCCGCTAATCTAAATTTGATCAAATTATTGGTGACCTATGAAAATCGGGATTCTACAGGCCGGCCATACACCGGACGATCTGGCACGCACGCTCGGCGATTATGACATTTTGTATCCAAACCTGCTTGCGGGATATGGATTTTCTTTTCAGGCATATTGCGTTGTGGATATGGAGTTTCCAGCCTCAATCACCGAATGTGACGGCTGGTTTATCAGCGGCTCGCGATATGGCGCCTACGAAGATCATCCTTGGATTCCGCCGTTGGAACAATTCATCCGTGATATCTATGCCGACGGCCGACCCTTGGTCGGCGTTTGCTTTGGCCATCAGATTATTGCGCAAGCTCTTGGCGGCACCGTTGAGAAATACAAGGATGGCTGGTCGGTCGGGCATACAGAATATGACTTTGATGGTCAGATAATCCCATTGAATGCATGGCATCAGGATCAGGTCATCGAACGCCCGGTTGACGCAAAAGTCATTGCCAGCACCGATTTTTGCAAGAACGCAGGCTTCGTTTATGGCGACAAGATCTGGAGCGTACAGCCCCATCCCGAATTCACCGCCGAGTTTGTCGACGGTCTCATCAAGGGGCGGGGCAAAGGCCTCGTGCCGGACGAGATCTTGGTCGATGCCAGCGCCAAGTTGGACAAGCCAACAGACAGCGCGGAGATTGCCGCCCGCATGGCCGCATTTTTCAAGAAAGAGAGAGTCTGATGGCCGATTGGACCGAAAACTTGCCAGACGCGGCCAAGACATATCTTGAAGGGCGTCGTCTGGACGAAGTCGAATGTATCATTTCTGACCTGCCCGGCATCGCCCGCGGCAAGGCTGTGCCAGCTAGCAAGTTTGCCAAGCAGAGCTATTTTCACCTGCCAGACAGCATCTTTTATCAGACCATTACCGGGGATTGGGGCGAAGCCGCGGGGGCTGAGGGCTTTCTGGAACGGGATATGATCCTGAAGCCGGACATGACCACGGCAACAGCTGCGCCCTGGACCGGTGACTGGACGTTGCAAGTCATCCACGATGCTTTTGACCGCAAAGACAATCGCGTCTCGTTCGCGCCGCGCAATGTCCTGAAACGCGTTGTCGATCTCTACCGCGCAAAAGGCTGGAAGCCGGTCGTAGCTCCTGAGATGGAATTCTTTCTGGTGGCGCGCAACATCGACCCGACGCAGGAAATAAAACCGATGATGGGGCGTTCTGGTCGCCCCGCTGCGGCACGCCAGGCCTATTCGATGACAGCCGTTGATGAATTTGGGCCGGTGATCGATGACATATATGATTTTGCCGAAGCTCAGGGTTTTGAAATTGACGGGATCACGCAAGAAGGCGGCGCTGGTCAGCTTGAGATTAATCTGGTTCACGGCGACCCGATCAAACTTGCAGATGAAGTTTTCTATTTCAAACGCCTGATCCGCGAGGCCGCCCTGCGCCACGATTGTTATGCCACGTTCATGGCCAAACCGATCGCCGATGAACCGGGTAGTGCGATGCACATCCACCATTCCGTTCTTGACATCGAAACCGGTAAGAACATCTTTTCCGGGCCGCAAGGGGGGGAAACAGACGCCTTTTTTAACTTCATCGGCGGATTACAAAAACACCTGCCATCAAGCATCGCCGTTATGGCCCCTTACGTGAATTCCTACCGGCGTTATGTCAAAGATCATGCGGCGCCGATCAATCTGGAATGGGGTCGCGACAATCGCACTACTGGCATTCGCATTCCGCTGTCAGGACCCGAAGCGCGTCGCGTCGAGAATCGCGTAGCGGGGATGGATTGCAACCCATATCTCTGCATCGCGGCCTCTTTGGCCTGTGGCTATTTGGGTTTGATCAACGAAGAGCGGCCCGACAAGCAGTACAAAGGCGACGCCTATGAAGGCGACGGCGATATCCCTAGCCTTTTGGGCGATGCACTGGATCTGTTTGACGAAGCCAAAGAGCTGCACGAAGTGCTGCATCCGGATTTTGCACGGGTCTATTCCATCGTCAAGCGCGCTGAGTATCAGGAATTCCTGCAGGTCATTTCCCCTTGGGAACGTGAACACCTGCTGATGAATGTATGAACCTACTGTTTTCCAACGATAAGCGCGGGGTTTACCCGGGCAGCTGGTATGCGGCGACAGCGAATTCGATGCCCGAATTTGAACCGCTCATAGGCGAGACCAAAGCAGATGTCTGCATCGTTGGCGCTGGCTATACCGGCTTGTCCGCAGCGCTGCATCTGGCGAAAGCGGGCCTAGATGTGGTAGTGGTAGACGCCCACCGCGTCGGCTTTGGCGCTTCGGGTCGCAATGGCGGGCAATTGGGCAGCGGCCAACGCATGGAACAGGATGGGCTCGAAAGGCTCATGGGTAAATCGGATGCCGCCAAATTGTGGCAACTGGGTGAAGATTCAAAAAACCTAGTCAAAGACCTGATCAGGGCACACAATATTGACTGTCAGTTCAAGCCAGGCGTGGCCCACACTGCGTCCAATAAATCTGATGTTAAACACTTGCACAACTACGCTGAAAAACTTCAACAAGACTACGGCTATGATGAGATCGAGACCCTAGATGCAGAGGCCTGCCATGCGCTTTGCCCCTCACCAGACTACAGGGGCGGCACACTTGATATGGGGGCAGGTCATTTACATCCCTTGAATTATGCCTTGGGTTTGGCACGTGCAGCTGCGGATGCAGGGGCACGTATTTACGAAATGACCCTAGTACACAATATTCTGCAAGGGTCTAAACCTGTGGTTCAATCTGATCACGGTCGTGTTGCGGCGGATCATGTTATTCTTGCATGTAACGGTTATCTGGGCAGCCTGAATCGCAAGGTAGCGGCCCGTGTCATGCCCATCAACAATTTCATCGGCGCGACAGAACCTTTGGGTGATGAGGCGGCGCGGGTCCTTACCCGAGACGTGGCCGTCGCAGACAGCCGGTTTGTGGTGAACTACTTCCGACTATCCCACGATAAGCGATTACTTTTTGGCGGTGGTGAGAGCTATGGATACCGCTTTCCCGATGATATCGACGCCATCGTGCGCAAACCCATGAGCGTGGTATTTCCCCATCTGAAGAATGTCAGATTTGACTACACGTGGGGCGGCACATTGGGCATCACCATGAAGCGCATGCCTTACCTTGCGCGGGTTGCCCCCAATATCATGTCGGCATCCGGGTATTCCGGTCACGGGGTTGGTACTGCGACACTTGCCGGTCAATTGATGGCACTTGCCATTCAAGGCCAATCCAGCGGGTTTGATCTTATGGCGAAGGTTCCTGCCCCATCATTCCCCGGCGGTGCCATGTTCCGTTCGCCATTGTTGACCCTGGGCATGACCTGGTTTGTGATACGCGATCGCCTCGGATTCTAACGTCCTTATAATTACCCCTTATTTACATCACGGTACCAGACCTGCTTCTGCGCTATGACTCTCTGAAGTTGCTTTATTGCTGCGCTACGAATTTGCTTTTCCCGGCGATTTCTTTGATTTACTATTATGGAATGTTTAGTTAAGGAAATTGAAATATGAGCCAGGTGCCAAACGTCCATTCCGCCGAACCGATTCCCGACGCTGCGCGCGCCGCAGTTGAACGACTCCTGCAGACTGGCGACCTTTTCCGATACACCGCTGATGCCGACGCGCCGGTTGCACTTCTTGAAGCTGAATTCGCGGAAATGTTGGGCTGTACTTATGCTCTGGCGGTTTCGTCTTGCTCGGCAGCGTTGTTTCTCTCACTCAAAGCTTTGGATCTGCCGCGTGACGCGCGCGTGTTGATTCCCGGGTTTACATTTGCTGCCGTTCCTTCCTCGGTCATTCATGCTGATTGTTTGCCGGTTCTGTGCGAAGTAGGTGACAATTACCGCATAGATTTGAAAGATTTTGCCGACAAACTTCAGGATGATATCAGTGCTGTCATCATTAGCCACATGCGGGGACATACGTCTGACATGGATGAAATCCTTGCACTCTGTGAGGCTGCAGATATTCCGGTCATCGAAGACGCAGCACACTCTCTCGGGACCACCTGGAATGGTCGCAACATCGGCACTTTGGGTCGGGTGGGGTGCTTTTCGTTTCAATCCTACAAGATGGTTAACGCTGGCGAAGGTGGCATTCTCGTCACCGATGATGCCGATCTGGTTGCTCGTGCCATTATCATGTCGGGTGCATACGAACATAACTGGAAAAAACATCCGGTTTTGCACGATGTGTTTGCCCGTTGGCAGAACAAATTGCCCCTCTACAACCTGCGCCTCAATAATTTGAGCGCAGCAATCATTCGCCCTCAACTCGCCGAACTGCCGCGCAGAGTGCGCGATGGCCGCGCAAACCACGATTATGTGGCCGAGCGACTGAACCTGTCTCCTTGGATGCAGGTACCCGAAAAACTGGCACCAGAAGTGCGCGCCCCGGACTCTATCCAGTTCAATCTGCATGGGATGAGTGATGATGATGTTCGTAGGTTCTCCCGCGCGGCCGCGGTACAGGGCGTAAAGGTTCAGGTCTTTGGCTTGTCGTCAGACAATGCACGCGCGTTCTGGAATTGGCAGTTTATTCCCGACTTGCCAGAGCTGCCACAGACCCGCGCCATGTTGATGCGGGCTTGTGATGTACGGTTGCCGGTCCAGCTTGGCCGGGATGATCTTGATGCTATTATCGCTGTGCTGGTGAATGCCGCAGCCGAAGTCATGCCCCCTCAGCGCGCATACGGAACCTGAGATGTAAGGACGGTCAAGGCACACCATCCTCTCATCACAACAAGACGTGCCTCATCCAAGAGGCGCCTCCGGCAAGGGGAAATTCAAATTCCCCGGGCAACCTCAGGATAGGTTTTCGCCGAGCGAACCCTCACTTGATCTTTGACAGCTTGTCTTGCAGTTCGGCCAATTGTTTTTTGATCGAGTCCAGATCATCAGGCTCTTCCTTGGCCTCGGGCGTCGGGCTGGATGCCGTATCAGCCCATTTTCCCGCAACACCGCCGGACATCGCCTTCATGAAGGCCTTTTGCTGCGCCTGCATTGCTTCCAAACCCGGCATTTTGGCGATCGGGTTCATCGTTGTCATGTTTTCCAGCATCTTGGATTGACCGTCTTTCAACATATCAAACGAAGCCTGCAGAAACTGCGGTACAACAGACCCACCCGGTGTCATATAAGTGCGCACCAAATCAGTAAGCACATCAATGGGCAGCACGCTTTCACCGCGGCTTTCGTGTTCAGCAATAATTTGTAGCAGATACTGCCGAGTCAGGTCGGCGCCCG
Source organism: uncultured Sulfitobacter sp. (assembly GCA_965363755.1). Classification (GTDB taxonomy): domain Bacteria; phylum Pseudomonadota; class Alphaproteobacteria; order Rhodobacterales; family Rhodobacteraceae; genus JL08. The sequence goes on from CBDTVL010000103.1 coordinate 12,467, forward strand.
ACTTTAGATCAACAATCTGAACTTCGCGACCCGCCCGGATGAAGCCAGCGATGTCTTCCAGCGTGACGTAGTCACTGGTCTCGGTATTATACAACCTGCGACTGGCATAACGCTTTATCAGCAAGGGTTTATCTGTCTGTGTCATGCCTGTCTCTCCCGCGAATGCAGCACTGCAGCAAAGCCTATGTGAGTGCGGCACAAAAAGAAAGGGCGAGCCGTTAGGCCCGCCCCCGCAATCGCATCCTCGGGAGGAA
>CBDTVL010000104.1:0-12568 GCA_965363755.1 uncultured Sulfitobacter sp.
CAGTATGACGCATCGCGACGTCGGTTGGAGCAGGAGCCATCCACCCCATCAGCAATGGGCGACGGAACTTCGTGGACGGTGCAGTGAATGGCAACAAGGAACCCAAACCTACAACACTGGTTTGGGGCGACCCTGCGGAGATGAGCGTGAATTGCATTGGTGATTGTTGTGGCAATGCGAGCACGCCGCTCCGCTAATGGGCCCAGGCAGACGGATCGACGTTCGGGTGAAACACAGGTAAAACTAGAGAACAATTAAACCACTACCGGCTGGCGCTGGTAAGTTTTCGATTAAGGTGCAGTTCCAGATACTGAAATATGATATCGTCGGTCACCTTGCCGGATGTTGTTGAGAAATATCCACGCCCCCAAACCGCCTGCCCCAGTTGCGTTTGCGAAGCTCCGGGAACTCCATTTCGATCTTGCTGCCGAACCCATCAAGATAGCCAACCCTATGCTGCACGGCGTTGTACGTGAGCATCTTTGACGTCGCTTGAAGACGTCAGGCAACAGCCGGAAAATCCCGCTGGCGAGCGCCGCACTTTGTCCAGTCTGCGAAGGCGATCATGTCAACTCCGCGCCACTGATCCTCGCCCAATTGGCGGATCAGCGTAATTGTCCTGCTATTCTCAGTTGAACAGAATGCTAGACCGGCAATGCTGTTGTCTTAAACACAGTCCGTAGCGCAAATGAGCTTTGCATCTGGGCCACGCCGGGGAGGCGGGCCAGATATTGGCGGTGGATACGGGCAAAATCTTCGGTGTTTTCCGCCACTACTTTCAGGAGATAATCGGCGCTGCCTGCCATCAGGTGGCATTCCAGCACGTCAGGAATCCGGGCCACGGCCTTTTCGAAAGCCTCCAGTACTTCATCAGCTTGCCCCTGCAATGTGATCTCAACAAAAACCGTGGTCGGGACGTTCATCTTGCGCGCATCAAGCAGGGCGACATAGTCGCGGATATATCCGTCAGCTTCCAATCGTTGAACCCGACGGTGGCAGGCTGACGGTGACAGGTTCACCTTTTCGGACAGGTCCGAATTCGACATCCGGCCAGATTTTTGTAACGCCGTCAAAATACGACGATCAGTTGCATCGAGGGTCATGTGTGCAAGACTTTCGCGTCTAGGTACCATTTCTGCGTAGACTATTCGATAAATGCCCCATTTGGCGAGGTCAGATATCACAGCAATTGCGCCAGTTGTGCGCCATTCTTCGTCCCAAAGGTCAACGGAGGAGACCACAGATGAAAATCGGCTGCCCAAAAGAGATCAAACCGCAAGAATTTCGTGTTGGTATGACACCCAATGCTGCGCAAGAGGCTGTACGTCACGGCCATAGCGCGATTATCGAAACCCAGGCCGGCATCGGAGCCGGCTTTGACGACGATGCCTATCGCGCGGCAGGTGCAGAAATCATTGGGACGGCGGCTGAGGTGTTTGCTGCCGCTGACATGATCGTCAAAGTGAAAGAACCTCAGGCCGGTGAGCGCAAGATGCTGCGCGAGGGCCAGTTGCTGTTCACCTACCTGCACCTTGCCCCTGACCCCGATCAGACCCACGATCTGCTCGCCAGCGGCTGTACTGCTATTGCCTATGAAACCGTCACGGATGCGGCCGGTGGATTGCCGTTGCTGGCCCCGATGTCTGAAGTTGCCGGTCGTTTGGCACCGCAAGTTGGCGCATGGACGCTGCAAAAGGCCAACGGTGGCCGAGGCGTGTTGATGGGCGGTGTGCCCGGTGTCGGCCCGGCACGCGTCGTGGTGATTGGCGGCGGCGTTGTCGGCACCCACGCGGCCCGGATCGCGGCTGGCATGGGTGCAGATGTCACCGTGCTTGACCGGTCATTGCAGCGCATGCGCTATCTCGATGATGTTTTTGGTGGCCAGTTCAAGACAAGCTATGCCAGCGCAGGCAATACCATAGAACTGGCGCGCGAGGCTGATCTGATCATCGGCGCTGTACTGATCCCGGGTGCAGCTGCCCCAAAACTCATCAGCCGGGCGCAGCTTTCTGAACTCAAACCCGGCGCGGCTCTTGTGGACGTTGCCATTGATCAGGGCGGTTGTTTTGAAACCTCAAAAGCCACCACGCACCAAGACCCGATCTATGACGTAGACGGCATCATGCACTACTGTGTCGCGAACATGCCGGGCGCGGTTGCGCGAACCTCCACCATTGCTCTTGGCAATGCCACGATGCCTTTCATGCTTGCACTGGCCGACAAGGGTTGGAAACAGGCCTGCGCCGACGACGCGCATCTCTTGGCGGGTCTTAACGTTCATGCCGGTCAATTAACCTATTACGCGGTTGGCAAAGCCCTTGGCATTGACGTCATCGCACCCAGCCTTGCGATCAAGAACTGATCGAAAAAAATGGCCTGGCCCCCGCAATTGCAGGGACCAGGCCAATACCAACATGTGAGTGGTGGTATTGTTATTTCTTTAGCGCGTCACGGATTTCCATCAGCAACTCTTCTTGTGTTGGACCTTTCGGGGCTTCCACGACAGCTTCTTCTTCGGCAGCGGCAGCGTCTTTCACTTTATTCACATTCTTGACCAGCATGAAGACAACCCATGCGATGATCAGGAAGTTGATCACGGCCATGATGAATGAACCGTACGCGAATACCGAGCCGCCAGCCTCGCGGGCTGCTTCCAGCGATGCCCCAGCCGGAACCTCTCCGGCCAACACGGCATAATTATTTGTAAAATCCACGCCTCCGGACACGAGGCCTATAAGCGGATTGATCAGATCTGCGACCAGAGAGGTCACAATTGCCGTAAATGCGGCGCCGATGATAATACCGACCGCCATGTCCATGACGTTACCCTTGGCAATGAAGTCCTTGAACTCTTGTAACATGATATGTCCCTATCAGTTGGTTGCACCATTTTTGTATGGTTCGCTTGCGCACACTCGATAGCATATGGCTCCACAATTCCCAGTCTGTTTTTGCGGGGAATTTCGCCTATATGGTAACCTTAAACCTTTTGGAGGCTTCCCATGTTCGATCTGTCAACTTTCCCAATCAGCAACCGCTGGCCTGCATCCAACCCGGATGTCCTGCAGCTTTATTCATTCCCGACGCCCAATGGCGTCAAGGCCTCCATCGCTTTGGAAGAGATGGGTATCCCTTACGAGGCTCACAAAGTCACGTTGTCCGACGTCGACGTGAAAAGCCCAGAATTCCTGTCTTTAAACCCCAACAACAAGATACCTGCCATTGTTGATCCAAACGGCCCGGACGGCCCAATCGGCCTTTTCGAAAGCGGCGCGATTCTGATCTATCTGGCGGAAAAATCCGGCAAGCTGATGGGAAATACGCCTGCAGAAAAGGCCAAGGTTATTCAATGGCTGATGTTCCAGATGGGCGGGTTGGGGCCGATGCTGGGCCAGCTTGGTTATTTCTACAAATTCGCCGGTTCTGAGATCGAGGATCCCCGTCCACGCGAGCGCTACATTAACGAAGCCAAACGCCTTTTGGCTGTTCTTGAAAAAGAGATGGATGGTAAGGACTGGATTGCAGGCGACTATTCCATTGCAGACATCGCGATTGTCCCTTGGCTGCGCGCGCTGGATTTCTACGATGCCAAAGAGATCTTGGGCTGGGAAGACCATCCAAATCTGATTGCCTATGTCGACCGATTTGTTGCCCGTCCAGCGGTGCAAAAAGGACTGGTGACTCCGGCTCGCGATTAATAAGGCATTTCGGGGGGCATGCGACGCCCCTCGATCTGGCTTTTCAGGTCAAAACGCTGCCATGCGCTCCAGAACCCAGAACGCTGCAACTGCACCAATGGCGTAAGGTGGCAGCGCCCGGCTCCAACCCGGCCATCCATTCCAGATCTTCCGGCTAAGCCAGACAACCAGACCAAGGCCGGCAACAAACATAAGTTGGCCAGCCTCGACGCCGAGGTTGAAGAATAATAGTGCCGTCGGCACCGCATTCTGCGGCAGGCCTATCTCGGTCAGTGCACTGGCAAAACCGACGCCATGCAGCAGACCAAAAACGAATGCGACCAGCCAGGGACGCTCGCTTGCCAGACTGCGGCGGCCTTGACGAAGGTGTAGGATCTCAGCCGCGACGAAGGCAATGGAAAGCGCGATCAGTACTTCTATCGGGGCAACCGGTACCGAGATGACCCCAAGCGTCGAGCCGGCCAAAGTGATCGAATGCGCCACCGTAAAGGCTGTAATCATAGCGATCAAACGCCGCCACCCCGACACCAACAACAACAGCGCTGTGACAAACAGAAGATGGTCGAGGCCACTCAGGATATGCTCAACGCCTAACAAGAGATACGTGCTGGCAATCCGTCCAAGGCTGCGACGACCGACAAGAACCACTTCCGGTTTGGACGGCGTCAGCCGAACGGTTTCCACCCCGTCTTGGGCTTCTTCGATACGTGCAAGCACATCGGTTGACGTCTGCGCCAACCCGTCGATGCGCAAAGATGCATTTGCCAATCCGCCCGGGCATGTTGCCGTCCATCGGCTGTGGTAGGCGGCACCGTCCCAGCGCAGCTCACCCGGCGAGCGCGGAGAGCATGTTTCGGGCAAGACCACGGAAATTGCCATCGGCCGGCCCTTGACAGCAGGGATCTTCCACAAGACGGCGTATTCATCCTGCCCGATCAGCCGCATTTCGAGGTATCCCGGCTCGAGAGCATGTGCCTCAACTGCGGCGTCAGAGACGACAAAGGCGATCAGCGCGACGAAGGCAGAAATAAAAGCCCGGATCATGGGCGTGCGACTTCCGGAGACGGAACGCCGTCGATTTCCACCACGTAGCGCTCGCGCAGACGTTCAAATGCTGCAGCGCGTGCGTCCTTTTCTTGCGCAGCCTCCCAATCCCGGGTGACTGCGGCGCGGACCTCATCGAGGAGAGGAAGACGACCCTGCTGGCTGTCGGTAATCCGAACTAAATGAAGGCCGTAACCTGAGGCGAACGGTCCGCCCCAGACACCTTCGGGCAATGACCCAAGTTGGTCGAAAAACCCTTGGCCAAAGACCCCGTCCACGTCTTGTGGGCGCGAGAGGCCTAGCTCTGATGGCAGTAACGTTCGCTGACCTACAGCGGCAAAGTCCGTACCCGGTTTTTCGTTTAGTTCCTCGAGCAGTTTTTGGTTTTGATCTGTGGTTTGATCGGTGCCAAGGTAGACCTGTTGCAAGGCGATGCGAGGCTCCTGCTGATAGGTATCCGAGTTTGCAGCAAGCCAGGCCTCGAGTTCAGGATCGGTGGCCGGTTGCTGGGCGATGTCGACGCCGGTGAAAAACTCCATCTTCTGACGCAACCGTTGGCGGATGACCGTATCGTTTTGGTCCAGTCCAAGCGCCAAGGCCTCGCGGTAGTAGATTTCACTGCGAACGAAGTCCTCCGTCAAAGCCGCCAGCTCGGCTTCGGTTGGTTGCCGCTTCCAGACCGATTTAAAGCTCTGCGCTAGTTGGTCGACCCGTTCCGGTCCAATCGAGATAACATCAGCTGGCGGTGGCGCCGGTGGAGACAACAAGCTAAAGGCGCCAAACACCGCTCCCCCGATCACAAAAAAGTGGAGCAGTGGCTCTCGCAACAGCCGAGACAGGTCTATCAATTACTTAAGTCCTTAGGATTTGGGTGTGTACCAGATTGGCGATGTATAGGCACGTTCCTGAGTCGACATTGGAACATCGGGCGACATCTCCACCCCGAAACGCAAAGCTTCATAGGCTGTCCATCTTGGCGTTGGAATTTCAATTACTCGTGCATAATAAAATGCAGAAAGAGTCGAGTCAAAATCCGGATCGGTCCAGACACCGAGGAGTTCCGGCGTGCCAATTGTGTTGCTCCAGGTTGCTTTTTCGACATTGACTGTATTTCCGACCGGTGGAAGCTGGCCATCTGCACCAAGAGCGCGATCTCCGCCCCACACGACGTCATAGACTTTTTCGTCAGTCTCGCCGTTCTCGTTCATCCAGCCTTTCACGATCTGGATACGATCGAGATTACCACTATAGGGATCTTTCAAAGCGGCGACGAGAAAGCTTGGTGCTCTTCCTGCTGGATCGCCGCGTAGATCACCGCCCATCGGAACACCTTTTGCGTATCCGACACCAGCGGGCAACCGCGTTTCAGTATCTTCAGTCGTGAAATTCCAGCCTCCGAAAAATCGGACAGACATGCGACTGCCTGTTGTTGCATAGGTTTCTTTACGCATCATCGCGTCGAAAATCGCTTCCCGGGTGTTCTCGGCTGCCCAGACTGCGGCGTATCCCGAAGCCGCCTGCTGCCAGCCCATGACCGTGAAATCCGGGTCCGGTGCTTCAATGACAACATGCTCCCAACGGTGCAGCTCTGGTTCAACTCCGGAGTGTTTGCCAAAGAAGTTTTCTTCCTCAACAGCTGAGAGGCTGGTGTGCGCGTCAGTGCTGCCAATCATTCCAAATTTAAATGGATTCGTCCCGAGTTCCTTCTCCAATTTCAACCCGGTCTTGAGCGCCTCGCGTGCATATTCGTACTGCAACATATCAGGCGTCTTTGCCTCAGTGCCGTTCAGGTTCGACCTGTCCCAGGTTTCGTAGTCTGCGAATTCGTCGTTCGGAGACAGCATCGGGTGCGCTTCACCATCACCTTTGATCTGAGTCGCCTCGATGATCGGCTCAAAGCGTGCACGCAGTTCAGCAATCTCGCGAGTCAAAGGCTTGCCGTCAAAGGTTTCAACCGAGAACATCCGGCCATTGCTGAGATTCCCGTTGTGGGGGATCGCAAGGACCTCGGCGCCAGTGTCATTTTGGAACTTGTCCAGGAACATCCAGAGGTCTTCCGGGTTTTGGCTGTCAAACTGGGAAAACGGCATCAGTCGGTTTGCTTCGCTTGCATCCCCACGGAAAAGCACGTTGCGGTGCAGATTGTTGCCGCCCATGGTTGTGTATTCAAATCCGATGATCGCCGAGAAGCGGCCTGGTTCATTAAATTGGTCGGCAAGTTTGGTATAGGCGCGCCACGCATTGCGGACAGCCCGGTCGCTTTTGATTGGCGCCTCTTTTTGGGAAAGGGTGGCAACAATCTCCATAGCGGTGGCAAAGATCCTATCGTTGTCTCCGCTGGTCAATTCTTCGTACCATTTTCGCCCGGCGTTTGTGGCCAATATCTCTGGGTCGCCGCTGAGCAATTGGGGCATGAGACCGTACATCTCGGCATGGTCGGATACCACAAGGAAGTCGAGTGGCCGGGAAAGCTTTGCACGAAGGCCATGTGTCGTGGTGATTTCTTCGCCGCGCGCGAAACGGAACGCATCTTCTTGTCCAATACGGTTCATCGTGCCCGCGTCGACCGAAATGGACGTATGCAGGTGAGTGTCTCCCCAAAAGACCTGCGTCGGGAAATTCCGGCCTGCATAAGGCGAGAATTGCGGTTTTGTAATATGGGCGACATCTTCTGGTGTCGTGGCTTCATGGTTGCCGGATTCCTGCGCGTGGATACCAGATGCCAGGCCGCACGCAGCGACAGTCAGGATGGCCTGCAGTGAATTCCTCATCACAAATATCTCCCGCTCTAATTTTACTGTGCAATTCAATTCGGTGTAATCGGTTCCAACAGTGTCTTTTGTTTGCTTGGGAAGTCAACGTGGCAAAGCGCAACTCTTTAGCGAGGAGACATACAAAAGGAACCTGCATATTGTTCATCGACAGCAAAATTGCACTGCGCTGAACCTAAAACGTGAGCGCGACGTTGAACCACAATGTATCGCTTTCGAACCTGCGTTTGGCATCGAATTCTTTGTAATATTTGAGCTTCAGGCTGGCGTCTTTGCCAAAGATCGTGGCCCCGCTGTAGGTGATGACAGGCCCAAGTCCGATAACCTGTGCGCTCAAACTATCGGCGCCTAAAAACGCCTTGGTGGTTTCTGCACCTGACCCGCTGTCATCCCCGATTTGTTTGTAGATATAGCCGGACGCTCCAAAGGCCCATCCGGACTTGGTGTGCTGAAGTATTGCGCCTTCCAGGTTCAACGTGGGCGCGTTTTGATAATCTGTCGCCGTATTTCGCGTACTGAACAGAAGGCTGGCCGCGCCTGAAAGTTCCAATCCTGTTGCGGGATCAAAATGAGTTGCAGAAAAAACCGGCTGAAAAGACCAAATATTCTTGCCTGTATTCAGCGCGTTGATGGTCCGGTCCGGGATATCAATTGTCGCGGTATTATAGCTGCCTGTTGGTGCAAACACCGAGAACGCTGCGCTATAATGCACCTTGCCTTCATGCCAGCCGACCAGCGGCGTCACAGTAATGTCGCCAATTCCCGATGTCGTATCCTTGATCGGAACGCCGACAATCGGCGGCGTCTGGCCGATGAAAGAGAGGTTTGCATCAATAACGAATGGGATATTCACATTGATCGCCGGAGTTCCGCCCCATAATTCCGCGTCAAAAACCCGGGTCACACTCACTTTTGCAAAAGCGAGTTCCAGGTCGGCATCTGCCCTGATCGGCAATCCGGCCAGCGAGAGACCCGAGACGGAGCCTTCAGAAAAAACAAAATCAACCCCCGCATAGGTACCAGGTCCGGGGACAATACCGGAAAAGCTGCCACGGGATCCAAGCAGGTAGGCGCCAATGCCGCCTTCAACCGCTTGTGACGGCGTGGCTGCGGTGATGATCAGCAATGCGGCCAGTGCGCGTCGAATATTCAGCAACATATCAATGATCTTTCAGTATCAGCAGTGTTGATGGCGGCCGCACATCCGAGCCCCGCAGCCGTCAGTTTTGATCATTTGGTTGGTGTGTACCAGATCGGCGACCCCCATGCGCGTTCCTGGATCGTCGCCTTCACGTCGGGCAGCAAAGGCAGACCATGTCGCACAGCATCATAGGTGGTCCATCTAGGAGTCGGAATCTCAACGGCCCGGGCGTAATAGAACGCGTGTTGCTGTGGATCGAATTTGTCATCTGTCCAGCTCCCGATCAGGGAACCAGACCCTATGTCGTTGGTATAAAGGGCTGTCTCAAGGTCGACCGTTGTGCCGACTGCGGGTAACATGCCTGATGCATCTCGGACGCGGTCATCGGACCAGACGACGTCAATGATCCGTTCATGAGTCTCGCCCGTCGCATCTGCCCAGCCTTTGATGATCTGAACCCGGTCCAGATTGGCCCCCATGGGGTCTTTTTCGGCATAGATTGTGAAACTAGGTGCGGTGTTTGATGCAGACAGATCGCCGCCCATCGGCACGCCATTGGCGAACCCATCTTCGATCATTGCTACGGGATCAGCGGGGTTCGCAGTCAGGTCGGCACCCCCGAACATTCGCACCTTGATGCGCGGTCCTGAGGTGGCAAATGTTTCGCGTCGTTTCATTGCGTCCCAGATGCTGGCGCGGGTGTTCTCCTCGGCCCAGACCCCCGCCAGCGAGCCGATAGACAGGTCCACCCCGTCTATCCAGCCGCCAACTCCGCCAGTACGGCGTCGATCCACGCTGCCGTCCTCTGGTCCGTGCCCGCCAATAAAGTCACTCTCGTCCACATCCGCCATCAACCCGTTGTGGTTGTCGGTCCCGCCAATAAAGCCCAACTTGAACGGGTTCTCGCCCAATTCCTGACCATAAGCCAACCCCAATTTCAGACCTTCACGCACGAAATCGCGCTTGGAAAAATAGCGGTTGGAGTTCTTTTGGATCGAGTTGGCATTCTCAAAATCGGCGAATTCGTCTGCCGTCCAGAACGCACGATGCACCTCAGAGTTGCCCTTGATCTGCATCATCTCGATCAGCGGTTCCCACTGCGCGCGCGCACTTGCATACTCGGCGTCAACCGGATCACCGTAGTTGTCTACCTCAGGGAACATCTGCCCTTTGGACGCGTTGGAATTGTGTGGAATTGCCAACAGCGTTGAGCCCTCGTCCTGTGCGGTTTGAAGCCAGGCCCACAGCTCTTCGACCTTGTTGGTGTCATAGCTGGAAAGCGGCAAATCAGTCACCGTGCTGTCACGGTAAATCACGTTGCGGTGCATGTTGCCACCGCCCGGAGCAGCGGACCATTCGAACGCGATGAAAGCGGTGAAATTGCCCGGATCATTGTGTTCTTCGGCGGCATCAATGACGATCTGCCAACCTGATTTGGTCGTTTCGGGCCCCTGATAGAATGGCGGGTGGGTTGGGTTGTCGCTGCGATTGTTCGAGATAACATACTGATAGAACCATTGCTGTTTCTCTTCCAGAGATTGAAGACTGCGCAGTTTTTGCAGATCATCCTGTAGATAGCCGGGCGCATCCGGGAAGATTGTCGAATACATCTCTCCAAGATATTCCACATGGTCGCTGACCGCCGCGAAATCGAGCGGGCGGCTGAGTTGTTTATGGCGACCATTCACCACAACCGGCGCCCCTTTGGCAAAACGCAGGCTGTCGGACGGCATCAACCGTGTGCCGCCGATATAAGCGTCCAGTGACAACGCCGTATGCATGTGGGTCTCGCCGAAATAGGCATTCCGCAAGGGGTTTGGTTCGGCCAATGCCGTGGTCGCAAGAAGTGCAAAAAGGGCGGGCAACACAAAACGATTCATCAGTTTTTTCCTTTGGGAGAATACCAGATCGGCGACGTATAGGCGCGTTCCTGAACCAACATTGGAACGCTATCAGGCAGATCGAGATCAAATTTGACAGCATCATAGGCTGTCCAGCGGGGCGTCGGTATTTCGATGACGCGGGCGTAATAAAACGCCTTGAGCGCCGGATCAAATTCCGGGTCTTGCCATACAGTGCCAAGTTCGGACGCCCCAATTGTATTGGTCCAGCTTGGGATCGACAGATCAACTGTGTGGCCAACCGACGGCAGTTTGCCATCGCTGCCCGGCAGGCGCTTATCGGACCATGCCACGTCATAAACCTTCTCTTTCGGGGTGCCATCCGCGTCCAGCCAGCCTTTCACGATCTGGACCCGGTCAAGGTTGGCTCCCATGGGATCGCGCAGGGCATAAACCAGAAAAGACGGCGCCCCTTCGCCGGGATGCAGGTCTGCACCCATCGGAACGCCTTTGGTATAGCCAACAAGCGCCAGATCGCGTCGCAAGGCGTCAGATGTGTCAAAGTCCCAGCCACCGAACAGGCGGACCCGGATCCGAGAGCCGGTTGTGGCGTAGACTTCGCGGCGCTCCATTGCGTCAAAGAGGGCGCCACGCGAGTTTGACGGCGCCCAGACTGCAGTCAGCCCGCTGGTTATGTAGCGCCAGGAATAGTATTCGACGCCAATTTCTTTGTTCTGCTTTGCAAGATGGTTTGAGCGGTGCTCGTTCGGTTCATAGGCGGTGAATTTACCGTAGAAATTGTCATTGTCGGGCGTAGACAGGCCCGTATGGGCATCGCCGGCTCCAACGAGACCAAACTTAAATGGATTGGTCCCAAACTTGTTCTCCAACTGCAGGCCTCGCTGTAGACCTGAGCGCACATATTCGCCAGGAATCATTTCTGGGGTTTTCGCTTCGGATGCGTCCAGATTGCCCCAATCCCAGGTCTCAAAATCAGCAAATTCATCGTCGGGAGACAGCATTGGATGCGCCTCGCCATCGCCTTTGATCTGGGTCGCTTCGTAGAGTCGCTCCCATTTGTTGCGCTGTTCAACATAAGTTGCGTCATATGCAGCGCCGTCGGCAAAGTCATCCTGCAGGGCGAACATCATGCCGTTTGACAGATTGCCATTGTGCGGAATCGCGGTGACATCACCGCCGGTCAGGGCCTCGTAGTTTTCCAGCCACTTCCAAAGATCTTTTGGGTCACGACTGCCAATGGGGGGTGTAGTTGTATATGGTACAATCTGCCCTGCCCGTTCCGGCCCGTCGCGGAAAATAACGTTACGGTGCAGGTTGTTGCCCTTTTCCAGGGACGTCCATTCATAGGCAATGAATGTTGTGAACACGCCCGGGTCATTATATTCTTCGGCGGCCTGCATGATATCATCCCACACCCGTTTGTAGGCCGGGTTGCCGGGCTGGTAATTCAGCGCCTCTGACAGCTCGCCCTGAGAAAACTGGCGAACCAGCTCTTGAGCGGCCTCCTGGGCTTTTTGTCCTCCGGCCTTAAACGCCTCGTGAAACATCTTGCCATCCGGATCAGCCATGACATTCGGCGTGCCAGCGATCATGTCTGTGATCGCCCCCATTCCGTCTGAGTGATCCGTGATCATGAAAAAATCGAAGGGGGTCCGCAACTTTACCGGCTGCCCGGTGTTGGACGTGATCTGTTCACCGCGCGCAAAACGATATGCATCACGTGGCATCAAAGTGGTGCCACCGCCACCGGCATCACCAGAAAGACCAGTATGAACATGCGTGTCGCCAAAATAGACGTTTTCCGGAAACCCTCTGTCAGCGTAAGGCGAATAGGGGCGTGGTGGGAAAACCGGATCCAATCCATCCATGTTGATCGAATCCTGTGCAAATGAATGGCTCGCAAAAACCAGGAGCACAGTAGTTGGCAGCAGAAATCTCTTCATGGTTTCTCCAGTTCATCACAATTTGAGTCAAAATGGGGTTGTTATGGTGATCTGAAAGCAGCTTTTTGGAAATCACTCTCGCGAAGGTTTTGCAATGATGACGCACAGA
>CBDTVL010000105.1:0-12509 GCA_965363755.1 uncultured Sulfitobacter sp.
GAAAATGACGCGGTTTTGTCCTGCAGGAAGTTCAGAATTCCAGAGTTCGTTTTTTTGGGCTCTGAGCCATTGGTGGCCTTTGGCGCCGCATCGGACTCGGGTGACAGAATTGGTTTCCAGCTTCGCGACCCATCGGGCGTAGTGAGCATATTCACCCGCAAGCCATCAATAATCAGATTGTCCAGATTGAGAGCGCCTTGCCATAACGCCACGAGATCCACATCCAGCTCCAGAGTGTCAAGTTTGGCCAAGATTACGCCATCGATCGTTTCGCTGGGGATCTCGACATCAGATACATACAGGTGGCTGATCGGCCCCAGATTAACGGCAACATCATCCTGTATGATAAGCGTCTGACCAATTTGATCGGAGAGAATATCGGCCACAAAAGAGCGCCTGAGCTCAGCAAAAAGTGAAGTGGCCAAAAATATCCAGGCGACAAGAAAGAGAATTACCAAAATCCCGATCAACCATGCAAGAAGGATCATCACCCGCTTACGCATTTCCAACGCATGATATCGTCATATCACCCTCCCAAACAGTCACTCATCAATGAACATACAAATTCTACAACCCACGACCGTAGTGCATCATTGCCATAATAATTTCGCTCGGTAACCGGTCGGCTTCAGTCACGTCTTCAGTCGCAAAAATCATGACGTACCCGTTCTCAGGATTTGGGGCGCCGGGCAAAAAAACTGTGTGCTTTGCTTCATTCGGGTCTTCATTGATCCGAAAACCGTACCTCTCACCGCCAGCCATTCGGACTGTCACCGGGAACAGGGTTTGTTCGATGTCTGACTCTGAGACCAATAGCCCCGAGATTTTCGTTTTGATGAACCTATATCCCGGGATAAGTCCAGACATGAATTCGTCGATCTTGCCAGAGTATTTTGAAATGACCGCCAGTTTGGCGAGCAACCCGGCAAGAAAACAAGCAATAATAATGGTGGCCCAAGCGATAATATTTGCGAGCGCGATGCCGAGGAAATCATCAACTTTCAATAAATCGGTAAACGGAGCCGTGATCACCAGAGCAAGATCCAAGAGTTCCTGCGCTACTAATAGCAACAATCCAAACGGGATCAAAAAGAATATTCCGCCAACTAATGTCGTTTTGATCATACGCATATCAGCATTTGTCCGTTTGTTGTTTTGGGAAGGCGGGTCTTTTCTTCCCGATTGATCTTCGAGCGGCCAGCGTCATGCTTTACCCTGTTGCAAACATGTTGCCAAAGTCCTTGGCAAAAGAATAGAGCCAAGTACGCCCGGGGGCTATTATACTTTGGTGACAGCTTTAGCGTCCCAACATAGGTCTCAGCGAGATTACACCTGCAATGAAACTAAAAATGGCCTGTGCGGACTTATCTACAATCCAGATCAGCGCGTTAAACCACGATTAGCAGGCAAGACGCTTGCGCTGGGGGACCGGATTGCCAGTGACAAATTTCCGTTGATCCATCGGGCCTAACCAGCTGTTTGCGCGCTGACATCAATCTCGGCAGAGGGTAAAACCCAATCTTCGGCCTGCGCCGCAGCGATCCATTCTGCCATTGCCGGAAAAGCACGAACAGCGCCCATATAGATGGCAATTTCCGGGGGAACGGAGATAGCATAGGTCGTCAGCCGATTGACAAGATGCGCAGACATTGCATCAGCGATGGTGAACTGGCCGAACAGAAACGGACCATCTTGTCCGTATTTGGCGCGCAATTTACACCATGTGGCGGTCAGGTGATCGATTGCCTGTTGCACCTTTGGTTCAGGCGTCACCGGGCCAGTCCGACGGCGTACATTAGTGTTGAGTGAAAAGATAATGTGGCGCACAACTCCGGGGTATGAGCCGCCGGTGGCGTGCATCTCTGCCGCAAACGCGCGGGCAATTGCGCGGGCGCCTATATCTTTCGGCCAAAGCCCGGCGCCGGGCACAAGATCGGCCACATATTCGCAGATTGCCAGAGAATCCCAGATCACAAGCTTGTTGTGATGTAAGATAGGTACGCGTCCCGTGGGGCCATACTGCAACATCTGTTCACGCCGATCCTGATCTCCAAAACGGATCAGGACCTCTTCGAAATCGAGCCCGGCTTTACGAAGACAAAGCCAAGCTGGGAGAGGCCACAGGCAGTAATTCTTGTCGGCGATAACTAACGTCATTTCAGCCATTCAGAACCCCCTCCAGCGCAGAGACGGACGTGAACATGGGTGAATGTGAAAAGGCGGATTTGGTGATCCTGAGAGCGGGAAAATGCGCCGCCATATAGGCAATGACTTCTTCGATCTCGATGGTGACCGCAAATCGCCCGATGCAGGAAAATATGCCGCCGCCAAAGTTCAGATGTGCAGGTTTGTCAGGTCGACAGATGTCAAACTGATCGGGTTTCGGGAAGTATTTTGGGTTCCAGTGGGCCGCGCCGATATTGGGAAAGATGGCCTCACCTTTGGGAATGTGCACACCGTCCATCTCGACATCTTCCAGTGTTTCGCGGGATGTGGAAAGCGAGCGTGGATGGTATCGCATGACCTCGCGCAGGGCCTGCGGCACCAGCGAGCGGTCGCGACCAAGAGCAGCCCAGATATCTGGGCGAGAGGCCAGCTCGATCACGGCAATGGCAATTTGATGCGACGAGTTGTCGGTATTGGCCTCAGCCAGTTTGACAACCCAGTTGCGCAGTTCATCAGCGCTGAGATGGCCTTCATCGGTGGCGCGGATCAGATCCGAGAGCAGGTCGTCGCCGGGCGTCTTGCGGGCCACTTCAATCCGTTTGCCCACATATTCTAAAAGGTTTTCAAAGCCTTCCGTGACTTCCTGTGTGGTTTCGGGGTTTCGGGTGTGGACTTGCTGCACGATATGTGAGGTGTGAGAGACAAATTCCGCATCCTCCATCGGCGCGTTAATCCAGTAACAGTAGACCCGACTGGGGATACGATCACACAGAGCGGTGATCAGGTTGACAGGTTCATTGCGTGGAAGTTCGTCAAAGGTTGTGGCCACGACATGTTTGATGTCGGTTCGGAATCGTTCAGAGCCTTCCGGTCCCATCAAGGTGGTCAATGGCACCCGCAGTCGCCGACGGGTTTCACCGCGATTATGGAACGAAATCGAATTGCGCTTGTAGTTGAGGGCTGGTCCCTCAGGCAGGCCCAGCACATCCATCAGCCTCGGGTGGCCGGTTCCGAAGTTGCGATTCAGGATTGTGTCGCGGCAAAGGTCATAGTCCAACACTTCGATGCCGCGCACAGAGCGTCCGAGTTTGGACTTTTTGGCATAGCCGGCTAATGTCGGTAAAGGTGCGGCAAGGTACTCTGCCGCGCCAAAATCAATCTCGGGCAGATCTGCGATCGAGGTCATATGCAGCCCCTTGTGCGGCCTGTCAGGGCGCGAGGTGTCGCCGCCATGTTTCAAGCTGCTTTTGTCGCCATGGCACGTGCGGCAATCGGAACCTCCCCCTCGATTGTGGCGCGCTGCATCACGCGGCGATGTTTGGCGACCTCGCCGAAATAGTCGCTGACGGCGTGGTGCAGACAGACCCGGTTGTCCCACATAGCCAAAGACTGCGGTTGCCAGGCAAGGCGGCACCCCAGATGCGCCTGGATCGAATGCTCATACAGGAATTCCAGCAACGGCGCGCTTTCCTTGTCGGTCATGCCTTTGAAGCGCTTGGTGAACGCGAGGCTGACAAACAGCGCTTTGCGCCCGGTGTCTGGATTAATTCGGACGACAGGGTGGGTGGCGCCCATCGCTTCGTTCTTGGCCAGTTCCTCCATCGACTGATAGCGGTTGGAATATTTCTGCGGGTTACCGGATTCATTGACCGCCTCAAGTCCCTCCAGCATATCCTTCATACCGTCTGACAGAGTCTCATATGCCAGATACAGGTTTGTGAACGCGGTGTCGGCACCATATGGGGGAATTTCTTTGGCATATAACGTGGCCCCAAGCGGGGGACGTTCCAGAAACATCAGGTCGGAATGGTAAAAGCTGTCCCAGCTATAACTTTCGCCTGGCTCACGGATGATCTGAAAAATCTCGGGGATATCTGGCAGGCCTTTGACATAGGGGTGTGGGATGATCGGGCCGAAACGTGCTGAAAAGTCGTATTGCTGCCTGTCCGTGAGATTTTGATCGCGAAAGATCAGCACCAGGTATTCGTGAAACGCAGCCTTGATCTCGGCAAATGTTACATCATCCAGATCACCCGAAAGATCGACGTCAAAGACTTCGGCTCCCATTGCACCGGTGATAGGTTTAACGCGGATATGATTGAAGGTCTTCATGGCTACACTCCCAGGTCCATCGTTGGATTGGGTTAAGCATTTCATAAGGCAGATGAGAAAAGGGGTATGAAAGGCGACATAATCGCCGAATAATACGCCAATGCGAATTTTGATTGTTTTGGTCCCCGGATTCTCGCACCTGTCACTTGGGGCGGTGCTGGAACCCTTACACACCCTCGGCACGTTGGCGCCCGAGACTGACATGTGCATCGAGATGGGGTCGATTGGCGAGGCCTTGGTGCCGTCGGCAGCCGGGTTCAGCGTTGCTTGCCCGCTCTCCCTGTCTGAGATCTTACGGGCGTTGGTTGGGGCAGGGCGGCCGGATGCGCTGTTCCTGTGCTGCGGGCTGCGCACCCCCTATAAATCTCAGGGTGATATTCAAAAGCTGCTGCGCACGGCCCACCGTTCTGGGGTGCCGATCTTGGGCACGGGATGTGCTGCGTGGAAAATGGCGGATGCAGGCATTTTGCATCAAGGAGCCGGAACCGTTCATTGGACGACGTTGCCTGCATTTGCAGAACGTCACCATGATATTGCTGCGCGCGACGCGCTTTTTGTAACCTCGGATCATGCAACCAGCACACCTGGCGACGCTGCAGCGCTGGACATGGTGATCGCGTTCATAAAACAGCGCTTCTCGGCCGATCTGGCGCAACAAGTCTGCAACCATCTCATGATCAATTATCCGCGGCCGGGTGATGCAAATCAGCCGCGTGGCCAAGTCGAGCAATTGCGCGGCGCGCCGCAGAAACTGCGCCAGATCGCGCAAGTGATGGCGGAAAACCTAGAAAGCCCGTTGTTGGTTCGAGACATAGCCGCCGCGATTGGCCTCTCTTTGCGACAAACAGAAAGACTGTTTGCGGCGCATCTGGGCCAATCGCCAAAGGCTTATTATCTCACGTTGCGTCTGCAACACGGGCGGATGCTGATCGAACAAACCTCGATGACGATCCTCGAGATTTCGATTGCGACCGGATTTTCAAGCCGGCGCATTTTCACGCAGTTTTACCGGGGTGAATTTGGTTTTCCACCGTCTCACACGCGTCGGACTCCCTAAGGCATTCCATCAATCCGGGGCAACACAGGATCAAGCGCGGTGCTTTCTATCTTGCTGCAAACAAACACGTTTCTTTGTGGAATGATCCGTTCGGTTTGTTTGATACAACCCGCGCGAATGCCGATCAGGTCAGGCCAGACTGAAGCGCGAGCAAACATCTGTGATCCACAGGTGGGGCAAAACATCCGGCTGACATTTGTGCCGCGATCCGAGGCATGATCAAATCCGGAATACACACCGATGATCTGCACCCTCTCTTTTTGGAAATAGAGCACTGTGCCAAACACCGCTCCGGTTGCGCGGCGGCAGTCGCTGCAATGACAATTCACAGTCGATACCGGGTCGCCGGCTGCTGTGCAGGCTAATGCGCCACAAAGGCACTGGCCTGTGAGGACTTCTCCGCTCATATTTGCCCCCGAAGTTTTTCGTTTAATTTGGATGTCAGATTTTGTATCCAGACGCGATCCCTTCCTTTACAGGTATTGCGCTCATGGAAAAACCCGCCGCCCGGTCTTTATACGTTGCCGTCGGGCAGGCGGTAAAGGCGGGTCGCGCCCGGGCGCAAATGACGCTGGCGCAATTGGCGCAGGTATCGGGTGTGTCGCCCGCGATGATTTCGAAGATTGAACGCGGCGACGTATCCGCGTCGCTGGCATCGCTGAACGCATTGGCCGAAGCGATGGATACGCCGGTCATCAACTTTTTTGCGGCAACTGCCGGGCAATCCGAAGTCTCGTTTGTTAAGGCAGGTCAAGGGGTCGCGGTGCGCCGCAGTGGCAGCACCTATGGCCATGAGTATCACCTGATCGGTCGTTCACTTAGCGATGGGATAGACGTCGAAGCCTATTTGATTACATTGACGGACCAAGACGCAAACATTCCGTTTTTTCACCAGCCGGGCTGCGTTGAGTTCATTCAGATTGTGAACGGCGAAATGACCTATCATTGTGGCGACCAGACCTATGAAATGGCGCCCGGAGATACGCTGACATTCGAGGCCGGTGCGCCGCACGGCCCTACGATTCTACACACGCCAGTTGTTGTGTTCCTGACTGTCGTGTCGCGCAGTGTTGACTGATCTCTTGTTGTGAGAAATATCTATTGTTGATATAATCTTGGGGATAACATCTGAGTGGATGGACCGATGACAACTGCTGTGCGCACACCGATTACCCAAGCCATGAGCGAGGGCGCATTGACCCGGCGGGAACTGAAAGCGCTAATGGCGCGTTCTGATCGGCCCGCATTGTTGAGGCTGGCAGGCATTGCGCTGCTGCTCGGGGTAACCTCCACGCTTATCTGGGCAACTTATGGCAGTTGGTGGAGTGTGCCGGCGATGTTTCTGCAGGGTATTGTGATAGTGCATTTGTTTTCGCTTCAGCATGAATGTGTGCACTACACTGCCTTCAGAACCCGGAAGCTGAATGATATTTTTGGCAATATCTGCGGCTTTGCAATTATCCTGCCAAACCAGCAATTCCGGTATGAACATTGCAATCACCACACCTATACCCAGCTCAAGGGGCAGGACCCCGAGTTGATCGAGCTTCCGATCTCTGTCTGGAAATACCTGTGGTACATCTCTTCAATTCCCTATTGGCACAACAAGTTCCAGCAGATTTTTCGCAATGCTGCAGGGCGCCTCAGCGCCGAAGATCGAAGTTTTATCTCAAAGCACGAAGCGCCCATCATCTTCCGGGAGGCACGTGTAATGCTGGGGCTGTATGCGGCAATTCTGGTGCTGTGCCTTTTCACAGGTTGGTCCGCACCATTGTGGTTCTGGATCATTCCACTTTTCATGGGCGAACCGGTCATGCGGTTTATCCGGCTGACAGAACATGTGGGTCGGCCCAATGTTGACGACATGAAGGAAAATACTCGGACATCTATGGTGTCATGGCCGTCGCAGTTCTTGTCCTGGAACATGAACTATCACGCCGAGCACCATTACGCCGCCTCAGTCCCGTTTCACGCTCTGCCCAAGTTGCACGAAAAACTGCAGGGTTATGTCTACGTTGAGGAACGCGGCTATCTGGGCGCACATATCGACATCATTATGCAACTTATCGGGCGCAAGCCGCGAAGTGACCGGCAGGTCCCTTAGAGTGAGCGCTGTGACAACGCCACGCCCGAAATCCTGGCACGATCTGATGGCTCTTGATGACCTGGAACCGGGGGATGTGACACCGGTTACATTTGGGACCCGAGAATTGGCTGTGTTTGACGCCAAAGATGGTCTGTTTGTCAGCATGGCGCGCTGCACGCACGGGGCTGCCAACCTGTGCGACGGACATTTTGACGGCACAAATATCGAGTGCCCTTTGCATCAGGGGCTGTTTGATGCGCGTGACGGGACAGCTTTAGCGGCGCCGGCACGGGTCCGGTTGCGAATGATCGAAGCGCGGGTTCAGTCCGGGATGGTACAGATTTACGTCTGAACTGGTGCCGGGACCCACAAGCCGCCGATTTCTTTTGCCGACACCCGGGTGGCGATGAGCGCGGATAGCATCAACCCTGTTACCACGCTGGTGCCGATACCATACCAGACAGACCAAATGTCCCAGCCGCGCAATGTCAGAAATAACCAGACAAAAAAGGCCACTCCAAAACCTTGCCGGTAGAGGCTGATCCACAGCACAAAGATTGGACGTTTGAGAGCCTGCAGCAGCGCGTTGATGATAAACAGCAATGCGTAAACCGGAAGCAGCAGTGCATCGAAACGCAGATATCCGACACCAATGCGCCGGACTTCCGGGTCGCTGGAAAATAGGCTGAGCGCGAGATCGGCACCAAACCAGAGGATGGGGCAGGTCACTGCCATGAACGTCAGTGCGATCTTGACGCTAAAGACTACCGATGCGCGTACGCGGTCAAAGTCTCCTGCGCCAAAGTTTTGCGCGGCGATTGGCAAAAGCGAGAATGCAACGCCAAGCATCGGCAACAACACCAGTTGTTCTATTCGTATGCCAACGCCATATGCCGCGATGGCGTGATCGCCAAAACCTTTCAGCGCGTATTGGACAAAAAAACCGGCTATGATCATGATTTGCCACGAAAAGCTTGAGGGTAACATCTGCGCGGCAAGTGTGCGGAAGGTCGACAGTTTTGGAATGAAGTGTGCCCGACGGACGCCGCTGGCAGCTTCTGATCCAAACAGACGCCGCAGCATGAACAGCATGACACCGGTCTGGCTGAGCACAGTCGAAACTGCCAACCCATCAAAACCAATTCCGCGCCAAATTCCGGGAACCCCATAAATCAGCAGCGGGTTTAAAATGATATTGGCAACAAAGGCCGCAGCCAATGCATGCGTTAGCGAGACGCTGTCGCCCTGCGCCTGCAGTACCCCGTTGCAGGCATAAGCCACAACAAAGCCCGGTATTGCCAGCTGCAGCAAGAAGAGATAGCGCGTGGCTGCGTCGCGATAAGGGCCGGGTTCCGAGATTAGTTCAACGATCACCGGGCTTAGCCACAGACCAATTCCCATCAGAACGATCGATATCAGGGCAGCAAAGGCCAACGCCTGTCCGGCAAGTCTGCGCGCCCTGCGCTTGTCCTTGGCACCCAGTGCCCCGCCTACCAACGCGCTCACCGCGGCGCCAAGGCCAAAGCCAAAGGCCACATACACAGAAAACACCATGAATCCGATGGCTAGCCCCGCCTGAGACGACGTAGCAAGCCGTCCGGCGAAATAGATGTCGACCATATTATATAGCGTGTTGAAAATCATCCCGAGTGCTGCCGGGACGGCCAACCTGCGAAAATGCTGTGACATCGGTCCGACCGTCAGATCGACCTGAGCGGCAGGTTTCATGTTGGGGCTTATGCCTTTCCTTCTGCTTCGATCCGGCCAGCCAGCAAGTGGCGAAACTGCTTGGCGCCGGCATCGAGCCCCAGATCAATAAACGGTGTCGAAGGAGACTTCATCCCAGCATGCACCTTTTCCAGCACAGCGCGGTCTTCTTCGAACGCCATGTAGGCGCCGTCGTTCATCTTTTTTGAGATAACCTTGTCATGCGGGTCTGTGTTGCGGTGCTGAAACCAGAAGTAGCGGGTTTGATCCCCATTGATCGGAGTCATGAAATTGTAGGAGATGTTGATCAAGGTAAGGTCGATTGGATCACTGTCCGGCCCGCCAGTGCCAACCGGTGAATAAATCGATTTGTTCAGCCCAATGCCCGGCAAGCACATCTCGTAGTGCTGCAAACGGTCGCACTCGCCTTTGAACTTCACGATCCCAGCATAATAGGGCGAGGGCGGTTGCCCGTATATCCAGCGCGAGACGACAACCCCCCGGTCGGTCTTGACCACATCCAAGGGCGCGTCGTCGGTTCCGGCACCGGCAAAAGACGTGACATGCACCCATGCCACATGGCTGGGATCAAGCAGGTTGTCGCAGACCCACAGATAGTTGCAGTTGATATCCATGACGCCGCCATCGGTGTAACCCCAGTCAGGATTGTCGAAGTTTTCAACCGGAAAGATAAGATCGGGGTTGGCCTTGTCGGGATCACCCATCCAGATCCAGAGCAGGTGGTATCGGTCGACCATCGGGTAAGATTTCACCACCGCGCGGCGCGGGATTTGGCCCTTCTGGGTTGGTGCGGCGACGCAGGTGCCAGCACAATTGAAGGTCAGGCCATGATAGCCGCACTCCACCGCATCACCAACAAGCTTGCCGTCTGACAGTGGTAGTTTTCGATGTGGGCAGGCGTTTTCAAGCGCCACGGGCCTGCCGTCTTCAGTGCGGTAAATTACGATGTTCTCGCCCAGATAGGTCTCTGCCTTCAGTGCGCGCCCGTAATCGGCTGACCATCCGGCCACATACCAGCAGTTTTTTAGAAACATGTTGAACCCATCCATTGCCGATAACTTTGTTGGAACTCTGCGCCGTTTCATCCGGAATATCCAGCGGGATCCAATTATGATTTCGATAAGTCAGACTAATCCATCAGTCGAGTGCGTTGGCAACCCGCACGTAAGTTAGGCCTTCTGCTTCGCCTTTGATCCAATCGATGAACAATCCTATTTTTTCGCTTTCGCGAAGGGCTTCTGGATATACCAGCCAGTATTTCAGCTTTGATCGCGCGGTTTGAGGAAAGGGTCGTACCAGCCGCCCATCGGCGATCGCGTCGTCCACCAAAGGCCCGCGTCCAATAGCGACGCCGACGCCCTGAATTGCCGCCTGTATTACCATATTGGACTGGCCAAAACTGCGGGTACGGGCCGGGCGGGGCAAGGTGAGATCATTCTCGCGCGCCCAGAATTCCCAACTAGGGGGGTCCGCCGTGAATGGCGAAAACTCGTCGCGCAACAAGGTATGATGAGCCAGATCGGAAGTGTGTTGCAGCGGGCTCTGGCCGGTTACCAACGCAGGTGCGCAGACTGGAAAAAGATCCTCCCCCATGAGCGGTTCCACAACAAACCCTGGGTTGTCGCCCTTGCCATATCGGATGCCGATGTCGGCGCATGAGCCGGAGAATTCTTTCTGCCCGGTATCAATTGTGATTGATAGCGAGAGATGAGGATGAGCCAGATCGAAATTGAGCAGGCGCGGAAACAACCAGATAAAGGCAAACCCTGGCAGGCAACTGATGACAATAGTGTTTTTGGCGTGCTGTTTGTCACGGATGTCTTCGCAAACACTTGATATTTGGCCAAGCCCCTCAGCCACCGCGCGCGCCAGACGGGCCCCTTCGCGGGTTGGCTCGGAACGGCGAGCGCCGCGCGTCATCAATGCGTGACCGAGCCATTCCTCCAACGTCTTGACGTGTTGGCTGACGGCGCTTTGACTTACGCCCAGTTCACTCGCGGCGCCGGAAAAGCTCGAATGGCGTGCTGCAGCCTCAAAAGCCCGCAGTGAGGTATAGGGCAGGTTCACAATCATATTAGTTCACCTAATGGATAACATTACGGAAATCAATTTGACCGTGTCAAGGATAGAGCTGAAAGTCGCTGGAACCTTTGGGGGCAAATATGAATCCGCTGGCTGGTGCCAAAAACATGTTGCTGAATTGCGCCAGTGCCTTACCGGGTGAGAGGGTGTTGATTGCATATGAGCCTTCGGAATACGGGTATTACGATGCGGATGCCGTCCCCTGCGTTGCCGATGCCGCCCGCGACCTCGGCCTGAACGTTGACACACTGAACGTCGGGTTTTCGCCTGATAATCCTCGGCTTACGCCGGAATTGCATGGCCATTTTGAACGGGCCGATATTGTTGTGTTTTTGGCGCGGCTGGGCGACCAGTTGCGGTTCTCGGACATGCCACAAGGCAAACGCATTGTCGTCAGTTTTGCTTTGGACGCCGGGCTTTTTGGTTCTGGCTTCGGCACGACCCACCATGGGGCGATGTTGGCGCTGAAGTACCGCATCACGGAGGCTTTTCGCACTGCACGAAAGGTGCGCGTGACCTGTGCTTTGGGCAGCGATTTCACAGGTAAACCTGAAATGCAGAAAGAAGGTGGCGATACAACCATCCTGCGGTTTCCAATGTCGGTGTTTGAACCGGTTCCGGCGCATAGCTTCAGTGGAAAAGTAGCGCTGTGTGGGTTTTTAACCGGAACCGGCTCGCTTTATTATGACAATTACACAGTGGAATTTGACGGTCCCGTGTTGGCGTTGCTAGACAAAGGCCGCCTTGTTGGGTTTGAAGGTGCCAAGAAGGACGTTGCAGCCGCCAATGCACATTATGATCGGGTGGCCGAGAAATTTGGCATAGATCGCAATTTTGTCCATTCGTGGCATGCCGGTATGCATCCGGGATGTGGCTATATGCGAAACGCAGATGACAACTATGAACGGTGGGGGGGATCATCTTTTGGCAACCCGCGAATCCTGCATTTCCACACCTGTGGTGCATACGCGCCGGGTGAGATTTCGTGGAACATGTTAGATCCAACCATCGAGATTGACGGAATCCCGGTCTGGGAAAATGGCGTCTTCCATGCGGAACGCATGAAAGGAGGGCAACAGATACTGGACACTTATCCTTGCGCGGCGTCGATTTTCCGCCATCCCGACCGGCATATTGGGCTGATCGAACTCTGAAACGGCCCCCTATGCGAACCTCACAGCCCATGGCAACGCGGCACAAACGAAAATACCAACCCCCTGCTAAGACAGTACTTTCCAAAGGGGACAGACTTGTCGATACAGTGTCAAGCAAAGCTGA
>CBDTVL010000106.1:0-12390 GCA_965363755.1 uncultured Sulfitobacter sp.
CAAAATTCGGCGTAGAGGATTCCAGCGGTCGGTGGGCACCGACCAAACGTATCAGCTATGGTCCGGCCTTTGCATGGCCCCCTGAACCACGCGCGCTTCTGAAGTGGTTCTTTGGATTCCCCGGATACCTGCTGCCGTGGAACGTCCTGTATGCGATCGCCGCAATTGGTATTTGGTTCTACCTGACACCACCTTTGGAAATGTTCAAAGACCTCTCGGCAGGCTGGGCCGGGCTGATCCTGATCCGCAACCTTGTTCTGGCCGTCTGTGTCTATGGTGCGTGGCATCTGTGGCTTTATATGTGGTGCAAACAGGGCACTGCGTTCAAGTACAACCGGAACTGGCCCAAGGCCAAGTCGGCCGTTTTCACGTTCAATAACCAGACCTACGACAACATGTTCTGGACGTTGGCAAGTGGCGTCCCGATCTGGACCGCCTACGAAGTTTTGATGCTATGGTCTTATGCAAACGGATACGCGCCGATGATTAATCCGGCCGAAAATCCGCTTGGCTTCATTGCGCTATTCTTTCTGGTGCCTTTCGTTCACGAGGTTGGTTTTTACTTCGCGCATCGCTCCCTGCATTGGCCGCCTCTCTACCGGATCGCGCACAAACTTCACCACAGAAACATCAATCCGGGGCCATGGTCGGGACTGTCGATGCACCCCATCGAGCACCTCATTTATTTCTCGTCCATCTTGATTTTTTTCATCGTGCCCGCTCATCCGATCCACATGATCAACCTTGCCTCACGGCTTGGGGTTGCGCCAGCGCAGGGCCACACCGGTTTTGACCGGGTGGTTGTCGGAGAAGAGACAACGGTCGATACGTCCTATTACGCCCATTACTTGCATCATAAATATTTCGAGGTGAACTATGCCGACGGCATGGTACCGCTGGACAAGTGGTTTGGGTCATTTCATGATGGCTCTCCCGAAGCAGAGGTGGCTATGAAGGCGCGGCGACTTCGGCGCGGCGTATAAGTGAGAACATGACCCGTAAAGATAGTCTGAAATTCAACGAACAGGACGGCGAAAATGGAACAACGGCAAGTTGGGCAAACAGGGCTTATGGTCGAAACCCTTGGACTGGGTGGTGCACCACTTGGCGGAAACTACGCGAGCCTGGACTATCGTCAAGCCGCCGAGCTGATCCAAGCCGCCAAGGACGCGAACATCAGCTATTTTGACACCGCGCCGTGGTACGGTTTTGGTCGCTCCGAGCGTGTGATGGGGGACCTGCTGCGCGGTACGCGTTACGTTCTATCGGATAAGGTCGGGCGTCTTCTGAAACCAGGTCCGGTGGAAAATCCTATGGACTTCGGTATGATCGATCCGCTGCCATTTAATATCGTCTATGACTACAGCTACGACGGAATCATGCGCGCCTTTGAGGACAATCTCCAACGCCTTGGGCTCGATCGGATCGATATTTTGTTGGCGCATGATATTGGCGCCTTCCAACATGGCGCCGAAAACACTCGCCATTTCAAAGACCTGACAGATGGTGGTTATCGCGCCATGGATGAGCTGCGAAAAGCCGACCTAGTAAAAGCGATTGGCCTTGGGGTGAACGAAAATCAAGTATGCGAAGATGCGCTGGGCATTGGGGATTGGGATGTGTTTCTTCTGGCCGGTCGCTATACGCTTTTGGAGCAGACACCTTTGGATGCGCTGTTCCCGGCCTGTCGCGCTGCAGGCACAACGATCATATGTGGCGGGCCCTTCAATTCTGGCATCCTTGCCGGGCGCGACATGTGGAATTACGCCAAAGCCCCCTCCGAGATCGTCGACAAAGTTCGCGCTCTTGGCGCCGTCGCTGATGAGTTCAATGTTCCGCTGGCAGCCGCCGCGCTGCAGTTTCCTCTTGGCAATGACATTGTGACCTCGGTCATTCCGGGACCACGCGACAAGGGTGAATTCGAGCAGGTTTTTCAATGGTTCGAAACGCCGATCCCGAGCGAGTTCTGGGCGACGCTGAAATCTAATGGGCTGATAGAGCAAGCCGCGCCAGTTCCTAAGTGAGGCCGCTGGACAATTTATTCGGGTGAAACGACGCAACACCGTTTCAGCGCGTCAGATAGCCACCGTCAATAACCAGAACTTCGCCGGTGACATAACCTGACGCGGGCGAGCAGAGATATATTGCAGCAGCGCCGATGTCTTGGGGCGTGCCAACTTTTGGCATCGGCGTCATGCTTTTCCAAACAGGTGCCCACTCGGGATTCTCGTACCCACCAGAGGTCATATCGGTCTGGATGTATCCCGGTGCAATTGCGTTCACCCGAATGTTCTCATTGGCATATTCGCTGGCGAGACTTTTGGTCAACATATGCACTGCTGCCTTGGATGCGTTGTAGGCGACCTGATGCTGTGGAATGTTTGATATATATCCAGAGATCGAGCCGATGTTCAGGATCACGCCGCTTTGCTGTTTGCGCATCTGTCTCAGCCCAGCGCGGCACGCCCGAAAAACGCTATCAAGATTGATGTCCATAATTCGACGATAGTTTTCATCGGAAAAACTCTCAGTCTCTCCATGCTGTGCGACACCGGCGTTGTTCACAAGAACGTCCAGTTTTCCCACCAATTCCAAGGTTTCAGCGATCAGCTTGTCGGGCCCGTTCACATCACGAATGTCCGTTTGAATATAGTCCACCTGATGTCCTGCATCGCGAAGCCGCTCTATAACGTCAGGCTTTGGTGTTTTTGAGGAAAGAACAACATGCGCCCCGACCTCGGCAAGCGCCTCGGCAATGCCCAGACCGATACCCCGCGTGCCGCCGGTTACCAGCGCTGTTTGCCCATCGAGGCGAAATCGTTTCATGATCATCGGCTTACTCCTTCACATCCAGTTGTTGCGTGCACGCGTTTAAAGTTAGTCAAGTCGCCTCAAGTGGCAAAGTCTGCGCGATCAAGCCCGAGAATAAAATCGGCACAGCGGTCTCCTAGCATCATAGCCGGGGCGTTGGTGTTGCCTGCATTGATATTGGGCACGGCTGACATATCACAAACCCGCAGATTACTAACGCCGCGTACCCGCATCCTTGCGTCGAGAACAGCGTTTCGATCGCCATCTGGACCCATACGCGCGGTGCTCGCCGGATGATAATTTGTTTTGACAAACCGACGACAATGTTCAGCCATAGCGTCGTCACTCAGATCCGGCCCGGCAGGTGCAATAACCTTTTCAATCCGTTTGCCCAATTGCCCGGATTGCAGCACCTCGCGGAAGAATCTTTGTCCTTCAACCATGGTTTGCATGTCGTCAGGATCAAGTAACAGATTGGGAGACACTAAAGGCATGTCATAAGGATCATCAGAGCGCAGTTCCACAAAACCACGCGACTTTGGTTTGACCAGAACTGTTGTTATGGTGACGCCGTAGGTGTCGTCGAACACGGCCTGCAAGTCCCGGTCAAGATACACAATCGGCACGCAAAAAGCCTGAATTGACGGCGGAGCATCGCGGTCAACGGGATTAATGAAAGCACCCGCTTCAAGTCCGGCCGATGTGATAGGTCCGCTTCCGAACATCTTGAACTGAAGCCCGTTTTTTAGCATTCGCCAGCCAACGCCCTGCTTGTAGTAGCCGTAAGGCCCATTGGCGACTGAGATCACCGGCACCTCGGGATGGTCGATCAAATTCTGACCGACGCCGGGCAGGTTAACGAGTGTTTCAATACCCTTCGACGCCAGATGCTCGGCCGGTCCCAGACCCGACAGCATCAGTAGTTTAGGCGTCATCAAGGCCCCTGCAGACAGAACAATATCAGATTTGGAATAGGCCGTGTGTTCACGTCCCGACGCATCTTTGTAAGTAACGCCCGTTGCCTTTCCGTCGGCAATCTCGATACGTCGCACCGTGGCATGCAGTTTCACCGTTAGTCGCGGATCATTCTTGAGCGGCTCAACATACGCATGGGCCGCACTGCTGCGTTTTCCACTTCGGTTGGTAAACTGATAAAATCCGACACCGCGTTGCCCGCTGCCATTGAAATCGTGATTGTAGGGCTCGCCCATTTCCTGAACGCTTTGAACAAACCAACGCGAAACATCGTCAATGTGACCCGGGTCCGAAACCAGTAACGGCCCGTCAGCGCCGTGCAGGTCGTTTTGCAAACGATTGTTGCCTTCGATGCGCTTGAAATGGTGTAAAACCGTAGACCAGTCCCAAGGCGCTCCATCATTGTCGCCTCGCAGGATTTCATCCCATTCGTCATAATCAGAGGGCCTGCCGCGCATATAAACCTGTGCGTTTACTGACGATCCCCCGCCAAGAACATTGCCCTGCGGAATGTCGTGCACACGTCCACCAAGGTGTTGCTGCGGCGTAGTGTGATGATACGTCATGTACTTGCTGCCGGCGATCAACTTGAAAATGCCCGGCGGCATGTCCAGCAAGGGATGATGATGCGAATGCCCGGCCTCAAGCATCAGCACACGCCGGTCTCCGTCTGTGACCAGTCGGGCGGCCGCGACGCACCCCGATGAGCCACCGCCAATAACAATATGATCATATTCTTCCGCCATAATCACTCCAAAATTCTAGTGCCTTGGTTGCTCAGAAAACCAAAGTCCCATGGCTATGCAGCATCAGATCCCGCAGCAATTCGACGCTGCAAACCAAACGATGCTTCGATGGTTTTCCTGCGATATTGTTGCCGATCAAAATTGTGGCTTCATGTTTCATCAGATTTCACAAGTTTATTTTCGTAAAGTTTGCCAAAGACTATCCGAATGCGATCCGCATGCAAGCCAGCCGTGGCAGCTGTTTCATGAATCCGTCATCCCAATACTTGTCGCGCCGTGTGTGTGCGTTGATTGACTTTTTGACCCATGCGCCCACCTGCGAACGGCGACGGTATTTTGCGGCAACCCAAGCGCGCCCATAAGGGCTGGTGGAACTAGGAAGCTGGCTGGTTGTGACGGACAAATCCGAACATGCCCGCTTCTGTTGGATGCGTTTTTTTCTGGGTCCCGAAAGCAAACGTCAAGCCAAATCGGCTTCAACAAAACCGGACCGTTTCATGGTTAATATCGATGCAACACTTTTGCAGAATATCTTCCACATTGCGAAGCGGTAGAGGGAACCGGACGTACATCATCACGGCAAAACGGATGATCTTGGGGTCGTTTAAAGATATCGGATTGGGCTGTGTTTTCTCATCCTGCAACGTAAGACAACTGCCCTGCCGTCTCAATCAAGATTCCTCTAACAGTACCGTTCCAAATCGTCATACAGAGATACTCTTAGTGGTAGCGGCGTAATACTATTTACGTAGCAACCTTTCATTCAACTTTAGTGAGCATTTCCAGAACCGCGACCTGACCCTCAGTTACCCAGTGTGTTACTTTTTGGCATCGGCAAGCGAAAAGCCCGTGTAGTTGACGCTCTTCAGTTCCGTGTATTCATGTAAGCCACCAATCCCAAGCTCCCGACCAACGCCGGAGCAACCAAATCCACCGCGCGACACCGCCGGGTGCTCTGCCAAAATACCTTCGCCCGTGGAGGTGACGTAGACCGCGCCCGCGCGGATGCGGTTGGCTACCCGCATCGCCTTGGCCGGGTCCGAGGACATGACCGTCGATGCCAACCCAAAAGCCGTGGAGTTTGCTTCGAGCACCGCCTCTTCCTCAGTCGAGAACGAGCGCACCGAGAGAACGGGACCAAAGACCTCCTTTTGCCACACGTCTGCATCGCGCGTCATGTTGGTCAGCACCGTCGGTTGAATAAAATACCCGCCCGAAATTCCCACAGTCGCTGCATCCGGAACGCCGCCACCAGTTAGAATTTCGACGCCCTCAGCCTTGGCTTCATCAAGGAATTCCAAGATCTTCTTATGTTGCGATTCACAGACCACTGGTTGGACCACGTCCGTCATTCCCGCCTCCCATGCTCGGTCACCGCGATCTTTCTCCGTGATCGGGTCGCTACAGAATGGAATTTTCTCAAGCTCTTCCTTTAACTTGTTTAGCAGCGGAGCCTTCAAGCCTTCCTGAACCACAAGACGTGTATGCGCGGTACATATCTGCCCGCCGTTTGTCAGAAATCCCTTGATGGTGGTCTCGACGGCTCGATCGAGGTCCGTGTCATCAAACACCACCAATGCCGACTTACCTCCCAGCTCGAGCGCGACCTGTGAAAGCTTCGGGGCACAGGCCTCCATAATCTTACTTCCCGTTAATGTTGAACCTGTGAAAGAGATCATAGAGACAGAGGGAGAGGTTGCCAAAGCCGCACCCGCCTCGCGATCCCCTGTAACTACATTCAAGACACCTGCGGGGATGCCAGCGTCCTGCGCGAGCTTGCCAATGAACATGCAAGATAGCCCGGCAATTTCGGAGGGCTTCAAGATGGCGCAGTTGCCAGCGATCAAGGCTGGCGCGACTTTGCGAAATGCCACATTCAAAGGATAATTCCAGGCGGAAATCAGGCCGATGACACCGATGGGATCGCGCCGATAGACCACGTCCCACTCTGCGGGCGGCACTCCGCCCTCTCCGCCACCAGAATTGACGGGTGCATCCTGCTCTGCGTCCAGTGCTGCGCCGAGCGAGCACCAGTACTTGCCCTCGCCTGCAGCACCGCCGATTGCCATAGCCGCTTGGCGAAAGGGCTTGCCGACATCGGCGGCCTCAATCTCGGCCAGCATTTCAACGTTGTCCTCGATACCTTGCGCCATTCTTGCAACAATCTCTGCGCGCTCGGCCGCGGCCATACTTGCCCACGCTCCCTGCTTCCAGGCGGCCTCTGCAGCCGCAACTGCTGCCTCGATATCCTTGGCTTTGCCCCATGGGAACTCGTGCAAATGTTCGCCGGTTGCAGGGTAGTGGGTTGGAATTTTCTCTCCGTCGATTGGATCAACGAACTGGCCACCAATGAAAAGCTTATTAAAACACTCGGCAACGAGATGGGATTTTACATTGGCTAACGACTTAGAATTGGTGTTTTGCTTCATCTCAACCTCTCATTCAAGAATTCCAAAAAGCGGTCTTCGCTGTTTTCGGCATAAAAGACTGATACATCAGGTATGCTGAGCTGCCCCCATGATTGGTTCAATTCCAGCGTTAGCGTGCAACCTATGCCGACTGGCGGGACGCTTAATTGGTCATGTTAACCGCTTGCCCGTAGATATCAACGTGATGCTGTTAAATGTGCTAAACAACAGTGTCCGCGTTGCAGCTGGTTCTCAAAAGATGCCTAAGTAATGCCCGCATTGTCCGGCGCTGGAGCAGTCGCGCTGTCGTGCTGCCCTAAGTGCTCGATTTAGCCATATACCGCTCGAAGGTGCGACTGGTCCAGCGCGCCTAAAATCAGGAACATTCAAAAGGCCCTCGATGACTAAAAACCTCTTTTGAAAGAGGAGCTGGTCTACAACAGAACCTCTAAATCAGTGTTCCGCCATCAATATTGAAACACTGACCCGTCACAAAAGAGCTTTCGTCACTGGCAAGATAAATACACATGCTAGCAATCTCTTCAGGCGTACCCAGCCGCCCCATTGGTTGCCTGTCAACGAACGCCTGGCGGGCCCTTTCAATGCTACCCATTTCTATGCCCAGCTCAGCAATGCGGCCTTCTAGTGATGGTGTGAGTGTGGTGCCCGGATTCACAGCATTGCAGCGGATATTATAGGGCAAATAATCGATTGCGACTGATTTCGTCAGCCCGATTACAGCGCCTTTGGCAGAACCATAGGCGCATCGATTGGTAAAGCCTTTAACTGATGAGCAGAGTGAGGCAATATTTACGATGCTGCCGCCATGCTCCTTCATCTTACCAATTGCTTCGCGGATCACGACATAAGCACTATTCAATGTAATATTCAGGGTCTTGGCCCATTCGTCAGGCCCACAATCCTCAATTGTGCCATGATGCACATAGCCGACGCCATGAACCAGGATATCAACGCGCGGCAGGTCAGAGAAAAAATCGGCCACCGCCTTTTGATCTGTACAATCCACCAGGACTGCCGTCATGCCCGTCATATTTTCCAAAGCGGCCGGGTTGTTATCCAAAGCGTAGACTTTGGCGCCCCGTTTTGCCAACCCTTCAGCGGTGGCGCGACCAATGCCCTGACCCGCGGCGGTGACAATTGCTATCTTGTTTTCCATATCCCTCATCTCGACACTCATAGCACCCCTGATCCCGCCTCTTTGCGCATAGATATCAGGCCCCGAGTGATGCTTCCAGTTGGCGGCAAAAGTGGAATGATACACGACTGAAGCGCGTGATAAATGTCGGGTCTTCCCTCAAAAACGCGACTCATGGGCTCCAATTGATCATTGAGTTCCGGATGCCAACCCCCAAGCTTACGATCAATGACATGCGCATCGACAAATTGCCAAATGCGGCGGTACCATTCTTCAAAAAGTGGGTTCTCATCCACCGATGCTAATACAGCAGATGCGGCGATACCTTCGGCGCAAGGCCACCAGAACCGATCTGTCTGATCAGGAACATTGTCCCAGTCCAATGTGTAGTAAAAGCCGCCCGACCCGGTATTCCAACCGGTTTTCACCGCATTGGAAAACAGATGTTTTGCAGCGTTGGGCAACCAATCAGTTTTCCGCTCACCCAATTCCCAAAGCTGCACAAGAAGGCGGCTCCATTCCAACGCATGTCCGGGCGTAGTCCCTTTTGGTCGAAAGACCGGATCGCCGACGTACTTTGTGTCCACGTTCCAGTTGGCGTCAAAATGTTCGGCGACGCGCCACCCTTGCGCGCGGGCATGGCGGTTGATGATCAACTCAGCGATGCTTTGCGCCCCGTCAAGATAAGTCTGTTCGCCCGTCGCCTCGAATGCGGCCATCAGCGCTTCTGCTAGGTGCATATTGGAGTTTTGACCACGGTAATCACTGATGGTTCGCCAATCGGCAGCAAATTCCTCGCTGGTAGCACCGACGGCAGGTTCCCAAAATCGCGTGTACAAAACCTCGGTTACATCGGCAAGCAAACGATCAGCGTCTGGGTGGCCAACTACCTTTGCGGACGACGCGGCAAGTAAGACAAAAGCATGGCCATAAGCCTGTTTTTCGGGGCTAGTTGGCCTATCATCATCAACGCCCCAAAAATATCCACCGTTTTTGTTGTCCCGGTGCCGCTTCCACAGAAAATCCATTCCGTGATCGATAAACGTGTCTGCGCCGGGGCGTCCCATCAGTTTAGAAACCGCGAAACTATGCACCATGCGGCTAGTGTCGTGCAATTGACGCTCGGTTCCGTTATGGCCGGGTTTGGGTTTCAGCGGCCGCCCGCTAGCATCCAACTGATAGAACCCACCAGCGGGATTGAGCGCGCCCGTGCGGAAAAAACCCAGAAGCGAGTCCGCTTGCGACAGCAACCATTGTCGATGTTCGGCCCGGGCCCTAAATCTGGTTCCGCCTGTTTCGTTACAGTCTGGCGTTGTTACGCTTTGCAAAGAGATCTCTTTCAGGGCTTGTCGGAGGCTGAGGTTGGTTCCGCCCCATTTGTACGCAGGAACACGGCATAAAGGCTTTGAGACGCGCAGATAAACAACCGATTGCGTTTTGGTCCGCCAAACTCGACATTGGCGACTGCCTCAGGAATCTTGATTTTGCCAAGCAATGCGCCGTCTGGTGCAAAACAATGCACACCGTCTCCGGCGCTGGTCCAGATATTTCCAGCCCTGTCGAAACGAAATCCATCAAACACACCCGCATCGCATGTCGCAAATATCTTGCCGCCTGGTATCAGCGATTTGTTGTCGTCCGCGACGTCCAGAATCCGGATGTGATGCGGCCCGGCGGGATCATGGCTAAGACCAGTGTCAGAAATATAGAGTCGGGTTTCATCGGCGTTAAACGCCAGACCGTTCGGTTTCATAAAATCTGTGGCAACGGCAGATATATTACCGGATTGCGGGTCAATACGATAGACATACGAAGCGCCGATTTCGCTATCAGACATGTGACCTTCATAATCGCTGTCGATGCCATATGTCGGATCGGTAAACCAGATAGAGCCGTCCGATTTCACTACCACATCGTTGGGCGAATTCAGCCGCTTTCCCTCGAATGACGAGGCCAGACTAGAGACCGTTCCATCATGCTCAATGCGCGACACCCGTCTGCCCCCGTGTTCGCAAGAAATCACGCGGCCGATACGGTCCAACGTGCGCCCGTTCTGGAATCCGCCTGGGTTGGAAAACACAGAAGTCGCGCCGCTGATTTCGTCGAACCGCATCACACGATCATTGGGAATGTCGGAAAACAACACGAAGCGCCCAGCAGGAACATAGGTCGGTCCCTCGGCCCAGCGCCCGCCGGTCCACAACTGTTCAACCCGCACGTTTGCGAGAACAAGCTTACGAAAACGTGGGTCTATGATTTCAAAACAATCAGCGAGCATTTGATGATATCCTTTCGGCGACGGTATCTAGATCAATCAACATCTGGAATGTAAGGTAATTGCCGGGATTGATCTCACGCCAAAATCTCCTCACATGCCATCAACACCCCGCGCAATTCTGCCAGTCCACGCAAGCGGCCAATGGCAGTATACCCTGGATTGCCGCCACCGCCGATATCGTTCAGCAATTCGTGCCCGTGATCGGGGCGCATCGAAATTGTGGCAACGGTTTCTCCGGCCAAACTACGGCGGGCTTCTTCAGCCACCAATGCTTCAATGACGCGCACCATGTTGGTTGATCCGCTCAGATGATCATCCTCATAGAACGAACAAGGGATCCCTTCGGTTTCGCGTCGAACATTCCGCAGATGCGCAAAATGAATACGCGGGCCCAGCCGACGTGCCATTTGCGGAAGATCGTTGTCGGCACGCGCCCCAAGCGACCCAGTGCAGAACGTCATGCCATTCGCGGGCAAATCGATCGCGTCAAACATGGATTGAAAATCCTGTTCTGTTGACATGATGCGCGGTAATCCAAAGATCGAAAAAGGTGGATCGTCGGGATGGCACGCCATGCGAATACCAATTTTTTCGGCTAGAGGAACGACCTCGCTTAGAAAATCGATGTGATTTCGCCGAAGTTGATCTGCGTCTATTCCATGCCAAATCGCGAGACGCTCTGAAAATCCTTGCAGAGTCCAGCCTTCTGCTGAGCCGGGTAGCCCGGCCGTTAGATTATTTGTCAGCGATTTCTTCTGACCGTCGCTCATATTGGAAAAATGCGCTGCAGCCTGTTCGACAATTTCTTCGGGATAGGAATTGGCGGCCCCGGATCGGCTAAGGATATGAATGTCAAACGTGGCCATCTCGACGTAGTCAAAACGCAATGCTAACCCGGTATTTGGGTGCTTCCATTTAAGATCAGTTCGTGTCCAGTCCAGAACCGGCATGGTATGATAGGCCACAACGCCGATTCCTGCGTTCGCAAGGTTGCGCAAAGTTTGCTTGTAATTGTCCAACTGGGCCCGCCAGTCCCCTATACGCGCTTTGATGTCGTCGCTGATAAATACGCTTTCGACCACATCCCAGTGCAGCCCGCTTGGCGTGCCATCGGGCAGCACTGCAATTTCCGCTTTGCGTTTTTCGATCTCGGCCGGGGTCCAGACACTACTAGGCGCCACATGGTGCAGCGCGGTGACGATCCCTTCGACACCTGCTTGCTTTATGTCTGCCAAACTGACGGGATCATCCGGCCCATACCAACGCCATGTCTGCTTCATGTCTGGTTCTCCGTCTTTGTCATTTGTCGCTCCAGTTACTGCCAAACGCCTGGCCTATCATGGGATATTGCTCGACGTCACAGACTTGCCCCGTTACCGGTGCGCTGTTATCAGACAACCAGAATACCGCATGCTGAGCGACCTGACCGGGGCTTAACAAGGCACCGCTCGGCTTATAATTGAGGGGCACCAATTCGTGCCAGTTTTCAGGCTGACCTTCGGCGATCTGAATGCGGTTCTCGTTTTCGGTCACCGTCCAGCCAACATTGATCTGATTTACTCGCACACGCCTGCTAGCAAGGCTTGCCCCTAGATTCCGGGTAACCGTTTCAAGCGCGCCTTTGCTGGCCGAATATATCAGCAATGTCGGTGCACCGCAGGACGCGTTGATCGATCCGATGTTCAGAATGTTGCCACCGGACTTCTGCTTTGCCATTTGCGCGACGGCAGCCTGAATGAGCAATACAGGCGCACGCAAATTGACTCCAATCACCCGGTCAAGCAACTCCGGCGAAATCGTTTCAATTGTACAGCGATCCAAAGCGGCCGCGTTGTTCACCAAACCATCGATACGTCCGTGTTGTTCGACAACAAAATCAATTATTTTTTCACTGGCACCGGCTTCAAGAAGGTCCGCGCCGACATAGGTTACATCGGGCCCCAATTTTCGTGCTGACGCCCGCAGCTGCCCTTCATCTAACCCGTGAAGGACTACATTTGCGCCTTGGCTTCGGCA
>CBDTVL010000107.1:0-12326 GCA_965363755.1 uncultured Sulfitobacter sp.
TAGCGGGATCGAACCGCTGACCTCCTGCATGCCATGCAGGCGCTCTCCCAGCTGAGCTAAGGCCCCGATGTATTGGATGTCGCCAATACTGCGCCGGTATCTAGGCGCTCGCGTGGGCCGGATCAAGCGAAAAAACCGGTCCACGCAATGGGTGTTATCTAAACGACGGTTTAGTTGTCGTCGTCATTCGCAGCAACATCTGCAATCTCTTCCAGTGGGACGGTATCGTCGTCGTCTTCCAGAACATCATCGTCCAGATTAACATCGACGTCATCGTCGTCGTCCAGCAGATCATCCTTTTCCGAGGCCTCCGCTTCTTTGGCTTTGGCTGTCACCGCATCCTCGGCATCCGCCGCGATCATCCGGCTTTTGCCATTTTCCATCTCGACCTTTTCGCCCGTGTAAGGGCTAACGATCGGCACTTGGTTCAGGTCGTAGAAACGTTTGCCTGTAGTCGGGCAAATGCGTTTTACACCCCATTCTTCTTTGGGCATGTGTAATCCCCTTTTTAATGTCATGAGTCTTGTCGACGATTCCGGCCAAGTGCCATATGAGGCAGGCAGTGTCAAAGCCTTTACGCGTATGAGGGGAAGCTTATGTCAGATCATATCCTGCGTGGTGATCCGCCAATACCGCTGCTGCTGCGCCGATCAGGGCAGGCGCGGCGCATCTCATTGCGCATCTCACAGCTGGATGGAAGAGTGACACTGACCCTTCCCAAGCGATGTCCGGAAGCAGAAGCGCTGGACTTTGCGGCGCAGAAAGAGACGTGGATTCGGAAGCACCTACAGGCACGTACACCTGATGAGACTGTCGGGCTGGGGGCCAGCATACCGTTTCAGGGACAAATGGTTCAGATCATGTCGGGGCCAGGGCGCCGTGTGCAAGTCTCGGAAGGTGCGCTTGTTGTTCCCGGTGCACCGGACCGTGTAGCAGCGCGTCTTGGTGGATTTCTCAAACAAACCGCACGCGGACGGCTTGCTGCCGCGTCAGATCATTATGCCGCGGCCCTGGGACGCCCCTACGAACGTCTGTCGATTCGCGACACCCGGTCGCGCTGGGGATCGTGTTCATCCTCGGGCGGATTAATGTACTCTTGGCGTTTGATCATGGCCCCTTCTGAGGTGCTGGATTACGTCGCGGCTCATGAGGTGGCCCATTTGCAGGAAATGAACCACTCGCCCGCATTCTGGGACGTGGTCCAGCACCTCTATGGCGATTACAAAGACGCCCGTGGCTGGTTGCGTCGAGAAGGGTCAGACCTGCACCGCTTTCGGTTCTAGATCGGCCTCAGAGCGACAATTTCTACGACGACTAACACGATGTCACCAATCCAGAGCGGCGGCTGATACGGGGCCACTGTTCATGCAGGATTGACCTTTGTGATATTTGTGATCACAAACGCCGACATGATGATCAATCCACGCCCGGCCGAGGCGACACCTTCGGCTCATGATACCGTCTACCGAGCGCTGCGCACGCGCATTATGTACGGTGAAATCGCACCGGGTAGTGCGCTGACTTTGCGTGGTATCGGAAAGGAATACGGCGTCTCGATGACCCCCGCCCGCGAGGCCGTGCGTCGTCTTGTCGCTGAACGTGCATTGTTCCTGTCTGCCTCTGGCCGGGTGTCGACGCCTGAGTTGAGCAGCGAGCGGATCGAAGAACTGGCAGCTTTACGGGCGTTGCTTGAGGTCGAACTGGCAAGCCGGGCGCTGCCGCGTGCGCATATCGCGCTGATCGATCGGATGCAGTCTATCGACGCCGTCATCGCAGAAGCGGCATCAAACCGAGACTCTGTTGGGTACATACGGGCCAATCTGGATTTTCACCGTACCTTGTACCTCAGAGCTCAGGCCCCCGCGATATTGGCCATGGCAGAAACCGTTTGGCTCCAATTGGGCCCCACGATGCGGGCGCTTTATGCGCGTCTGCGCCGAACCGAACCGCCACATTTTCATCGTCTGATACTTGCGGCGCTCAAGGCAGGTGACGAACCCGGGCTGCGTCTCGCGGTTCGCTCTGACGTGACGCAAGGGCTTCGGATGTTGACGATCTGACATCCTTTTAGGGCAATCTGATTGCTTTGAGCCGCGATTGCGCAATATCCTGTCCGAAAGAGAGCCGGTGATGCGCTCAAAACCATGGAAGGATTCTTCATGACTGATTTCACACGACGCAGTGCACTTGGCTTGATGGGCGCTGCGGCGACTTTGCCAGCACTCGCCAACCCGGTATTGGCCAACACCAAACTGAACGTAGGCGCGCTGCGTTTTACCAGCCATGCGGCCAGCTTTGTCGCCTTTGAGCGGGGATATTTTGCCGAAGAAGGTCTGGATGTAGAGTTTAGGTTCTTTGAGGCAGCGCAACCCATGGCGGTTGCCATTGCATCAGGTGATGCCGATTTTGCCGTCACGGCGATTTCGGGCGGGCTGATTTCACTCGCGGAAAAAGGCGCAACCAAGGTGATTGGTGGCGCGCTGAGCGAAGAGGCAGGCATTGACGGTCAGAAAATACTGGCATCCAACGCAGCGTTTCAGGCGGGGCTGACTTCTCCGGAAATGCTGGATGGCAAGAGTTTTGCGGTGACACAGCCGGGATCCAGTTTTCACTACATGGGGGCCAAGATTAGCAGATCCGAAGGCGCCAGTGTCCGCTTTACCCCGCTGCAAAAGGTCGGCGCTATCATTGGCGCGCTAAAATCGGGGCAGGTTGATGCTTGGTCGATTGTGCCGCACATCGCAAAGCCTCTGGCCGCGTCCGGCGCTGTCCACATCATCGGCAGTGTTGCCGACTATCTGCCAGACTATCAAGTCACCACCGTATTCACGTCAGCCGCCAATGCGGCCAATGAGAGGTCAAAATCGCAAGCGTTCCTGCGGGCGTTCTCCAAAGGCGCGGCTGACTTCAATGCTGCTCTGGTCGATAAAACCGCAGGCGAAGATGCCGCCGAAGCGATGGTGCAGCTGGTCCATAAATACGTCTACGCCGATCGACCTTACGAAAAGGCCAAACCCTCTATTGTGAATGGAGCGATGCGGATTAATGAGGGGGCAGCACTGAACATGGCGTCTGTGACTGATCAGGTCGATTGGTTTAAATCAGAGAAGTTGGTCAAGGACGGCATTACAGTCGAGACTCTGGTTGATCCATCTTATGTTGACACCGTTTGACGAGGCCGCGTAGGGCGGCATTATGAATCTGTCATTACAAAACATCACCCACAGCTATGGCGACATCTCGGTGCTTGACGATGTCTCACTTGATATTCCGGCGGGACAAATTGTCTGCGTCATTGGGCCGTCAGGATGTGGTAAGTCCACGTTGTTACGGCTGATTGGAGGACTTGAGAAACCCGACGCCGGTCAGATCCTGCAACTGGGAACGCCGCCGGATGGCTGTCTTAATCCGCTCACTTACGTGTTTCAGGATTTTGCGTTGCTGCCGTGGCGGGATGTGGTCGGGAACATCTCTTTGGTACTCGAGGATCATGGGTTAAGCCCAGTCGACAGATCCAAAATTATTGATGATGTTCTGCTGCGTACCAAAATGAGCGAATTCAGAAAAGCGCTGCCCCGGCAATTGTCAGGCGGCATGAAACAACGGGTGGCTATCGCCCGGGCATTGGCAGTGAATCCGGCGGTCATGCTGCTCGATGAACCGCTGTCGGCGCTGGATGCGCAGACCCGTGAATTGCTGATGGATGACCTGATCGCCTTGTGGACACGGGCCCCGTTTACCGGCGTTTACGTCACGCACAATCTGGCCGAAGCGGTTCGGCTGGGTCACAAAATCGTGGTTTTGTCGCGCCGCCCCGGCCGCATTTGTGAAGTGGTTGAGATCGATTTGCCGTTGGCTGATCGCTACATGGGTCACCCCATGCTTGAGACGCATCAGGCGCAATTGTGGGACCTGATGAAACGAGAGGCAGCGGCAGCGGATCAGGAATTACTACATGTCTGAGGGCACCCCGGTTTCATTTCGCGGCGGTGGCTTTCGCCCGATGGCGAAACGAGGCGTCGGGCTGGCCGTATTTGTGGCCCTGATTGCGCTGATTGAATGGGGAACGCGGGCAGGCTGGATCACCAACCTGACCTTGCCACGCCCCAGTGACGTGATGGTGACCTTTGTCGAGCTTTGGCGGACCGGCGGGTTATGGGAGCATCTGCTACCGTCGCTTTCGCGTTTGGTGGTGGGTAGCATTATTGGGATTTCGGCTGGCATCGGTGTTGGCGTGATGATCGGCCTGTTCAGCTACGTCAGGGCCGGTCTTGTGCCACTGGTCGCCGCGATTTTTCCAATTCCCAAAATTGCGCTGTTGCCCCTATTTGTCATCTGGTTCGGCATTGATGAGGTGTCGAAATATGCGTTGATCGCGCTGGGGACGTTCACGCCAACAGTTGTGGCCACATATGGCGCTGTCGACAGTGTAGACAGAACATTGGTGCGGATGGGGCAAAGCTTTGGTCTGAGTTGGTCATCAATCGTGCGCAAGATCGTGTTGCCCGGCGCGCTGCCGGGAATCCTTTCTGGGTTGCGAGTCAGCGTCGCGATCGGGATTATCCTGCTGGTGGCTGCCGAGATGCTGGGAGCGGAATATGGAGTTGGGGCCTATATCCTTCAGGCAGGCGCACTGTACGATCTGGAGCGGTTGTTTGCAGGTGTTGTCATCCTGTCGGTCCTCGGTGTGCTGACCAGCTGGTTGATCGCTTTGATAGAGCGGCGCGTGCTGCGCTGGCGAAGCTAAATCCGCGGCATCAGAAGCGCATTATCCCGCGATCTTCGCAGAGCTCAGACCGTTGGTCTTGCGACAGGACTACGCGGCCAGGCCTTTTGACCCCATGTCCAGATATTTGCGCCGCCGATCGTTAACGAGGTCCTTGGCTTCTTTTCCGTCCAATCCGTCGAGCATTTTTTTGATCGCATTGCCGACGGCGTTCATGGCAGCGTTTGCATCACGATGCGCGCCCCCCAATGGTTCTGGAATAATCACGTCCGCGACGCCCAACTGGATCAAGTCCTGCGCGGTTAGGCGCAGCGCTTCTGCGGCTTCCCGCATCTTCTCTGAATTCTTCCACAGGATCGACGCACAGCCTTCGGGACTTATCACCGAGTAAATCGAGTGCTCCAGCATCGCGACCCGGTTTGCAGTGGCAAAAGCAACGGCGCCGCCGGACCCACCTTCGCCTATAATGACAGAGACCAGTGGCACACCAATTTGCAGACACTTCTCGGTGGCGCGCGCGATGGCCTCGGACTGACCACGTTCTTCTGCACCTTTACCGGGATACGCCCCCGGTGTGTCGACCAAAGTGATGACTGGCAAACCAAATTTGGAGGCCATCTCCATCAGGCGAATGGCTTTGCGATAGCCTTCGGGACGTGCCATGCCGAAATTTCGTTCGATCCGCGATTTAGTGTCATTGCCTTTTTCATGGCCAATCACCATGACCGGACGGCCATCCAGACGCGCCAAACCGCCCATCACCGCGTGATCATCGGCAAAATTGCGATCCCCGGCCAGCGGTGTATATTCTTGAAAAAGGGCCTTGATATAATCACGGCAGTGGGGGCGGTTGGGGTGACGTGCTACCTGGCATTTGCGCCAGGGCGTCAGGTTTTTGTAGAGATCGACCAAAAGGTCATCAGCTTTCTTGTCCAGCGCCTTGGCTTCATCCGCTACGTCCATCTCAGAGTTTGAACGGGCCAGCGCGCGCAGCTCCTCAGCTTTGCCTTCAATCTCGGCCAGCGGTTTCTCGAAATCCAGGTAGTGGGTCATTCAGCGCTCCTAGCGGTCACGGGTCTTTATATGGCGAGCAATTCAGACCTTTGCAATGCAGATAGGGCAGCGGCCGGTTCTCAAATTACGAAGGTCGCATGACCATCAGATTTCCCCCAGTGTACTTGTTAAGGGAAAAGCACGGGATACAGTGATGTGACCAAGAGCAACGCCATGGTCCAGTTGAACAAAACCATGCGACGCGGGTTGGTTAGAATACGTGCCATTTGCTGGCCCAAAAACGTCCATGACCCGATAGATGGCAGGTTGAGTGTCCCAAAAACCAAGGCGACAACTGCGATGGACGTCAGCGTGTGGTCAGGGGTATAAACTGTTACGGCAGTCACTGCCATGGTCCATGCTTTGGGGTTGACCCATTGGAAAAGGGCCGCTTGCAGCAAGGTCATTGGCGTCCCTGCAGTCTCACCTTTTTCGAGCGGCGCCGCGGTGGCAATCTTGGTCGCAAGGTAAAGCAGGTAGGCAATGC
Organism: uncultured Sulfitobacter sp.; assembly: GCA_965363755.1. Classification (GTDB taxonomy): domain Bacteria; phylum Pseudomonadota; class Alphaproteobacteria; order Rhodobacterales; family Rhodobacteraceae; genus JL08. The sequence continues at coordinate 6,267 of CBDTVL010000107.1, forward strand.
TGACGACTTTGAGCACAGTATTGCTGAGCGGATAAGCTTCAAATACCTGCACAAGGCCGACGCCGACCAATATGATCATCAGGATAAAACCAAGGGTGACGCCAAACATATGTGGCACCGAGCGGCGAAATCCGAAATTTGCACCAGAAGCCATCAACATCAGGTTGTTGGGCCCGGGGGTGATGGACGAGACAAAGGCAAACAGAGTCAGCGCAGTGATCAATTCATAACTCATGGCTGCATTGGTTGGCGAACAAAGGGAATATGAAACTGCGGTTTCATGTAATTTTGGTCATATATTGCATTATATTATCAACTAACGGCGCAAAATACGCGCCCAATGTTTATCGTAAACAAATCCCCAATCAAAGGGAAACCGGCAAATAAGCGTCTCCAATGCCGCAACCCAGCGTTGCGTGGTTTCGACCTGATCTGTTGGTTTGATGACGTCACCGAAGTGTATTGTCAGGTGATCAACGGTCTGTTCGACCATCACAGGAAGTATGGGGGCTTTGCATTTTGCGGCAAATCGCGCAGGCCACCCAACAAAACCCGCAGGTTTTCCAAAAACGGTCGCGCGGACAGTATCGTCGCCTTTTCTGACGGGGTGTTCGGCAGGGGGGGCCTCTTTGATGCGATCCACGACACCAACAACAATCTTGCCCTTTCGCAACGCGTTCAGCACCGCTCGCGCAACCAATGCGTCGCTGTTGCGCCGCGTTTCAAACAATTCGCACCCGATATGGGAATAGTAGGGTCGCTGCGTTATGGCGCGGCTCTCGGTTGCCGGTTCGCGTATGAGCATCAAAGTGGGGTAACGAGCCGCCAGCGCCCGGACCATCACAACTGACGCGTGGCAATGCGGCATCACCATTAAGACGCCGTTGTTTTCCTTAAGACAATTGTCGAGCAGGGCCTGATCGGGGATTTCCAGTAGCCCGTCTATTTCATCGGTCTTTCCGAGGCGCAGAAGTTCCATACGTTTTAGCGCAAGAATAAAGCGAGTGGCGTAACCACCGTACAATGCACGTGGCGGGTTTACGGACGCTGCTTTGGACCAGGACGAAGCGGTTTCGCGAAGGGGGCTCCTCGGTAGAAAATAAGCCAGCCACAGCAAGGCACGCACAATTGAATACCCCACGGACTGAACAGGCTTGGAGGCCGTCGCTAGGCCCTTTGTTCCGCGATCTACTGCAAACCAGATACGATCTTTGAACTTGGTAAAACTGGTTGACAAAAAGTACTCTCCTGCAAGATGAGTTCCGACCATTTTCAGGCAGAAACCGGGTCAAAGCCTCAGAAACTGATTTATCAATCTTTGTTCTGGGCATGCAAGTTGGATTGGCACTCAAACAGGTAGCTATACCTGCAATTCATCGTACGGAACGGCCAGAACCGGACATTCGCTAGGCGATGTGGCGCGGTATGCTCAGTGGGCCAACTAACGTTATCTCCTTTTTGTTCTTGTAATTTCGGTGCATGCCTCAGGCCAAAGAGAAAAGGGGGAACCCAAGAAGGCTGCGAAGGTCAATTGCATAGTTTTTCTGAACCTTTATGATTGCTAGAACTAGAATTGAAATGAATTAAGAAAGCTAGGAAATGGACGCCACGACTGCTGCCGCCTTGTACGGAGAGATCAATCTACCAGCGCTGAGTTTTCTGACGGTCGCGGTTTCACTTTTGGTAGTCTTGCCGATGTCTGCGTATATTGGACATTCTGTTGGTCATGCCTATCGACGCAAAACAATTGCCTCCGGAAAGGAAGTTGATCTGGTCGCAGGCCAAACGTCACTGAGCGCGATCCTTGCTCTATTAGGGCTTCTTCTCGCCTTTAGTTTTAGCAACGCGCTCAATATTTCTCAGACCCGCAAAATCACAGCAATTGACGAGGCTGCGGCACTGAGCACTGTTTTTTCTAGGGCCGACTATCTGGCAGAGCCTGGGCGGACAGAGCTCAAGTTTGCAATATTGGAATACGCCAAAACCCGAGTGGTGCCTGTTGATGACAGGTTGGATAGCAGCGACGACGTTGTGGAATTTCTCGACACGAGCCTGCGGGCGCAGGCCAAGCTATGGCCGCTAACGATTAAATCGACCGCTGATCCGCTGCCCCCACCAATCAAGACATTTTTTGCAGGAGCCATGAATGTCGCTCTGGACGCCCACTTGCTTCGGATGCAGGCCTTCTCGGTTCCAGTTTCGGACCTGACTCAAATTACGCTGTTGGCGGCGGCTATTGCCGCACTTTTTATGCTCGGAAATCGATCGGGGCTGGTTGGACGTAGCCTCACCTGGCGCACATTTGTATTTGCGGGGTTTTTGCTTGTGGTGATGATCACGATTGTGGACTTGCACAGTGGTGAAGAGGGTTTTTTACTTCTTGACCAGACCGCACTTTTGGCCGTGATCTTTGATATGGAATTAGGCCTTTAGTGGCTTTTGGAAAATATGTGAAATTGCACCCTAAGCCGCTATCGCCGCTGGTCTTGTGGTAATCCCCCCTAAAATTAGTGGTGTTCAAAAGTAGAATTTTCTCGGCAAGATATCTGAGGAGATTTTCGATCAAGACAGCACGATTTAGCGACGCACAGATTATGGACATTTTGAAGCAAGCAGAGGGCGGTACGCCGGTTTCTGAGCTGTGCTGCGAGCATGGGATGAGCAGCGCAGGCTTTTATAAGTGGCGGGCCAAGTTTGGCGGAATGGACGCCTCTTTGATTGCCGAGATGAAGGACATGGCCGAGCAGAACCGGCGTCTTAAGAAGATGTATGCCGAGATGAGCATGCAGAACGATTTGCTGAAGGAAGCCCTTGGAAAAAAGCGCTGAGGCCATCTCGAAGGCGAGAGATGGCTATGAATGCGGTCGCACTGGGTGGGGTTAGCATTGCGCTGGCCTGCCGGACATTTCAGATCAGCGAGAACTGCCATCGGTACAGCCCGGTTTTGAGCGACGAGAATGAAGAGATCGCCGACTGGCTGAAACGCCTGGCGTCGAACAAACGGACATAGGGCTTTGGCCTATGCTTTATGTATCTGCGCAACGTGCAGGCCTAACTGTTCACCGTCAGTGAACTCACGGTGCACACTCAGCAGCTATGGTCGCCTTTCGGCCGGGCATTTTGCAGGGCCCGAGGTGCATTTGGCAAACAGCAACAATGAATTTGATCAGAATGGCCATCTTAGGAACGAGACATACGTCAAGACACTTAGCGAACTAATGACAACTTTGCGGGCCGAGATTGGTCGTTAGATCAAACCTTTTTTGAGTTTGGCATGCTAATTTCAATCAAGTTCCCATCCGGGTCGCGCAGATAAAGTGACATGATGGGGCCGGTCGCGCCGGTGCGTGGCACCGGTCCGTCTTCGATCATAACGCCTTGCGCGTCCAGATGCGCGATCCAGTGTGAAAGCGCTGTATCCGTCAAAAAACACAGGTCACCAGAACCGGGCAGCGGATAGGCTGCTTTGGGCTCGAACTCCCGCCCCTGCGGATGCAGGTTGATCTTTTGCTGCCCGATCTGCAACCCCCAGCGGGTGCTGCCGTCAGACGGCTGAAATGGGTGCGCTTCTGCGCCGAGAACCTGCGTGTAAAACTGCACGGTTTCCGAAATGCTGGCGACAGTCAGTACAAGATGATCCAGCGCTCTGATTTTTGGAGCCATTACCAATTGTTCCTTGTGCACGTACTGCCTACTCTGGCGTTTATGCAAAATGACCCACCTCCGCCAAACCGTCAAACCGATCTGTTGGACCCGGCCCGTGCTGCGGCGTTTCAAATTGCGATGGGTGATCCCGTCACAATCACGGCGGGAGCGCCGCTGCCGCCGTTTTTTCACCAACTCTATTTCTGGACACCATATGCACCGGACCAACTGGGGCGCGACGGGCATCCCCGGGTAGGCGGCCTTATTCCCGATATGGGACTGCCCCGACGCATGTGGGCTGGGGGGCGGTTGGAATTTCACACTGATCTGCTTGCAGGTGAGGCAGCAGTAAAGACCAGCACATTGCAAAGTGCAGCGCGCAAAGACGGACGCACCGGGCCGCTCGCTTTTGTGACCCTGCGCCATGATATTCACCAGTCCGGCAGGCTGTGTCTGACAGAGTGGCACGATCTTGTGTATCGCGAAGACCCCATGTCTGATTCGCCCAAACCTGTTGCTCCAATCGCTCCTTTGGACGAAACTGGTAGCCGGGAAGTTGCCTTTACGTCGACGCTGTTATTTCGGTATTCGGCGCTGACCTTCAATGGTCATCGCATTCACTACGATCTCGACTATGCCCGCAACGTTGAAGGTTATGACGGTCTGGTTGTGCATGGCCCCTTACTTGCCCAGCATCTTATGCTTCTCGCGCAAGAACATCTCGGGTCCTTGAAGACCTTCACCTTTCGCGCAACAGCGCCATTGATGCATTATGAAACGGCAAATCTGTGCTGGAAAAACCAGGAATTCTGGGTGCGCGCGCCAGATGGTCGGCAATGCATGGCCGCAACGGCTACTGCTGTTTAGAAATTGTTGGGGTCCGGCATGGCATAGGGCACCAAAAAGTAAATCCCGAGCGCAAGCACCAGAAAAATAATGATCCATTTCAAATTGGGCATGTGACCTCCGACCTAAAGTGATGCGTCTACGCGAAAATCATAAGGCATTGTGTCTATTCCTTCCAAGATTAAATCGGCCATGACACTAGCTATTTTTGGGGCCATGCCGAATCCGATCTTGAATCCGCCATTTGCGATGAACTGTCCAGAGCGGGTGGGATGCACGCCCAGCATCGGTGCACGAGAGCGGGCGCGGGGGCGTAGCCCAGCCCAGCGGGCCACCACTTGTGCGCCCATGAGCGCAGGGACCGCCGTCAGGGCACGGGCGATCAGAGCGTCCAACTGGCCGTCCGTCGTGGTCGCGTTTTCAAATGTACTTTCGCTGGTCGACCCGATGGCAACGGTGCCGTCATGATGCGGTACAATATGTACCGTATCGGCGAAAATTTGCGGGGCGTTCGAGGGTAGAGGTGCGGCAGGGCGCAATAGCGCAGCCTGACCTTTTTGTGCGCCGCCGACATTTTTATCAAGTTCTTCGCTCAGTTTCTCCAGACCCAATGCACCGGTGGCCCATACCACGGCGCCCTGATCCGGAGCGTCGGTCACGACAGTGCCACCGGCTGAAATGATGGCGGCGGCCAATGCCGCACATGCCTGAGCCGGATGAATTCGGGCGCTGAGCGTATCACGTATCAAATAGCCCGTTGCACTGATTGGGGCCCAACTGGCACCACTACGGATGACGGTCCATGTTGCGTTTTCCTGCCACAGATCCGGGGCGCCTGCTTCTCGCGCCTTTGCCAGATTCAGCGCTTTCATGTCAGTAATAGGCTGCAACCGACCGGTGCGGCCATAACCTGAGCTCAAACCGGTGTCAGCCTCGACCCCCGCCCAAAATGCTTCAGCCATCAGCAGGCTTTCTAACTGAAATGCCTTTTTGGCGTTCCATCTTTCTGGCGTGTGCGGAGCCAATGCGCCGACGATGCCGCCGCTGGATCCGGCACCCACACCATAAGGATCAATCACTTGAACAGACGCGCCGCGCAACTGGCATTCCCGCGCGATGGACAAGCCAAAAATCCCGGCCCCGCGTACGGTTACGTCTGCCATTGCCAAAGAGTACACCTCTCACCATTGTCGCGCCGATAGAGCGACCTTAGTGGACCAGAAAATGCCGAACCAGCAAGCAGATATTGAATGGCGTGATGGGCGGGTGCCGGTCTCGACACGCTTTGACGACCCGTATTTTTCGCTGGAAAACGGGTTGGATGAAACCCGACATGTCTTTCTGCAGGGCAATAACTTACCGGAGCGGTTCAGAGATGGTTTTCACATTGCTGAACTCGGCTTTGGCACCGGTCTTAATTTTCTTGCGGCGTGCCAGTGCTGGTCCGAGTCCGGTGCGCCGGGCCACTTGTTTTATACCAGTTTCGAGGCCTTCCCGATGTCAGCAGTTGATATGTCAAAAGCGCTAAGCGCTTTTCCAGATCTGTCCGGCCCTGCCTCTGCTTTGGCC
>CBDTVL010000108.1:0-12314 GCA_965363755.1 uncultured Sulfitobacter sp.
TCGTCTTGAAGTCACTATCCAATCTGCAGGTAACGCCCCGGTGAGTTTTACACCTACGGTGCTTGTCAGCGACAAAAATTGCGAGCGGTGTTGGGTCGGGCAGCTTGGTATCAAAGGCATCTTTGATGGAGACCACTACTTCGTAATGGAAGATACTGCGGATGGCACCACGCTGTTTCGCCACGGCGAACGCTTCAAAGGCATGCTGTCCAATGTTTTGCTTCCTCTCATTGGAGAAGGCACCGAAAAAGGCCTCAACGCGATGAACAAGGCGCTGAAATTGCGGGTTTAAGAAAAAGCCTGAATGTCATGGCGCAGCATGATTCTGATGCGCGCATAAACAGAGAAGCGAAACCGGTCGGGCTGCCCAAGCGCAGCCCTTTGGCGCTGACCGCCCGCTCCAAAAGGCTCGGCATGGTTATTTGACCGCCACGTGACAGCCGACGCACTTGATCAGGATCAAGACATCTTTTGGTCCGCTGCGTTAGCGTCAGTCAAACGCAAATGAATGCAGGTCATTGATGAAGCACCTTCTGCTTTTAGTCCCGTTGCTTGCCATGGGATGTTCGCTGGAAGCCCCAAGCACCGGGAGGATGCTCTATTTGCAGAACTGCGCTTCCTGCCACGGTGACACCGGACGTGGCGACGGTCCTGCCGCGTCTGGTCTGGGCACGACGCCGGCAGACCTGACGCAGATTGCTGCGCGCCGCGACGGGGTTTGGCCGATGCTTGAGATCATGTCGATCATAGACGGCTATTCCCGGCGCACACTCCCGCGCGAGGGTATGCCAATATTCGACAGTTTTCTGGGCGGCGATATGATCGGTTTCGACACCGGAAATGGAGTGATAACCCCGATGCCGACCAAGCTGATCGAGATGGTGAACTATCTCGAAACATTACAAGATCCGGCGCCGACGGACTATGTACCCTGAGCCTGATGTCTTGTGCGGGTTGGCGGTTGTTTTGTACGGATCGGGCAAAACAATGCGTCAGGAAACTTGGTCCACAGTCATGATTTTCTCAGCAATTCTCTCGAACCTTCCACGAAGCCATTTATGCGCGGGTTCATCACTACTGCGGCGATGCCAGGACATATAGATCGTAACAGGATCGGATCGCGCAGGAACCGGTCCCATGTCGAGGTCGCTCAACGTACACAGCTTCATCAAATCCATTTCAGTCGCGATCAGCCGGGTGCCTTTTATGAAAGGTGGAATCGCGCCAAAGTTTGGCACCGAGATCAGTGCTTCGCGGACATTTGATTTATCGACTCCGGTTAGCGCCCGGAGCGAGGTTCCGCCATCGGGAAACCGCACTGTAAGGTGGTCGGCACGACAATAGTCTGCCCATGTGGCCGGAGCCTCTTGGACCGTAGCGTCAAAGAAACACATCATCTTTCCTTTGAGAACCGGCTTTTGAATGATGTCCGTGGCATCGGGTGGAAATGGTGTCAAAGCAAGATGGCAACGTGCGTCACGCATCATGCTGGGTGTGGGATGCCCGGATGGAATGAACTCGAAAGCAATTCGAATTACCTCATCATGCAATTCTCGAAGCAAGGTCGGAAAAATCATTTCGCGCTGCATGTCGTTGGCGGCCACGATAAAAAAGAGGTCGTCTTTGAGCGGGTCGAAATTACGCTGGTGGGTGAGACCTTCCAAACCATCCAAAACAGCGTGCACTGTGAAGTGGTCCTGCTTTTTAGGACAGGTATGCGGCTTGGCTAAGATGCATCAGGTTTCTGTTCATGCCGCTTTTAGTGTTTCTGTTTGGTGGAAGTATGCTGTGTCCGGGGCGCGCTTCACGCTAGAGAGACGGGGATCAGAAACTAGACATCCTCCCACAGACCACTTTCACCGGCGCGATAAATTGCGTCGATCAGCATTTGGTTTTGTCGAGAATTCTCCAGGCTGAATAAACCCTCAGCATCCGGTGAACCCGTCACTGCCCGCCCGAAAGCTTCGGCTTGCAACTGATAGTGATTGACCCCTGAAAACCGGTAATGTCGTGCCTCTCCATGGTCAGCGTTATGCAACGTCACGACTTCAGCATCATATAAACCGGCGTTGAAGGGGGCCTTGACCTCGATCCAGCCTTTGTCACCATGAAACGAGACTTCCTGTCTTAATGCCAGTTGAGTCGAGACATACATCGTCATTTCAAAACTGCCAAAGTCCGCGCGGCAAGTCGCATAAATGTCTGTGCCAAAGCGAGGATCTCGCTCCACGCGGGCAGAGACTCTTTGCGGTTCTGCACCCGTCGCAAATCGCGTCGTCACAGTTGGATAAACGCCGATATCAGGCAAGGCACCACCGCCCAGTTCTTGAATGTTGCGCATATTGCCGGGGTCGGTGTTGTGATAAGAGAATGCCGCCTGCACGTGTTTCAGTGTCCCAATCGCGCCATCCGCGATTAACGAGCGAACCTTGTGCCATTGTGGATGGTAGGTCACCATAAATGCTTCGCTGATCAGCACGTTGTTTTGGTCTCGCGCTGTGATGATGTCGTCTATCTCTGTGGCATTCAGCGAAATAGGCTTTTCGCACAAAACATGTTTTCCCGCGTTTGCTGCCTTGATCGTCCATTCTACATGATGCGATGTCGGCAACGGAATATAGACTGCATCGACCACATCGCTGGCGAGCATTTCATCGTAGCTGCCGAAGACATGAGGAATCGCAAATCGCTCAGCCACATCTTTTGCTTTGCTCTTGCTGCGGCTTGCAATTGCACGAGCGACGCCGTTGTTTGAATTCAATATCGCCGGGATAACATGCTGGATCCCGATCTTCGCTGTCGACAAAATTCCCCAGTTTAACATTTAGTGTCCTTGTGATTAAACCTTGCGCCGACATTCTCCAAGTCGCGGGGCCGGAATGCAAGATTACGCCCACTTACGGATTGGCGACAAGTATTATTGACGTCCATCATCCGGATCGGTGCTGTGAACTAGGCCAGCTTTCAGTGAAGTTTGTGGAGGATCGCCAATAAGATGGACCGGCTGCTTCACCCGGCAGGTTATGGGCCTCTTCAGTTGAGAAGTTCAGGAAACTGAAAGTCGCGTATTTCCTACCAAGACGCAGTTTCTGCGAAAGCCAGATAAAATCATAGACCACGGATCAAAGTGACGGGCTGTCTGGTTACCGGCATGCACAAATTGAATGGATTTCCGGGCGTTTCGGTGCAACGTTGGCTCCCTATAGATTTGCGAAAAGGTTAATTGGTATGGAATTCCTGACTGAGAGTTTCCTCGTGGACCGCACCCGGATTGAGGGACCCGTGTTGATAACGGGGGCGGGCGGCTGTATCGGCGCCTGGACGGTCTCGATTCTGACCCGGTCCGGCGTGCCCGTTGTTGCATTTGATCTGCGCGACGATCGACGTCGCCCCGCGATGTTACTGGGTGAAAAGGCCGCAGCCGAACTTGTCTGGGAAACCGGGGATATCGCAGATGCTGGGGTCCTGCACGAGACTGTTGCCCGGCACGGCATCCGATCAATCATTCATCTGGCCGGGCTTCAGGTTCCGTTCTGTAAAGCCAACCCCGCAACAGGGGCCCGAGTAAATGTCGAGGGTACCATCAATGCCCTAGAAGCGTGCCGCCGCGCCGACCTGAAACGGTTTGTGTATGCCAGTTCGACTGCCGTGCACGGGATGCCGCCCGGAGGTCCGGTCATATCGACGCTTTATGGCGCCTACAAACTCGCCAACGAGTACTCAGCAAAAGTCTTCTGGCTGGACTGGGGCGTGCCCTCAGTCGGAATCCGTCCCAATATTGTTTATGGCGTTGCACGTGATCAGGGGATGACGTCGCGCTTTACGGTTGGTATTGCCCATGCGGTTCTGGGAGCACCCTTCGAGGTGCCGTATACGGGTAACATCAGCTGGCTTTATGCCGGAGAGACAGCCTCTGCGTTCATCGCTGCAATCAGCCGGGAGGGTGTGGATGCGCCGGTCTTTGATCAGAACGGAGCGTGTCTTTCGATCGAAACCGGTCTTGAGATCCTGTCTGAACTTGTTCCGGGCCACCAGATAACCGCGTCAGGCAGCGCGTTGGCTGTCCCCGCCGATTTAAGCGACGATCCGATCCGGGGGTATCTTGGTGACTACCCATCGATCTCACCTGTAGAGGGTATTCGTCACACTCATAGGGCATTTGAAGCCCTGAAATCTGAAGGCCGGCTGATCGCGGCTGTCTGAGGCGGAAGACCCCGCCTAATTGCGCAGTTTGTTGAGGAATGCTAGAGAAGACAATGAATTCACCTGGACGAATTACTGCCGTATTGGGACTGGTCGCAGTGCTCTTTCTCGGTGCGGCGCTGTTCTTGGCGTTTGAAGATAACTTTCCTAGCCCAGAAGAAATGGCGGCCCAGCTTCGCACATTGGGGGCTTGGGGGTCAGTCGCTGTAATCGCGCTAATGATATTGCACAGCTTTGTTCCGTTCCCTGCGGAAGTGTTGGCTGCCTGTGCCGGTGCTGTGTATGGAACCGTTGTGGGCAGTGCGCTGATCTGGTGCGGCGCGATGCTTGGCGCGCTGCTTGCGTTCTGGTTGTCGCGACGGCTGGGGCGATCCGCAATTTATAACCGGTTATCAACAAAGCAGTCCAAAACTCTTGATAATTGGGTTGAAGATCAAGGGGCATTCACTTTGCTGATTAGCCGCTTTATCCCCGTCATTGCTTTCAATTTGATCAACTACGCCGCCGGGCTGACCCGCGTGAGTACGTGGACCTTCATCTGGACCACGAGTTTGGGTATTCTCCCGGTCACAATTTTGTCCGCATACTTGGGGTCTCAAATGAAGGAATTGGATTGGTCAACACTACTGGTGGGTTCTGCATTAGGAATTCTGGCTCTCACCGGGCTGCATGTGTATGCAAAACGCAAGAAGTGGTACTAGTAGGGACGATTGATGAAATCTGAGGCAGCAAATGGCAGCATCGCGACTGCCGTAACGCTGCAATTTATCGAACTGCCTCGTCCTGCAGAATAATCACGCCACACTAAAGGTCGCGGGGCCTTAGATTGCTCGGTCAGGCGCAGCTCATGAGCGATCAAAAATTACTGAAGTCGACCCATCACGGCACTGGAAATCTAGCTTACTGAGATTGCGTTTTTCGGGGCAAAGTAGAATCTCGCAATAGTTCGTACTTGACCCGTGTCGCACTTACCTGTCGGTAAAAAGCAATAAGAAAACCCGTGGGACCTTGCAAGCGGCCCAAGCCAATCGTTGCAGCAACAACGGTACCCACATCGGTTTCACGAGATATTACAAGTGCACCGCCGAGCGCCAGAACCCCGACCATTCCTGCGCCGTTGATGGCGCTGAGCAGGAACTTTGTCGACAACTTCCAGATAAAGATACTGCGGCGCGTCTCGAAAATATTGTTGAAATCATCAACTACACCCTGATTAAATTGATCAAAATTCGTGCTGGCGCATTTGTCTGTAGCATGCCGCAGCACGCGGACACGTTTCCCTACCAATCGGTTGACCTGACCCTGTGTGCTAAGGACCAGAACGACTTGCGGGACAATCATAAAAAGCGCGATGGCGCCCAAAAACGGCTGAGTCGCTGCGATGAATCCGATAACGCTGATGAGCGTGCCGATCTGAACCACAGGCTCGGAAAACGCGTTACCGGTAAATTTGCCCAATTCCTCGGCCTCTGCTGAGATCATCGTTGCCAAAGTGCCAACCTGTGTGTCCCGTTCCGGCCCGGCTTCAATGGCATTCCCATAGATGCGTGCACGCAGCATGCGGACCACGTCTTCGCCCAGAATACTTGCGCGATACCCGAGCAGCCATTTGAGCAACAGGCTAAGAAGGATCATTGCAAGCATACCGCCACACAGACGGAATAGGCTGGTGCGGTCTAGCTCGGAGTCAGTAAGCCCATTGATGATTTCTTTTTGAAATCCCAATGGAACTGCTGCCAGCGCCGCCACCGCAATTGACAGGGCAATCAAGATGATTTGGCGGCGCCCACTAACCCGCCAGATGGCTGCATAAAGTTGGAACATAGCTGGTCTCGCAATTAATTCTCGGCTGAAAAGGTCATACGGCGCGCTGGTTTCAAGTTGATAGCTACTTCAGGTCCGGGCGCGCAGCCAGCGGTCTTCAGTCAGAAACGCAGCGATTAGTCCCTGAATTGTGCGAATATCTACAGCGCATGGCGTGTTGTATGTATCCTGCCGGCCGGCAACAGTTTGGTTTGGCCTTGCTGAGGTCATTCTGGTCTAGCATTTCCAGATACTCGTTTCGGGCACATTACGGGTTGCGGTTTCCGCCATCTCCCCCAAGATCGATCACATCATGAACGCGCCTTCATTCACTCTGGACACGTCCGCCGACCAAACCGTTGTGCACCTAACAGGGCGCCTCGTGACAGAAGCCTTGGGCGCGATCGAGGCGTCTTTTGTCCAGTTTGCACCCCGTGGGTCAAAGGTATGCATAGACCTGGCACGGCTTGAAGCATTGGACACTGGCGGCGCTTGGATGATCGCCGATCTGCTGAGCCGTTTGGAACGCGAAGGCGTGCAGGTGGAGATGCGCGGCGCCACCAAGGAGCAAAGCGCACTTATCGACACTGTGTTGCGCGCTGCTCCAAAGGAGCAAGGCATAGAAGCGCCGCCGCGCGGGTTCGTGCCTTGGATCGGCAGAGTTGGATCCGCGACGGTTGGGTTTGGCAACGCTATTGCTTCGTTACTGAGCTTTTTTGGAAGGTTACTGCAGTGTCTGGTGGGCACGGTGTTCCGCCCGTGGCGGCTGCGCGGTACCGCTCTTGTCAGCCAGATGCAGGAGGCGGGGCTCAATGCGGTGCCAATCGTGGCGCTGATGGGCTTCTTGATCGGAGTGGTTCTGGCGTTTCAGGGGGCGGCACAGTTGCGTCAGTTCGGGGCAGAGGTTTTTGTGGTCGATCTCATCTCAATCTCGATCCTGAGAGAGCTTGGAATTTTACTAACTGCGATCATTGTAGCTGGGCGTTCCGGATCCGCATTTACCGCCTCGATCGGCTCGATGAAAGTTCGGGAAGAGATCGACGCGATGCGTACGCTGGGCCTAGACCCGATGGAAGTTCTGGTGCTGCCTCGGGTCTTAGCTCTTGTCATCGTCCTGCCAATTTTGGGTTTTGTCGCAAATGTGTCCGGTCTTGTTGGCGGCGCGCTGATGAGTTGGGGCGAGCTTGGGGTAAGCCCGGGAATGTTCATCACCCGGCTCAACGAGAATACCGATGTCTGGCATCTGGCTGTTGGCATGATCAAAGCGCCATTCTTTGCGCTTATCATCGGGGTTGTGGCGTGTTGGCAGGCGATGCAAGTGGGCGGTTCTTCAGAAAGCGTCGGGCGGCGAACCACGGCATCGGTGGTTCAGTCAATTTTTCTGGTGATTGTGGTTGATGCGCTTTTTTCAATTTTCTTTGCGGAGATCGGGTTGTGAAGGACGGCGCACCGGAATCACGTGCAAACGAAGCTTCTGCAAAACGCGCAGCGGTGATTGAGGTCCGTGGCTTGCGCACGCAATTTGGGCCTCAGATTGTGCATCAGGACCTTGACTTGGATGTCTGGCGGGGCGAGGTGCTTGGCATTGTTGGCGGTTCTGGTACCGGGAAATCAGTTCTGTTGCGCACCATTGTGGGTCTCAATCGCCCGACTGCAGGGCACATCCGCGTTCTTGGTGTTGATGTGGTAAACGGTCCGGAACTGGAACGTCGCGCGGTTGAGAAACGCTGGGGGGTCGCATTCCAGGACGGCGCACTATTCTCTTCTCTGACGGTCCTGCAAAACGTTATGGCGCCAATGCGGGAACATCTGAAACTCAGCCACGGGCTGATGAAGGCGCTTGGTGAACTGAAGATCAGCCTTGTTGGACTACCACCACTCAGTTGCGGCAAGTTTCCCTCTGAGTTATCTGGCGGCATGCGCAAACGAGCCGCGCTCGCCAGGGCACTCTCCCTTGACCCAGAAATCGTATTTCTCGACGAGCCAACGGCAGGGCTCGATCCGATTGGCGCCGCTGCGTATGATGATTTGATTGGCGAACTTCAGCGGTCGCTGGGCCTGACAGTTTTCATGGTGACACATGACCTCGACAGTCTTTACGCGATCTGCGACCGTGTTGCTGTGCTCGCGGAGAAACGTGTTTTGGTAGAGGGGCCTGTCGAGACAATGACCTCGTTTGATCATGCGTGGGTTCAGGAGTATTTTACCGGTCCGCGCGCGCGTGCTGCGCAAAAGTCCGGTTGAGAAGGAAATACCGTCGATGGAGACCAAAGCCAATTACGTGCTGATCGGGGCCTTTACGATTGCCGGAATTATCGGTTCGCTTGGGCTTTTGTTGTGGCTCGCAAAGGTTGAGGTAGACCGGCAATACGCTTATTACGATGTGTTGTTCGACTCTGTTTCCGGGCTCAGCGAGGCGGCTGGCGTGAGCTATAACGGTTTGCCGGTGGGCCAGGTAGTGTCGCTGGAAATTGATCCCGAAAACTCCACCAAAATCCGTGTCCGCTTGCAAGTTGATGCTGGTACGCCCATCAAGACCGATACTATTGCAAAGCTCCAATCCCAGGGCGTGACTGGCGTGAGTTACGTAGCTTTGTCGGGTGGCACCGCAGAGGCCGATCAAATGCCGGGGGGCGGGCAAATTCGGTCCGAACGCAGCGCCATCCAGTCGGTTCTTGAGGGCGCTCCGGAACTGCTGGAAAAGGCCATCGTGCTTCTTGAGAATATCAACGAGGTGGTTAACGACGAAAACCGCGCTTCAGTCACTAACATCCTCGACAATCTTGAGTCTGCTTCCGGCCGGTTGGACCGGGGACTTGATGACTTCGAGACGCTCTCTGATGATCTTGGACTTGCGGCACGGAAGGTGGCGGGGTTTTCCGACCGCTTGGAGGCGCTTTCTGAAACTGCTGAGACGACGCTGACAACCGCGACTGAAACACTGACAACAGCTCAGGACGCAATTCAGCGCTCAAAAGATACTATAAAAACTGCGACAGGAACGCTGGAGACTGTGGAGGCCACTTTTTCGTCGGCCAAAGTCCTGATGGAGGGGGATTTGGCAGAATTTATTCGGCAGGGCACCGCCACTGCGACAACGCTTGAAACGGCAGCGCAGCGACTTGAGCCTTCTGCGATCGCAGCGCTTGAATCTGCTCAATCGGCGCTTGGCGAGGCGGAAAAGACGTTTGCGTCTGTCAATACATTGGTCGACGAAGATGTGGATGCCATCGTGGCAGACATCAGACGGGCTGTGAACACATTCACAACTACCGTCGAAGGCGCTTCGGGTGACATTGAAACCATCTCAGCCGAAATTCTGAGCGCGTCACAATCTGCCTCAAGCTTCGTCGGCACGCTTGACGAGATCGTTGTGCAAAACCGACGCCAGGTCTCGGATTTCTTGAGGGTGGGCCTGCCAGAGTTCCTGCGCCTCACCGAGGAGGCGCGACTGCTTGTCAGCACCCTTGACCGGTTTGTAAATCGGGCGGAGCGTGATCCGGCGCGCTTTATTCTGGGCACTCAGGGTTCGGAGTATCGGCGATGAGACGTTTTATACCTCGTCTGGTTGGGCCAGCGGTTATGCTTGCTCTATTGGGCGGGTGCGCGAGCCTCAGCACGCTCAACTCAGCCTCTAAGCCGACAGATCTTTATTTGCTGACACCCAAAAGCACATTTGATGCCGGCCTGCCCAGACTTAGACAACAGATTATTGTGGATGAGCCGACTGCCACCGCGGCGGTCAACAACGACCGCATCGCTGTGCAACCAACGCCACTACAAATCCAGTACCTTCCCGGTGCACGCTGGGTCGATCGCGCCCCTGTTTTCATTCAGACATTGCTGATTGAAAGCTATGAGAACACCGGCAAGGTAGGTGCCGTCGGTCGTTCGACGGTTGGCTTGCGGGCGGACTACATAATCGTCACCGATGTTCGTGAGTTTCAGGCTCAGGCTCCAAAAAATGCCGCGCCAGACAGCCCGCTTGAAATTCACGTGAGGCTCAATATCAAGGTGGTGGATGCCAACTTGGATCAGATCATTGCTTCGCGTTCCTTCGAGGAATTCGAACCCACTGTTAGCGACAAGGCCGAGGACATTGTCGAGGCGTTTGACGAAGCATTAGGCGATGCATTGCGCGATTCAGTAGAATGGAGCATCCGCAAAATGTACTCTGATGCAGCAAAGCAGCCAAGCCGATCAAGCTTCTGAATGTCAGCTGTGATGCCAGATAATCAGGCCAATCTTTGACCGCAACGCTGAAGTTGCGGCTCGATTCCTGCTTGCAGTTGGGGCAGGCTCTTCTTCGCGATGCCGACTGATCGTTCCTCTACCAACTGGACAATCTTGGGCCGTGGTTGCGGTCATCTCATCGTGCCACAATGCCGATCAACGATGCGCTGGACCATCGGTGCAAAATGCGCGAAGGCTGGCGTGTGCATGTGCGCATGTTTTCCGGCATCATCAAGATAACGCACCTCGACGATTTCCCGAAGATTTGGGTTTTTCTCGAACTCAGCCACTTCGTCTTCGTTCATGGCGCCTCCCTGCAGGTTGAGGGAATGGATCGACGCTTGTGACAATTGATTGAAATAGGCAGGCCTTGTGGCGCACAGATAACGTTTGGCGGCTACATGGTAGCGAACACAGTCCGTCACAAGGCTTGGAAAGAAGTCCTGCAATACGTCAGCCCCTGCAGCTTCATGAAACCGGTCTTCGGTATCGTTCATGCGGAAGGTTCCGAATTCGCTTGTGAAATGACCAATATCATGGAGCAGCGCTGACACGATGATCACTTCGTCTTGCCCGTTCTGCTCTGCCAATGTGGCTCCCTGCAACATATGCTGGGCCATTGTCACCGGTTCGCCGAGATATTCTTCACCGCCGCGCCGTTCAAAGATATCTTCCAGAAATGCAACGATGTTTGCAGGCGTCAGAATTGAAAAGTCAGGTTTGCTCATTCCTCTGTTTCCATTTGTTCAGCCTCCAGGACAGCCAGCTTTGAATAGAGCGCATCCTTATCGGCATAACAGCCCTGCAACCAACGGGTCCCGGCTCCGGAATAACCCTTTCTTGCATGGAGAACGCGCGTATTGTCCACCAAAAAGCACTCGCCGGGTTCGAGCCGAAATGAGACTTCCATTGCAGGGTCGTCGATAATCTCCCCCATGCGTCTGTAGGCTGCGTAATAAAGCTCCATCTCGTCAAACGGGACATCAGTTATTGCTGCAGTGGAGCGGTTGTTGAACCGCACCCCGATCAACTCTCCGTCCGGTGCCAGTTCTATCATTGGGCGGCGCGATTGCAGAATAACGTCGCTTGTGCCGGCATATTCAAAACGCGCACAGTTGCGGCTGAGGACAGCGAACCAATCCTCGTTTTCTGCCTGCAGGCGTTCCACAACGCGAAACCCATCAACGACCATGTTTTCGCCACCCGCCGCCGAGCTTTCCAGACAGTAGAGAATCTGAATAGTTGGCACAGGATCTCGGTAGGGATTATCGGTGTGGGCCTGCAGCCCTAAGCCAGTATAAGCCAGATTGCTGGGGTTCACTTCGGTGCGAACCTCAAAATGCCGGCCGTAGTTTGTCTCACGCACATGACCAAACAGGCCAACGACATGCATCAAGGCCTGATCGCGAACAGGGCCGTTCGACAATTTCCCAAACCCAAAACGCGCAATTTGACCGAGCCATTCCTTTAGCGCAGCAGGATTGGAGCAAACACGATCAAAATCTGCATGTGGAACCTGTTCCGTCAAGCAACTATCCCAGGTCTCGATCTCAGGTTTTTTCCAGCCAGGAGCGCGGATGTTTGGCAGATCGTAGGCATGGTGCAGCAGCCAGTCAGCGTCGAATGTCACAGTTTTGTCTTCCGGCATAAACGTAACGCTTAGTGTCTTGCCGACGGTTTGGGCCGACCTGATCAGTGTCAGTTCCGGAATATCGCGCAGGGCGATCAGGCGCTGACCATTGTCTGGTGCGCGGGTCTCGGCGTCCTGGGCGTTGTCCCTAAGCCATATAGCATGAAATCGCGCAGATCGGTCGGCGCTGCGCAGTGTTAGATAACGGCCGTCTTCGTTCAATTCAGCGGTACACATGTTTGGATCGCCTTCGCAGGTCTCTTGGTGATTTTCATTGCAGCATTTCATGGTCATAACACAAAGGCGATTACTAATAGCTGTGACTAAGGCGCTGGTTTCCTTGTGGCTGATCTGACACTGAACAATATTCCGCTGGAAAGGGTGCGCGGTCGAAGCTGCAGGCCGAGCCGGTAGTCTTTCACATCAGTAGTAACGGGGAGTGACC
>CBDTVL010000109.1:0-12299 GCA_965363755.1 uncultured Sulfitobacter sp.
CCCTCAACTCCGGTCCCCCGTCCTGTCCATCCGGTCGCATCACCGCCAAAAAGGGCAGCACAAATTGCCGCGGCGGAGGTTGTGTTGCCAATCCCCATTTCGCCCGCGACTAACAGGTCAGCCTCTGGATCAACAGAGGCCCAGCCCGCACTGATGGCGGCAGCACATGCGACGTCTGTCATCGCCGGCACCTTGGTAAAGTCGCCTGTCGGCTGATCCAAAGACAACGCGTGGACGTCCAGACGTGCGCCAAAGGTTTTGCAAAGCTGATTGATCGCGGCACCGCCGTGCTGAAAATTCATCACCATCTGCTCCGTCACTTCCGCCGGAAATGACGACACGCCTTGCGCAGCCACACCGTGATTGCCGGCAAAAACAACAACCTGAGGCGCGATCAGCGTAGGTTTGGCAACACCACGCCAGCCAGCGTACCAGATCGCAAGATCTTCCAAACGGCCCAACGCGCCGGGAGGTTTGGTCAATTGTCCGTTGCGCGCTTGTGCGTCAGCCATGGCCGCTGCATCCGGTTGCGGCGCGTCTTTCAGCGCTGTGCGAAATTCGTCGAGTGTGGCAAAGGCAGCGGTCATAAAACCCTCATTGCATATGTTTTGTCATGCGTGTTTAACCGATGACCTGTAGCCTGCAAGCAAAGAAAGACCTGATTAAATGCGCGAAAACGAGACCGATGGCAGGTTCCGAAAGATCGACATTGCCCTTGCTCTGTCGTTGCTGAGCCGCCTGCCGGTCGAAGCCTTCGTCAGTATCGCGCAAAAGGCGTGGGAGCGGCAGGCAAAAGCGGTCTGGGCGTTTCCGCTGGTTGGCCTCCTGGTTGGAACAATTGCCGGGCTGGCTGGATGGCTCGCTCTCATTATCGGACTGCCCGCCCCGATCGCGGCGGGTATCGCGCTTGCTGTCATGATTGCCATAACCGGTGCGATGCACGAGGACGGGCTGGCTGATTGTGCCGACGGGTTTTGGGGTGGAAACTCGCCTGCGAGACGGCTCGAAATCATGAAAGACAGCCATATCGGCGCATATGGCACGTTGGCGCTCTTGCTGGTCACTGGTTTGCGCTGGCTTGGATATGGATTGATTGTTGGCCAAGGAGCGGGCCCGTTTATTGCGGTTGCGGCACTCTCGCGCAGCATTATCCCCGCAGTGATGGTCGCGCTTCCGCACGCGCGTGGCGATGGGCTTTCGCAATCTGTCGGAAGGCCGTCCCGAGAAACTGCGGCAATTTCCGCAATGATCGGTCTGGTGATTGCGCTTTTCATGCTGGGTTGGAGCGCGGTCCCTGCAGCTGTCGCAGCTGCCACCGCCGGAGTTTGCGTCGGGACACTCGCCCGCGCCAAAATCGGAGGTCAGACCGGAGATGTTTTGGGTGCGGTTCAGCAAATTTCCGAAATAGCGATCATTCTGGTCTTGATCTCGTAGGCCACTGAACGGAACAAAAAAAGGCCGCGCATTGCGGCACGGCCAATTCATGTCATTTTCAGAAGAAGGATTTAAGCGGCAACCCGGGAGATCAGCACATCGCCGACTTGTTTGGCCGCTGCAATTTCATCGCCACCGCTGACAGCCGCAACTTCGCGTGTCAGCCGCTCTAGTGCAGCTTCGTACAGCTGACGTTCCGAATAGCTTTGCTCGCGCTGATCATCGGTACGGTGCAGATCGCGCACGACCTCCGCAATCGCAATCAAATCGCCAGAGTTGATTTTCTGTTCATATTCCTGCGCCCGGCGAGACCACATGGCACGTTTGACCTTGGCCTTGCCTCTCAGGGTTTTCATGGCATGTGTGATCACGTCAGGCGAGCTGAGCGCGCGCATGCCAAAGGCGGTTGCCTTGTTGGTGGGAACCCGCAATGTCATCTTGTCTTTTTCAAACGAAACAACAAACATCTCAAGCGTGAGGCCTGCTACTTCCTGCTCTTCAATCGAGATGATCTGGCCCACACCATGCGCCGGATAGACGACAAACTCATTGGGGCGAAAATCAAGCTTTCTGGTCTTAGTCATTCAATGTTCCTTGCATGTGCAACCTTTGGCATATCTACCGCCGACAAAAATTCAGGCACGGGTCCATAGAATGCCCCATGTCTGTAGATCAGCCGAAAATTATTCCATCCCAGAGCCACCGCCGAAGCGATGGTATTAGGTCAGTGTCCTCATTTGTAACTGCAACATAACACAAACAACGACTTTTTCAAAGTGTAGCAGATCCGACGTTACGTAAATCTTACAGTTTTAGGGGCTCAACGGTCCAAATCACCGCAACAATTGCTGGATCTAACCCCACTATGGCGATTCTGTTACCCGCCTTCGCCCGCAGCTTCCGAGAAGTATTTCTCGAGCTTTCCAGTCTCACCGTCACGTTCTTCTGCATCTGGCAGCTGGTCTTTCTTGGTTATGATCACCGGCCACATCTCAGAATATTTTCGGTTGAATTCGACCCATTTTTCCATGTCCGGTTCGGTATCGGGGCGGATCGCATCAGCCGGGCATTCCGGTTCACATACGCCGCAATCGATGCATTCATCGGGATGAATCACCAGCATGTTCTCGCCTTCGTAAAAGCAGTCCACAGGGCACACCTCGACGCAGTCGGTGTACTTGCAGGCGATGCAACTGTCGTTGACGATATAGGTCATGTCCGGTCTTCTTTTACTCAGGTATAGCGGCTAGCTAATTCAGCAAGCGCCATCAATCAAGGTTCCGCGCGCGAGAAAGATCAGTTTGGCGGCGGTCACGTTTGGTTGGCCGCCCTTTTCCTTCAAATCGAGGATTGGGCGCAACGATGTCCTTTTCCTGAGCCGGGTCACGGGGCAACGGTGGGTCCAGATCGGTATAGAGCGATTGTGCTTCTGGCGCCGGGCCACGCCGCAGACCCAACGCATCAATCCGGATCACCCGAATGTCATCCCCCTGCGCAAATGTTAACACATCCGCAGGCCCCACCATCTGAGCCGCTTTTCCCGCCTTGATGCTGTTGACCCGCACATGACCTGAAATCACGGTTTTTGCCGCAAGTGTCCGCGTTTTGAAAAACCGGGCTTGCCATAGCCACTTGTCCAGACGCTGTTTTCCCGTCGCCTCTGCCCCCAACTAGGTTTTATCCTTCAGCCCCATGAGGGCAGCGGCAAAAGGATTGTCGGGGTCGATCTGCTTTTCCGGCTTGGGCGGTCGAGCCTGATACTTCTGGGCCCCCTTGTCTTGCCCCTGTGCTTTGCCCTGATCGCGGCGCTGTCCGCCCTTCTTGCTCGGTGGCTTGGCTTTGCCGCGAGTGTTGCCATCGCGCTGTCCGCCATGGGTCCGGGCAGGACGATTACCACCCCATTTGAAGGTGTAGAAGACCTCGATCTCAGGCTCTGCTTTGATGTGCTCCGTTCCGTCTGATGCAGACGGCATCTCAATTGCTGCATCCGCAACGACGTCGCCCGGCGTCTCAACGTGATTCTCTGCTGGTGCGTCAGCAGGGTCTTCAGCGGGCACCGTTGGCGGAGTTTGATCCAGCTCAGAATGGGCAGCGTCTTGAGAGACCTCTGCCTCTGCTCCTACTGCGGCTGCTTCAGTGGCTTTGACTTTCGCACGCTCGCCTTTGACGGCGCTGTATCCAAGCCCGGTCATCAAATCCGAAAATTGCTCGAGCGTCATACCGGTAATGGAAAGCATATCCGCTTTGGCTTCAAAACCACCACGGCTGTCTTCGGTACGCAGCATGTCCGCCAGCCGCTCCAGCATATCGATCCGAATCGCACGGGTGGCTCCAGCACGATAGCCGCACATCGCATGATAGCCCTGAGGCGCGGCATCATCCACTGGAACAGTGACCAGACCGGGCGGCGGTGCTTCGGGAAATTCCTGAAGATTGCGGGCCAGTGACCACAGCACAAGTCGCAGCCGGGTTGGCGCCGGCTTGAGCAGCAAAGGCATAAATATCGTAAACTGACCAAAGCGAATACCGTGTTTGCGCAGCGCCCCACGCGCGTCTTGGTCCAGCGCCTTGACTTCGTCAGCCACATCACCCCGGGTCAGAATGCCCAGCGCTTCGACCATGCGAAACGCAAAGCCGCGGGCCGGTCCGGTCAACTCTTCATCGCGTGAAAGCAGCAACAGTGGCTCAAACAAAGCCGCGATCTTGCGGTCAATGAAATGCTGCAATCGCCGCTGCACTTTTTGGGCAACATCCGCGCCAGCGGCGTCATCCACAAACACTTCGACCTGCGGCTTAAGCGGATCCGCACCTTTGACCAGCTTGCCAACCGCATGGCTGCCCCACATCAGGCCGCCCTGTTCGGTAAAGTCGATTTCTGTATCAGGTGCATTGTAAAACCGGTCGGCACGCAGATGAAATTGCGGCGCAAGCGCCTGTAATGACGCAGCTTTCAACGTCTTGGCCTCTGTGCCGGCAGCACTTTTGTCCGGGGAAAACCGGAACCCTTCTAACCGTCCGACGAATTCGCCTTCGACAGTTACGTCACCTTTGTCGTTCACATCGGCCAAGAGGGCCTCCTTTTGGTTGAGTCGGCGCAACAAAACCGAAGTGCGCCGATCCACGAATCTTTGGGTCAGGCGCTCGTGTAGCGCATCTGACAGTCTGTCTTCTACAGCGCGTGCCGTTGCGCGCCAATGACTTTCATCACGAGTCCAACCCTTGCGCTGTGCGACATATGTCCATGTGCGGATAAAAGCCAGTCTTTTAGACAGGGCATCAATATCACCATCTGTTCGATCAATCCGTTGAATTTGTTGCGCCAACCAGTCATCCGGCAGACCACCGGACTGGTGCAGGTAGACAAAAATAACTTCTAGCAGGCTCGCATGTTCGGCATGGCTGATTCCGCGAAAATCGGGAATGCGGCAGACATCCCAGAGCAGCCCCACTGAGGGCCCATCACTGGCGCGTGCCGCCACCTCAGCCACCTGCCCCAGAGTCTTCAGCGCGTTAAGATCATCCGCATCGCGTGCTTTGATCAGAATCTCATCTGTTGGTGCGGTTTCGAGCGATCCAATCAACGCGTCAATACTGCCAAATTGCAGCGTCGAATTGCGCCAGTTCAGCTTGCGTAACGGCGCAAACCGATGATCGGTGATCGCTTCGGCAACTTCATCACTCAGCGGAGAGGCCTCGCCGGTTACACCAAAACTGCCGTTGGACATGCCGCGCCCGGCGCGTCCGGCGATCTGTGCCAACTCATTTGGGGCCAAAGGGCGCATGCGCCGACCATCAAACTTGCTCAGCGCAGAAAACGCCACGTGATTGATATCCAGATTCAGCCCCATCCCGATGGCATCTGTTGCCACCAGAAAATCGACATCGCCATTCTGATACAGTTCGACCTGTGCGTTACGCGCACGCGGCGAAAGCGCACCCATCACCACGGCAGCACCGCCTTTTTGCCGGCGAATCAATTCTGCAATCGCGTAGACGTTTTCAACTGAAAACCCGACTATCGCGCTGCGGGGTTTCATTCTGCTGATCTTTTTGGCACCGCTGTAGCTTAGCTGGGACATCCGCTTGCGATGGACAAACTGCGCCTCGGGCACCAGTTCCGCGATCGGCCCACGCATGGTATCCGACCCCAAAAACAACGTCTCATGAAGTCCACGTGCCCGCAGCAAACGGTCGGTGAAAACATGACCGCGTTCCGGATCCGCACAGAGCTGAATTTCGTCAACGGCAAGGAAATCACATCCCATGCCCTGAGGCATCGCCTCGACCGTACACACCCAGTATTTGCTGCGGGGAGGCACGATACGTTCCTCACCAGTGACCAGAGCCACCACAGACGGTCCGCGCACTGCAACAACCTTGTCATAGACTTCACGCGCCAGCAGGCGCAGCGGCAGGCCTATGACACCGGTGCGATGGCCCAGCATACGTTCAATTGCGTAATGCGTTTTGCCTGTATTGGTCGGACCCAAAACGGCCACAACCCGCGACGGTGATGTCACTTAAATGCCCCCTCGCGGACGAATCGATGATTACAAAGACTGGCCCACTACGTCACGCTCTAACCGCTCAAGCGCGTTGGATACTTCGCTGTGGTTTGGATGTATAGCGCGAACACGGGTGTACGCATCATAAGCCCGTTCCGTGTCCCCAAATTCCTCCAGCAAGACAGCAAGACCAAAAATTGCGTTGTAATTGTTCGGATTTAGTCTCAGCGCCGTCTCAAGATCAGCCAGTGCGGGGCCGTAAAGGTCTGACAGGTAATAGGCTGTCGCACGCAAATGCCAGCCCTCGGGAAAATCCGGTGCATGATCCGTCAGCGCCGTCAAATGTTCGATGGCCGCGCCATAGTCTTCGACTTCCAATGCATCACGGCCCCGTTTCAGCAGAAGATCCATCGACGCCGATCCGGTTTTGGACCATTCCGCCTGAACAGCGCGCTCCAGCATTGTGGCCTGTGCGGGCTCCGCCTCTTTGAGCTTTAGCAGCAAATCCTCGACACTCTCTGCCGCCTGCAAAGGTAAGGAAAATATGACTGGCAGCACAAGTGCCGCAACGATACATTTGAGGTTGATCAGTTTGATGCCCATAACGAGTTTAATGTAGCGCGCGCGCAGCCACATTTCCAGATGTCTGTGCGCCCTTGTGATGGGAAAGAGAAAAATGAGCGATGTGATTGAACAGGCCGTGGCCATTCTGAACGAAAAACTTTCAGGCGCAGATATTGAAGGCAGCGCCAAATTCAGCATTGAGGGCGAAGGCGCCATTGTCATGGACGCTAACGGTGCGCGGGCGGGTGACGATGACACGGACGTCACGCTAAGTGCGGATGCAGACACCTTCAGGTCCATCCTTGATGGCGACATTAACCCGACAAGTGCCTTTATGACGGGCAAGCTGACGGTAGATGGCGATATGGGCATGGCAATGAAACTGGCGTCAGCGCTGGCCTGATGACCCTTCAAGCGGCGCCCCTATTCAACGATGTCGCTGACGGACCCACCGGGGGCGCCGCCTACTGGGCAACAACATCCGATGACGTGCGCATCCGCGTGGCGCACTGGACCCCGCCGAATGCCAAGGGAACGGTGTTCTTGTTTCCGGGGCGCACTGAGTACATCGAAAAATATGGGCGCGCTGCCGGTGAACTTTACCAGCGCGGTTTTGGCACGATCAGCATCGACTGGCGCGGACAGGGACTCGCAGACAGGCCGCTGGATGACCCGCGGGTTGGTCACGTGGGCCGGTTCACGGATTACCAGAAAGACGTGGCTGCGTTGTTGCGTGCCGCTGGTGAGCTTGACCTTCCGCGCCCCTTTTATTTGCTGGCCCATTCCATGGGCGGTTGCATTGGGCTGCGCGCAGTGATCGAAGGGTTTCCAGTACAGGCGGCGGTCTTTTCCGGGCCAATGTGGGGCATCCGCATTTCAGCTTTGGCCCGGCCAATGGCTTGGGCTCTGGCGTGGGGCAGCAGTTGGGCTGGTCAGGGACACCGCCTTCCTCCGGGCACGTCGCTTGACGCATATGTCAGGACCGCGCCGTTTGAAACCAACATGCTGACCACCGATGCCGACATGTACGCCTACATGGTGCACCAACTCGACAGTCATCCAGATCTTTCGTTAGGTGGCCCCAGCCTGCACTGGCTGCGCGAGGCCTTGCACGAGACCCGCCATCTCGCCGCGCGGCCTTCGCCGAATCTGCCCTGCCTGACTTACGTGGGCAGCAATGAACGCATTGTTGATGTTGCCCGCATCATGCAACGGATGGACACCTGGCCCGGTGGCCAGCTCAAGACGATCAAACAGGCTGAACACGAGGTTTTGATGGAAAGCCCGGCGATCAGAACCGGTATTTTTGATGCCACCGCCGCCCTTTTTGCCGATCACCGGGACATGAACGTAGAGCCCCGCAGCGCCTGAGGCTGGGCAACAGCGCAGGTTGCTCTATTCTAGAGCCATGGCGCGCGATCCGGTTCTGACCTTTACCCCCAGCGGTATCTACTGCCCGGCAGGCGATTTTTACATAGATCCATGGCGACCAGTGGATCGCGCTTTGATCACACATGGCCACGCTGATCATGCCCGCGCTGGCCACCGCCACTACCTTGCGACTAAAGCTGCCGCCCCAGTGATCCGCCACCGGCTGGGAGATATTGCCCTTGAGACAACCTGCTTTGATCAAACTCAGCGCATAGGCGCGGCAACAGTGTCTTTCCACCCGGCAGGTCATGTTCCGGGCTCGGCCCAGATCCGGGTTGAGGTTGGTGGCGAGGTCTGGGTTGCCTCGGGGGACTACAAAACCGAGGATGACGGGCTGTCTGAGCCCTTTGAACCTGTCCGCTGTCATAGCTTCATTACAGAAAGTACATTTGGCCTGCCGGCTTTTCGCTGGGCGCCACAAGCAGAGGTCGCGGTGCAGCTAAACGCATGGTGGACAGCTTGCATCGCTACCGGCAAGACGGCTGTATTAGGAGCTTATGCACTGGGCAAGGCCCAGCGATTGATGCACATGCTCGATCCGGACATTGGCCCGATCCTGACTCACGGCGCGGTCGAGGCAACCAACGTTGTTTTGCGCGCGCAGGGACTGACGCTGCCTGACACCGTACTTGTCACCCCTGATACCAAGATCAAGGATCATCCCGGCGCATTGGTCTTGGCCCCACCATCAGCCTTGGGCAGCGCATGGGCAGCAAAGTTTGGCCCTCAGTCAACCGGATTTGCCAGCGGCTGGATGGCACTGCGCGGCGTGCGCAGACGGCGCGCGGCCGACCGGGGCTTTGTTGTATCAGATCACGCCGATTGGACTGGTCTGAACTCTGCAATCAAAGAAACCGGCGCCGAAAACATATATGTGACACATGGTTACACCGATATCTTCACGCGTTTTCTCAACGAGGAAGGTTACAACGCGGAGATTGTCCAAACCGATTTTCAAGCTGAGACATCAGAAGATGGTGACGCCCGATGAAACGTTTTGCCGCGTTATTTGAACAGATCGACCAAACCACCAAGACCAATCTTAAAGTGGCGGCGCTGGCCGACTATTTTCAGTCTGCTCCGGAGCAGGACCGGTTGTGGACAATAGCCTTGTTTTCGGGCCGTCGCCCAAAACGTGCAGTCACCACAACTCGTCTGCGGCAATGGGCTTCGGAAGCTGCGGCCCTCCCGCTTTGGTTATTTGAAGATACTTATGCGATTGTTGGTGATCTCGCGGAGACTATTGCGCTTGTCCTGCCCCGGGGGTCTAAAAAAACCAATCATGACTTATCTCATTGGATCAATAGCTTGCGCCGCCTTTCCAATGTGGATGATGCTATCCGAAAACAAGCGGTTCTGGGGGCATGGGACCAATTGAGCGGATCTGAAAGGTTCCTTTTCAACAAACTGATCACCGGCGGCTTTCGTATCGGAATTAGTCAAAAACTCATGACCCGGGCACTGGCCTGTGCCAGCGGGAAGCCGGAGACAGAGCTGGCCCATCGCCTGATGGGCGACTGGACGCCGGACACCACAAGCTATCACGCGTTGATCGAGGCTGAAGATGCCAGTGCCGACATCTCACGCCCCTACCCGTTTTATCTGGCCTGCGCGCTTGACGGTCCGCCGGAAAGCCTAGGCAATCCAAGCGACTGGCGCGCGGAGTGGAAGTGGGACGGCATCCGCGGCCAGGTGATTGTGCGCGACGGCGACCACTTCGTCTGGTCACGCGGTGAAGAACTGATGACGGATCGGTTTCCAGAGCTGGCCCGCGCGGTGGATTTCTTACCCAACGGCACCGTATTGGATGGCGAACTGTTGGCATGGGATAATGACGCGCCCCTGCCCTTCAGTGCTTTGCAAAAACGCATCGGGCGCAAAACCGTTCCCAAGAAACTTCTTGCCGAGGCGCCAGTGGTTCTGGTGGCCTATGATCTGCTGGAATCGGAGGGGCTGGATATGCGGGCGAAGTCTTTCTCCGACCGCCGCGCGGCTTTGGAAAAGGCTTTCAGAAATCTACCTGCAGACGCCCCGTTACGCCTACCACCCCAACACAGTTTTCAAAACTGGGCGGATCTCGCAACGCTGCGAGACAGTGCACGGTCACACCACGCTGAGGGTCTGATGCTGAAACGTGCCGACAGCCCTTACCTTTCGGGTCGCAAGAAAGGCGATTGGTGGAAATGGAAGCTTGATCCTCTGGTGATTGATGCCGTGATGATCTACGCGCAGGCCGGTCACGGACGCCGCGCTAACTTGTTCACCGATTTCACCTTTGCGGTGTGGAACGGCAATGACCTAGTACCATTCACCAAAGCCTATTCCGGCCTCACTGACGCGGAGTTCACCCAGATCACAGCCTGGGTGCGCAAAAATACGCAGCAGCGCTTTGGGCCGGTGCGGCAGGTCACACCACACCACGTATTCGAAATCGCCTTCGAGGGCATTCAGGCCAGTACGCGGCATAAATCTGGCGTCGCGCTGCGGTTTCCCCGGATGAGCCGCTGGCGGCAGGACAAACTTGTGCAAGAGGCCAATTCACTGGATGATCTCAAGGAAATGCTGCGAGTTTATGGCTAGGCCTGCTTGTGGCCCGGGCGTTGCCATCTTAAGTCTGGTGCAAACGCAAAAAGAGGTCTTCATGTTTCAACTTCCCTTTCCCGTCCTGGACGCAAATGCCGCTGGTGGCGCTGACAATCTGGGCAATCTGCCTGAATGGGACCTAAGCGATCTTTATACCGGCGAAGATGCGCCCGAACTGAAACGCGATCTGAAGTGGCTGGAAGAGGCATGTGCTTCTTTTGCGGCTGATTATGAGGCCAAACTTGCAGATCTGGACGCCGCGGGTTTTCTTGACTGTGTTTTGCGCAATGAACGCATCAATGCAATTGCCGGGCGCATCATGTCTTATGCGGGATTGCGGTATTATCAGCTGACCACTGATGCAGATCGGGCGAAATTCATGTCCGATATGCAAGAGAAGATCACCAATTTCACAACACCTTTGGTGTTCTTCACGCTGGAACTCAATCGTCTGGACGACGGCCATCTGGCAGAGCTGTTGTCCCAGAACAAAGATCTTGCCCGCTACAAGCCGGTCTTTGACCGGGTACGCGCGATGAAACCCTATCAGCTTTCAGATGAGTTAGAGAAATTCATGCATGACCTTGGCGTCGTCGGCGACGCATGGGAGCGGATGTTTGACGAAACAATCGCCGGTCTGACGTTTGAGGTTGACGGTGAAACGCTGGGCATAGAAGGCACGCTGAACCTTCTGACCGACCCCGACCGTAGCACGCGGCAAGCCGGTGCTGAAGAACTGGCACGCGTCTTGGGCGACAACATCAAGACCTTTGCCCGTGTGCACAACACCCAAACCAAGGAAAAAGAGATCATCGACCGCTGGCGCGGCATGCCAACAGCGCAGATCGGGCGCCACCTGTCCAACGACGTGGAACCCGAAGTGGTTGAAGCCCTGCGTGAGGCCGTGGTCGCGGCCTACCCGCGCCTCAGCCATCGCTATTATGAGCTGAAACGCAAATGGCTGGGTTTGGATCGGATGCAGGTCTGGGACCGCAACGCGCCTTTGCCATTGGAAGACCCGAAAATTGTAGATTGGGAGCGTGCTGAGACCATGGTAATGGAGGCATATACTGCCTTTGATCCACGCATGGGAGAGATTGCCGCGCCGTTTTTCAGCAAAGGCTGGATTGATGCTGGCGTCAAGCCGGGTAAAGCCCCCGGTGCTTTTGCCCATCCCACGGTGACCGATGTGCACCCTTATGTAATGCTCAATTATCTGGGAAAACCACGCGACGTCATGACATTGGCGCACGAACTGGGCCACGGCGTGCATCAAGTTCTCGCCGCAGAACAAGGTGAAATGCTGGCGTCCACTCCCCTCACGCTGGCTGAGACCGCATCGGTGTTCGGCGAAATGCTCACCTTTCGCAAAATGCTGGACAGCGCGCAAACTCAGGCTGAACGCAAAGTGCTTTTGGCTGGCAAAGTCGAAGACATGATCAACACAGTTGTGCGTCAGATCGCGTTTTACGATTTTGAATGCAAACTGCACGCCGCACGACGCGAAGGCGAATTGACTCCGGACGATATCAACGCGCTGTGGATGTCGGTGCAGGCAGAATCCCTCGGCCCGGTTTTTGACTTTATGGACGGCTACGAAACTTTCTGGGCCTACATCCCCCATTTTGTGCATTCACCGTTCTACGTCTACGCCTATGCGTTCGGTGACGGATTGGTGAACGCGCTATATTCCGTCTACGCAGAAGGCGGCGAGGGTTTTGAGGACAAGTATTTCGAGATGCTCAAGGCCGGTGGATCCAAACACCACAAAGAACTGCTTGC
>CBDTVL010000110.1:0-12251 GCA_965363755.1 uncultured Sulfitobacter sp.
TGCCAATTCAGATAGTTCGATGGTATTTCCATGCGGAACGAGAGCCAAAAAGGACCCCAATGCGGCGATGTGCAGCCCATCGAGCGAGATCGGTTTCTGCTTATATGACAGAGTGTCCAATGCCTCGCACAGCGCATCAATCCGTTGCCCGTCGGCTAGGCGGAACGGGGGTTTTAGCGTGGCGTGAAAACCGTAGCGGCGTGGCGTTTGGGTGATTTGGTTGAGTGGGGCCGGTAGGCCGTCGAAGTCCGGCTGCTGTGCTGCCAGCCCTGCCGTGACATCCCAACCAAGCCATTGAGCTCCAAAACAGGCCAACGGCCCGTCGGGCGGTGTGTAGTAGATTGCATAGCGAACAAATTGCATGGCGCCTCCAGAGCAGGGACAATTGGCGTTGCTTTGAGGGGATGTCCAGACGCCGAATGACCCTCGGTGGCGCTTTGGAGGGTCGGCATGTGAAAAGGGTGTGCTATTTTTTTGGTCTTTAATCCGGCTGTTAACCAGAATTTAGCGGCAAGTGTGGTTAACACTCAGCACCGCCCAGAAGCATCAGACCTGCACTGAAAACAGCGCTGGGCAAGAAAGACCAGAAATCGGAATCACGTTATGTACGCCTCGCATGTTGCCCTGTCGCGCTCGGCCAAAATCTCGATAATTGCACTTGCAATTGCCAGCGTCGCTGTCGCTGGCATCGCGTCTTATGATGCCGCTATCCGTGAGATCACCGCTCGGTGGGTCGCAGATGCATCAATTTATCACATCGGGCTATTGATACTCTTGCTTTCGATGGCGGGACGAATTCTGCTGTCTGGTATCTTGCGTCAGTTACGTGATGGCGGAACAGGCCAGACTCCGGTGGCGATTTATGGGGCAGGAGATGCGGGCTTGCAGTTGTTTGCAGCTCTTAAAACGTCCAAGGATTACAGGCCTGTATTTTTTGTGGATGACAGTCCTGCAAAGCAGCGCTTGGTCATTGCTGGCCTGCGGGTGAAATCATATGAAGCGCTGGACCGTGCCTCGGCTGCAGGCAAAATTGCCCAAGTGTTTTTGGCAATGCCGTCGATATCTCATGAAAAACGAAAGAGATTATCGGACAATCTTTTGCGGCTCAAAGTCAAAGTGAAGGTGATGCCATCATATGCTGATATTCTGACGGCAGGGAGCGTGATTCAAAGCCTTAATACTATCTCACCCGATGATCTTTTGGGACGCGACAAGGTTGATTTGGATATGCCAGAGATCGCGGCGACATATCGGGGCCGATCGGTTCTTGTGACCGGCGCCGGGGGATCCATCGGCTCAGAGCTCGCACGGCAGATTGTGAGGGCCAATGCCCGCAAGCTGGTTCTTTATGAGCACTCTGAACATGCGCTGTATCAGATCGAACGCGA
This sequence comes from uncultured Sulfitobacter sp., assembly GCA_965363755.1. Lineage (GTDB taxonomy): Bacteria > Pseudomonadota > Alphaproteobacteria > Rhodobacterales > Rhodobacteraceae > JL08. The sequence continues at coordinate 1,389 of CBDTVL010000110.1, forward strand.
ACTGCGCTCAAAAGCTGATGCTCAAGGTGTCAAACTAGTTCTGGTTTTGGCGTCGGTGACAGATGCCGAACGCGCCCGAGCCGTGTTGCGTGCCGAAGATATTGATATCGTCCTGCATGCAGCGGCTTATAAACACGTGCCGATGATGGAAGACAACGAAATATCCGGGGCGCGCAACAATGTCATCGGAACTCAGATAATGGCAGACGCGGCCAGTGCTACCGGTGTCAGACGGTTTTTGCTGGTCTCAACGGACAAGGCCGTGCGACCGACTAACATTATGGGTGCGACCAAACGATTGGCGGAACTGGTTGTACAGGACAGGCAATCGCGATCGAAACATACTACCTTCTCCATGGTAAGATTTGGCAATGTTCTTGGATCCTCAGGCTCGGTGATCCCGCTGTTTCGCGAGCAGATCAAAGCGGGGGGGCCGATCACGCTGACCCATCCGGATGTGACCCGGTATTTTATGACCATTCCTGAGGCAGCCCGACTGGTTTTGGTGGCCGGATCGTATGCCGAGGGCGGCGAAATATTCATGCTGAAGATGGGTCAACCCGTCCGCATTTATGACGTCGCGCGGCGCATGGTCGATCTGTCGGGCCTGAGTGTTCGTGACGCGCGCAACCCTGCCGGAGAGATCGAGCTGAAGTACATAGGGCTGCGCCCGGGAGAAAAGCTGTTTGAAGAGCTGTTTATTGATGCGCATAGCATGCGGACACCGCACCCCAAGATTATGTGCGCAGAAGAAGCGATGTTTTCACAATTCGAAATCGCGCGGATGTTACACGATCTGTCGGCTGCGATTGATATCAATGATGCCCCTGGCGTGCGCCAGATTATTCGTAATTGGGTTGATGGTTACCACACCTACGCGCCAAGTCGCGAACTGAGTGCAGTTAACTGATCAAACCCCGTAATAATCCCGGTACCAATCCACAAAGGCCCGAATGCCAGTGTCGATCGGCGTAGCGGGTCGCTCTCCTGTTAACCTGTGCAGCAACGTTGCATCAGCCCATGTTGCAGGGACGTCCCCCGGCTGCATTGGCAGGTATCTCTTTTCCGCGCTCTGCCCGATGGCGGCTTCAATCGCAGCGATAAATGTCATTAGTTCGATGGGCTGGCCATTGCCGATATTCACCACACGATATGCGGCGACGGAGGAAAGACTGTCGCCCTCTGCGAGGTTTTCATCCTGCGCCGGGCGCTGCGGGGCAGCTTCAACTAGCGCGCAGATGCTGGCGACCAGATCATCAATATAGGTGAAATCACGTTGCATCTTACCGTGGTTGTAGATGTCAATCGGCTCGCCGCTTAGGATGGCGCGGGTAAATTTGAAATGCGCCATGTCAGGGCGACCCCAAGGTCCGTAAACAGTGAAAAACCGGAACATGGTGATTGGCAGATGGTAAAGGTGGGAATAAGAATGGGCCATAACTTCGGTCGCCTTCTTTGTGGCGGCGTAGAAGGACATCTGCCGATCAGTCTGATCGTTTTCTTTGTAAGGCATTTGTGTATTTGCGCCGTAAACCGATGACGTCGAGGCCAACAGGATATGCGCCGGGGGAAAGGTGCGCGCGGCCTCAAGTAGCTCGAGAGTTCCGACCAGATTTGCCTGAACATAACTGCGCGGCTCATCAATCGAGAAACGCACGCCAGCTTGTGCGGCGAGGTGGATGACCGCGTCGAACCTGTGCTTCTCAAAAAGCTCCAGCAATGTGCCGGGGTCCTCTAGTCGGGCGTGCACGGCGGTAAATCCGGGGGTCTGCAATAACATGGCGTGCCGACGCTGTTTCAGGACCACGTCATAATAGTCTGTCATTGCGTCAAGCCCGACGACGCGCCAGCCTGCCTCTAGCAGGGCCTTGGACGTAAAGTAGCCGATGAATCCGGCGGAACCTGTTACAAGTGCGGTGCGTTGCATATCGTGAGCCTTGCCTGATCGGGCGCATTGCCCATTGCCTTGGCAGCTTGTGCCAGCCTGACCAGCTCAGGCCAAGAGAAAAGCGTTCAATTCAGCGTGCTGGTGGCTCACTTGCTTGCACGGACCTAGCGAGGGCAGCGCGCAATACATCCCGATCACCGACATGATTGCACAGGATGAGTAACAGTCGCGCGTTGAAGGCGTCACTTTGATCTTTGTTCAGGCCATCATGCGCAGCCAATAGTTCAGCGTAGAAGTCATCTGCGCCGTCGATATTCGGCGCAAGGTTTAGTGCAGTCATGGCTTAGGCCTTTCCAATCATACGGCGTATGGCTGTACAGATAGCGCTTTCGTCATAGCTGTCCCAACGACCCGCCACATGCTGATCAGGGCGGATGAGGTAAACAGCCGAAGTTGCGCTGCCAAGATAGCGGTTCTTGAGCGCGTCGTTCAGAGGCAGCGCCTGCGTTGTCGCAGTGTTTCCCGCCTCGGTTATCTTGTCCGGCGCATCAGCGTTCAGCGTCAGGATCGTGAGATTACTGCCCAGATTCTCAAGGAGATATCCCTGACCTAAAGGCGCATCGACACAAGGGGCGCCCGGGCGGGTGGATGTCGGCGCGCCGGGCAAGGCGTCATCGGTATTCAATGCTGATCCGTCATAGGTGCTGGGCACTGACAGACGCCCAGAGTTCACCAAAGGGCGGGCAAAAGCATGGTCCTCTGAAAGATCGAGAACCGCATCGCGAAACAGTCGGCTGATTTCGGACTTAGGTGTGATGAAATCGGTCGATCGAGACGAGTTCAGGATATTCTCATCAGCTCCTTGGGCTCGCTCGCTGTTGTAAGTGTCCAGCAGGGTTTCTGGGGCAAGGCCGTTGATCACCAGCTTGAGCTTCCAACAAAGGTTATCTGCGTCCTCAATGCCCGAGTTGGCCCCGCGCGCGCCAAAAGGCGATACCTGATGTGCAGCGTCCCCGGCAAAAATTACGCGATCATGGCGAAATCTCTCCATCCGGCGACATTGAAAGGTATAAATCGAGACCCATTCCAGCTCGAACTTTGTGTTTTCACCCAACATAGCCTTGAGCCGTGGAACCACGTTTTCCGGCTTTTTTTCCTCGTCTTTGTCGATACCCGGGCCCAGTTGCAGATCAATGCGCCAGACGTCATCGGGCTGCTTATGCAGCAAGGCGGATTGGCCCCGGTTGAACGGCGGGTCAAACCAGAACCAGCGTTCGCTAGGGAACTTGGCCTCCATCACCACATCGGCAATCAGAAAATTATCTTCGAAGGCGCGGCCGGCAAAATCTATACCCAGCATTTGACGCGTAGGCGAGCCAGCACCGTCGCAAGCGATCAGCCAGTCGGTTTCAAGGTTGTACGGACCCTCGGGGGTGTCGATGTCCAACGTCACGTGGTCGTCATGTTGTCCGATGGCTGATACTTTGTTCCGGCCCCGAATTTCAATTGGAGCGCCGTGCCGTTCCAGTTCGCGGACCCGCTGCACAAGAACCTCTTCAAGGTAGTATTGCTGAAGGTTGATGAATGCTGGGCGTTGATGGCCATCTTCTGGCAACAGGTCAAAATCATAAACTTGCCGTTCGTCAAAAAAGACTTTTCCCACATTCCAAAGCACACCCTTGTCAACCAAGGCCTGACCGCACCCCAAACGGTCAGCAATATCGAGCGTGCGTTTGGAAAAACAAATGGCGCGGCTGCCGGACGACACCTTGTCGTTGTCATCAAGAACCAGCACCGGCACGGCTTGTTGAGCCAGATCAATTGCAGCGGCCAAACCAACAGGGCCAGCGCCTATGATCACGACCTGCCTGCGCTTGGGTGGGATCGCGTCCTGATCAGGTGACCTTATGTAGGGGTAAATTGGAGTTTCGAAGATTTTGGTCATCGTCGTCGGCCCCTCAGCTCTGCAAATCCGCCCACATGTCCAGATCCCGCTGCGCCGTCCAGATGCGGGGTGTATCGATGCCGCGTGCTTCGTCAAAAGCGCGTGCGACATTGAACGGGAGGCAGTGTTCGTAGATCGCGTAATCTTTGAATTTAGGATCGCAGGCTGCGCGCACTGCCTCCCATGCCTCTTTCAACGTCCCGCCTCGCGCGGCGACTCTGGCAACTGGATCATACGTTGATTGCACAAAGTCGCGGGTGTTTTCGATAGCTGCTTTTACCATGTCCTTGCCAATCAATGCATCCCCACGACCGGGCGCAATAGCGTCCACGTCAAAGGATGCGATATTGTCGAGGGTGGCCCCCCAGTCACCAAAGTGCCCGTCACCGCAATAACATGCCGAGTGGTATTCGACGATGTCCCCGGTGAACATGACGTCCTGATCCGGTACATGGATTACAATGTCACCGGCCGTATGCGCACGACCAAGATGCATCAGATCAACCCGGCGGTTGCCAAGATAGACAGTCATGTCCTCTGAAAAAGTCGTGGTTGGGTAGGTCAGTCCCGGTATGCTTTCGTGGCCTTCGAACAGTCGGGGGAAGCGTTGAAATTCGCTGTCCCAGTCTTCTTGGCCGCGTTCCACCACCATCGCACGAGCAGCGTCGCCCATGATGATCTGATCTGCGCCATAAGCTGAAGCGCCCAAGACTCTGACTGCATGATAATGCGTCAATACAACGTGCGAGATCGGCTTGTCGGTCACCTCTCGCACTTTTTCGATGACCTTAACCGCAAGGCGAGGCGTGGCCTGTGCCTCGACGATCATGACGCTGTCATCGCCGATGATCACGCCGGAATTTGGGTCACCTTCTGCCGTGAAAGCCCAAAGACCTTCGCCAACCTCGATAAAGCTGATGGTTTTTTCTGCGGTGTCGCCTTGCGATGCAAATGCTCTTGCCATGGTTCTGTCTCCCCCGATGCCAGTCACGAACCGGCGTGAATCAGTCTTGTAAATTAACGTGACTTCGGCAAGGATTATTCGTTGCAATTGCAACGAATAATGATCGGGTGGCCTTCATGCAAGCAAATGATTTTGAGCTGGCGACGTTTTTGCCGTATCGGTTGGCGGTCTTGTCCGAGCGGATCAGCAAACGCCTGGCGGTTTATTATGAAACCGAATTTGGCCTGAGCATGGCAGAATGGCGTGTTCTGGTGCATCTGTCGCGCTGCCCACTTGTATCGGTGCGCGAGATACATAATTGCGTCAACTTAGAGAAGTCTCGCGTCAGTCGCGCGGTGAGAAAGCTTGAGGTTCGAAAAATGCTGCGCAAGTCGGAAAGCGCGCAAGATCAACGGCTGCTAAATATTGCGCTGACGGCAAAAGGTCGGGATGTTCTGGCAAAAATCGTAACGTTTGCTCTGTCTTTTGAAAAGACACTGATCGCCGCGTTGGAGCAACAAGAGGCAGATGTGCTGAAATCGATATTTGAAACGCTTCACCGCGTGCTGGACAGTGATCCCCAAGCCGGTCTGCGTTCGAGACTGGATGTTCCAGTCGCATTGCCTGCCAAAGGGCCGGTTTAAGCTGATTTGATCCAGATTAAGCTGCATGAGGCCCTTGGCAGAGCTGAAAACAGATCTGTTTTCTGTGGTTGCTGCAATTCAAACATTGCGAGTCTGGCTGCTGTTAAGGCATATCTTGGTCAGGTGGACTCAAGGAGGCAACAACGTGAACACCTGTGACAGGCCCAAAGCCCAAATTCCGAGCACACCGCAAAGCGCTGTTGCGCCATTCTTCTGGAACGTGCCGGTTTGACTTTGTTGTGCCGAACCCTTCTTGGCTCGGTTGCTGCGGTGCTATTGTCCGTCAATTCAGTATTTGCTCTGACCGTCCAGTTTGAAGGAAACCTTTCCGAAGATTTGCAGGCCACGCTCGAGCGGTCGTCGCTGGTTGTTGAGCAATCAGAGCTGGAAACCACCGAGTCTAATGAAGTCGTGTCAGCAGCCCAAGCTGACTATGCAAGATTGCTGGCAGTCCTTTATGGTCAGGGATACTTTGGCCCGACCGTTAGCATCAAATTGGATGGGCGCGAGGCGTATGACATTTCGCCGGTCGCGGCACCACCTACCGTGAAAGCGGCCCGGATCAAAATCGAGACCGGCCCAATATTCGAGTTTGGTACAGCTCGGATCGAGCCGCTTGCTCCCCAGACCAAAATTCCGGATGGATTCAAAACCGGTGAAGTCGCAACGCTGGGTACTCTGCGCGCAGCATCCGGGGCAGCCGTGTCAGGGTGGCGTGATCAGGGCCATGCAAAAGCTTCGATTGGCGCGCAAAAGATCACAGCGGATCATCGCAGTTCGACGCTCAATGCGGCATTACAGGTGGCAACCGGTCCGAAAGTAAAGTTTGGCAAGTTGATCGTGACTGGCAATCGCGAGGTACGCACCGAGCGCATTGTGGAAATCGCAGGCCTGCCTGAAGGCAAAGTGTTTTCGCCCGAAGACCTAAAGAAAACTGCAACTCGATTGCGCCGCACCGGCACCTTTGGGTCAGTTTCTCTGACCGAAGCAGAGACCATCGGACCTGACCAAAGCCTTGATATTACAGCCGAGATTGCCGAGCAAAAACGCCGGCGCTTTGGCTTTGGCGGGGAAGTCGCCACGTCGGATGGCATCAGTCTCAGGACGTACTGGGTGAACCGCAATCTGTGGGGCGGGGCAGAGCGGCTGCGATTTGACGCCGAAATAACCGGCATTGGCGGGACACAGAACAACGAAGAATATTTGCTCTCGGTGCGTTACGATCGACCTGCGACATGGGGCCCCGATACCGACTTGTTTGTCGTCGGCAGGCTTGAGCAAGAAGACAAGGATGATCTTTTTTCCCGGCGGGCGACTGTTGGCGTGGGGTTTAAGCATTTTCCGTCAGACAAACGGACCTACGAATACGGGATCGGGCTGACAGCTGGAGAAGATCGTGACGCTCTTGGGGACAAGAAATATCTGCTGTTCATTCTGCCTGCCAAGCTGACGCGGGACTACAGGGATATTCCGCTGGATCCAACCAAAGGACATTTCCTAATCGCAAGTGCAATTCCGTTTCTGGCCATAGATGGTGCAGATAATGGTTTGCGGACGTTTCTTGATTATCGCATCTACCGCAGCGTTGGCGAAGTTCGACCGGTGACCTTTGCGTTTCGCGCGCAATTGGGCTCCGTCGCCGGCCCGTCGCTTGCTGACTCGCCTTCTGACTTCTTGTTTTACTCTGGTGGCAGCGGCACGGTCCGGGGCCATCCCTATGAATCACTTGGGGTAGATCTGGGTGGCGGCAGCCAGATCGGAGGGAGATCGTTTCTGGGCTTTTCTGCTGAGGCTCGGGTGAAGGTCACTGACACTATCGGGGTTGTCGGCTTTTTCGATTACGGGTTTGTTGGATCTGATCCACTTCCGAGTGAATCAACGGGTGACTACCAGACCGGCGCCGGTCTGGGGGTGCGATATGCGACTGGGATTGGCCCGATCCGCGTAGACGTCGCTGTGCCAGTCAGCGGCCCGGATACGGGCTCAAATTTTGAGATCTATGTTGGGATAGGACAAGCGTTTTGAAACATCTTTTCCTCGCCCTCGCCCTCGCTTTGGCCTTCGGGTTATCCTCGGGTGTTGACGCACAAGAAGATGACCGGGGATACTTGACCCGAACGCTGGAGGAAGCTTTGGGCGGAACAGGGCGTGATGTGCGCATCGAGGGATTCCGGGGCGCCCTGACGTCTCAGGCATCTTTCGACAGTCTGACCATTGCAGATGAAAACGGTATCTGGCTGGCCCTAACCGATGTTGTGCTGGACTGGCGGCGCGCGGCGTTGTTGCGCGGCCGCGTTGAGGTCAACGCTCTAACGGCGAAGTCTTTGAAGATAGAGCGTTTGCCCGAGGCTGAAAATGACGCGGTCCCTACGGCCGAAGCCTCTGGCTTCTCATTGCCGGAATTGCCGGTTTCGATTGAGATCAAGACCTTTAAAATCGACGACATTGCGCTAGGCCCTACGCTGTTGGGCGAGGCCGTTGGCCTGAAAGTCGAGGCGTCCGCGTTCTTTGGTGATGGGATGTTAGAAACTGATATTCTCGCCGAGCGGATTGATCAGAAATTGGGTCGGTTCGTCATTAAAGGCAAATTCGAACAGGCCAGCGAAGCGCTGAACCTAGACATGAACATTGCGGAAGAAGAGAGCGGCATTGCCGCGCGGCTGCTGAACCTGCCAGGCGAACCTGAAATTGATCTGAGCATAAAAGGTGACGGTTTGCTCAGTGATTTTGTAGCACAGGTGGAACTTGCGTCAGGTGGCGCGCCCCGCGTGACGGGAGAAGTCGAGCTAACTGCTGAACCAGCGACGCCAGAGTCCGCCAAGCCTTCCCGAAGAATACAGGCTGATCTGAGTGGCGATATAGCCGCGCTTCTTGCCCCAAGATATCAGCCTTTTTTCGGTGATGATATTGCGTTGCGTCTGGACGCTTCTTTGCCAGCGGACGGTGGCGTCAAGGTCGATAAATTTGACTTGATCGCGCAATTGGCGCGGCTGAGCGGGCAGGTGCGACTGAACAGCGATTACTGGCCGGAATATGTAGCCGTAGAGGCGACGGTCAAGAGCCCGGATCAGTCACTCATATTACTACCGGTGGGTGGCGCGGACACCCGCATTTCTGGCATGCAACTGTCGGTTCAATACGATGCAGCCAAAGGTGAGCGATTGGACGGCGTGTTCGACCTGCGAGATTTGACCCGAGATGAGATCGTTGTTGATCAGGCCAGCGTTAAAGTCGGCGGGACATTGCAGGGCGATGTTGGGTCGGTAGGTCAGGTGCTCGTTGAAACAACACTGGTCGCGCGAGGAATCAAATTGGCGGACCCAGACCTTGCCGCTGCGATCGGCCCAACTCTGACGGCATCGGCCAACGTGCTTTACATCGAAGATCAGCCCGTCCGCCTTACTGATCTTGTGGCGAGAGGCGACGACTACGGCTTGCGCGGGAGCACAATTATCGGAGCGCTGCAATCTGGATTCGAAACCCAGTTGGACATTAAGGTTGAAGCACAAGATTTGAGCCGGTTTTCGGGACTTGCCGGTGCTGAAATCGCCGGTGCGGTAATGATAGATCTTGCCGGTGAAGTTGCGCCTTTGGCCGGGACATTTGATCTGGAAATCAACGGAAATGGTGACGATCTGAGCGTTGGCCAGGATCAGGTCGATGCCTTGCTTGCAGGGCGCAGTCAGGTTGATATTGCGGCCAAGCGTTCGACGACCGGCACTGACATTACCCGGTTACTTGTGTCGAGTGCAGCGCTGAATGCGCGTGGAGATGCGAGCGTGCACTCGGGAGACAGTCAGGCGAATTTTGAGGTAACGCTAAGGGACGTGGCGCTGCTTGCTCCAGATTATACAGGTGCATTAATTCTGAAAGGGAGCGCCATCGAGGATTCACGGGGGTGGTCCGTTGATGTGAAGGCGGATGGTCCATATGGGGCACGCGCAGCAGTGTCTGGGCTGGTGACAGGGCCGGATGCTGCAGTTGATGTGAAGGGCGGGTTGCCTGATGTCAGTGTATTTGTGCCAAAAATATCCGGCCCATTTTCGGCGGAAGGGCATGCAGAGAAATCGCCAAAGGGTTGGCAGGTCGCGATGGATGCTGCTGGCCCCTCTGGCACGTCGGCAAAAATCGCAGGATTGGTGCGCAACGATGGAGATCTGGATGTTGAGGTGTCAGGCGCTGTCCCACTGGGATTGTCCGCACCATTCATCAAACCCCGAATCCTGCAAGGTCAGGCAAGCTTCGATTTAACGGTGCGCGGCGCTGCCGCTTTGTCGTCGGTTTGGGGGAATATAACGACGACGGGCGCGAGCTTTTCTGCGCCTAACTTGCGCCTTGCGCTCACCGATATTGAAGCTAAGGCGCAGTTGGCCGAGGGCCGGGTGCTGCTTGATAGTTCAGCGACCGTTTCTTCAGGAGGCACTGTCCGCGTCAGCGGGCCGATGCAGCTCTCGGGAAATCTGGATGCGGACCTGAATGTGACTCTAGCTGACGTTGGGCTGGTTGATCCCAGCTTGTATGAAACGTCTGTCGGCGGAGCGATCTCGGTTCGTGGTCCGCTGCTCGGCGGCGCCAACATCAGTGGTCAGATCGACGTTGGCCCGACCGAAATTCAGGTGCCGTCCTCTGGATTGGGAGTGATCGGGGAGATCCCGGAAATAGAGCACATTGCCGCGTCTCAAGCGGTAACTCGGTCCCGTGCACGTGCCGGACTTCTGGATGAGCAACCTGCGGACTCAAACAAAACAAGCGGCTCAATCTATCCGCTGGACATTCTGGTGCGCGCGCCGTCGAAGATCTTTGTGCGCGGTCGCGGACTGAACGCAGAACTGGGAGGAGAGCTGCGTCTTACAGGCACAACGGCTTCGATGATTTCGGCCGGCAGGTTCGATTTGATCCGGGGGCGCTTGGATCTTCTCAGCCGACGCTTTGATCTGGACGAAGGGACAATCCAGATGCAGGGCAGTCTGGTGCCCTACCTTCGCTTTGTGACATCCACGACAGAATCGGACTTTACTGCCACCGTCATTCTTGAAGGGCAGGCGGATGAGCCAAAACTAACGTTTGAATCAACTCCCGACGCCCCTGATGATGAAATTCTTGCCTATCTTCTGTTTGGTAAAAGCGTTTCTGACATCTCGGCGCTTCAGGCAATTCAACTGGCCAGTGCTGTCGCCTCGCTTTCGGGTCGCGGCGGGATTGGGATTGTTGAAAATCTGCGATCCGGCATTGGTGTGGATGATCTGGACGTTACTACAAATGAAGAAGGTGTCACTGAGGTAAAGGTGGGAAAATATCTCACAGAAGACATCTATACCGATATCACTGCGGGGGCTGATGGGGACAGCGAATTGTCCATCAACTTTGACTTATCAACGTCAGTGAGGGCGAGAGGTTCAGTTAACAACGCAGGTGACAGCGCTGTCGGGTTGTTCTTTGAACG
>CBDTVL010000111.1:0-12175 GCA_965363755.1 uncultured Sulfitobacter sp.
CGGCACAACAAAAGTCGGGATGTACCATGCAGCGGCAAAATGCGGCACAGCTTCTGCCTGTCGCAATGCGTTCAGAAGATCCGCAGTGCCGATAATGCTGAAGAGCCACACCACACCCAAACCTATCTTCCAATTTTGGCGAATTGCCACCAGCGCCAGAATGGCAAGTAAGCCGCTAATAAAATCGCCGTAGCCAGCGCTGATCGCAAAGCTAACCGGCATGTCTGCGCCGACGACAGCAGGCGTCAGAAAAGTCAGACCAAGATGTCTGAAAGCATGCGGCAGGATCAGGATCCCTAGTGCAAAATTTAGCGATTTTTCGCTTAGCCATGGGGCAACATACCACCGCCCGATGAGACCTACGACAAGCAGGCTCAGCACAAATTGCAGCCCAAAGATTTCTAATGTTTCCATCGTGTCAACTCCAATATCTGTTATATTTCAAGGCTGTCTTGGCATGTGGCATTGCGCTCCCCGATGTCGTTGCTGGGGGAAATGTGTAGAGGATTTGCCGCCCCATTGTGGCGACAGCAGACCTCTTTGAGATGGCTTTGCCACCTTTCTATTTAGCGTGTATATACACGTTACTAGTCAAAAATTAGCCGGCTTTAGCCTGAGTCATTGTTCTTAGGGTCGCGCGCAATGAGTTCAGATCTTTGCCTCCCACTTGATCTGCAATCTCCGCCTGCGCCTTTTTCCAAAATGGGATCGCCGCATCGAGCTGTGCGAACCCTTGCGCAGAGAGTGAGATCACTCTTTGGCGGGAGTCTTTTGACCCTACGTCGACACGGACCCAACCGTTTCGCTCTAGCACAGTCACGTTTCGCGTTAAGCCTGTTCGTTCCAATGAAAGCTTTTCAGCCAATTGCGTTAATTGAATCGGTCCTGTGTTTGCTATGGCCGCAAGGATGGTGAACTGGGTCGGCTTTATACCAGCATCACGCAGGCAGTTCTCATACCGCTGCGTGATTCTTCGCGCAGACGTTCTGATCATGTTGCACGAACAATCCAGCAACTGTGCATAGTCTTTTTCTTTGGTCATCCTGCATCCCCCCGTGCGTTGTGTGAAAACTAATTAGGTGCATATACACGCAATGTCAACAGATCCACGTCAAATTAGCAAAACCTGACCTGAAAAACAGTTTAGCACCCGTTCTGTCAACGATCCGAGGCCCACTCAACGCCATCGAATCTGCACTTAGCTCGGGTTAAATCTGCGTCACATCGTATCCATAAATCCAAGCGTAACGTGGGGCGAACCGCGCCCCCAATACAACGAGCGCACCCTGAGCAAGCCAATTCATTGGCGGCGCAAAATGAAATTTTCGGGCGTTCCCGGCAGCGGTTGCCACGACACGGCTCACCCTTTCGTGACGCAGCCCCTGATATTGGGTCAAAGCCTGTTGCACGGACCGGCACTGATCCAGAGAAGCCGCGATTGTCCACGCGTCCTCAAGCGCCATACACGCGCCTTGCGCCATAAACGGTAAGGTTGGATGCGCCGCATCCCCAAGCAGGGCGAGCCGGTCCCGATACCAGCATTCAGCCACCGGATGCAGGTATAGCGCCCACAGATGCGCCTTCTCGACCTGTTTCAGAATGTCGCTCACATCACCGCCAAAATCGGAAAATCTGGCCCGCAGGTCATTTGGATCGCCTTCCTGCCGCCATCCCTCCTCGGTCCAGTCCTGGCGTTGTTCAATCGCCACAATGTTCATGAGTGATCTGCCTCGGAGCGGATAGGTCACGACATGACGCCCCGGCCCCATGCTGAGCACCGCAGACGTCTCACTCTTTGTATCCTGCCACGGGATCACCGCGCGCCATGCAACTTGTTTCGAAAACTTGGCGGCCCCCGTCGGATTCAGAACCAGGCGTGAGCGGCTTTGGCCACCATCTGCAGCAATCAGCAAATCAAACGGGCGTTCAGTCCCGCCCGGAGTATGCACTACACCGGTGTTGGGGTCGACATCGCAGATCGTCTGGCCAAGCTCAAAGGTTACTCCAGCCTTTTTGGCCGACCGGACCAGAAGGTCCAGCAGATCGGAACGGTGAAAGTACCAACTGGGACCCGCCTCGGGGGGGGCAACATTCAGGACATGTCTACCGCGGCGAAAATCACACACCTGTGTTCCTGTCGACTGGACGGCCAAAGGCGGCACATTCCCGACAACATCAAGGGCGCGCAAGACCACCATTCCATTGGCGCTGATCTGCAGCCCCGCACCGATTTCGGTCAAGTTCGATGCCCGTTCAAAAACCGTCACGCGAGCGCCACGCTGCCCAAGCGCCGTCGCAACGGCGGCCCCGCCAATACCAGCCCCGATTACCGCAATATTCAGATCAACCACGTTCATGCGCCCTTAGAACACAGAAAAACGCCGCGGCACCAGCCACGGCGTTTTCAATTCCTGCGATCTGTTCAGGATCATTCGTCGCGGTGCACTTTCTCACTCCGCTCGTGTTTTTCCTGCGCCTCAAGGCTCATTGTTGCGATCGGACGCGCATCCAGCCTCTTCAGCGAAATCGGTTCTCCGGTAACCGAACAATACCCGAATTCACCTTCATCAACCCGGCGCAACGCGGCATCAATCTTGGAAACCAGCTTGCGCTGACGATCCCTCGTGCGTAATTCCAGCGCCCGGTCGGTTTCTTCCGAGGCGCGGTCGTTCACATCCGGGATGTTACGGGTCCCGTCTTGCAAAGCTTCGATTGTATCGCGGCTACCGGCTAATAACTCGGATTTCCAATTTTGCAGCTTTCGCCGAAAATACTCTACTTGTCGTTCATTCATGAACGGTTCGCTTTCGGCCGGTGCATATTTGTCCGGCAGAAACACATCCTGCTTCATTTTTGCTCCCTCAGACTCGCGTAGACTTGTCATTCCCAATCCCTGGACAGCTGACTCTTGTGGGCGCATGTAACGCACGATATGGGAATTGTCACTACACAATTCTCTCAAATTTGAACATAGATTGCGGGCTTTCGTGCCGGCAGCTAAGATACGGCAGAAATTGCGAAAAAGGGCAATGCACTAATGAAATTCGAAGGAACGGCCGACTATGTCGCCACAGACGATTTGAACATCGCTGTTAATGCGGCAGTGACATTGGAGCGCCCTTTGCTGGTCAAAGGCGAACCCGGCACAGGCAAGACCGAACTGGCGCGGCAAGTTGCAAAGGCCCTTGGACTTCGGATGATCGAATGGAACATCAAGTCCACGACCCGTGCCCAGCAAGGTCTTTACGAATATGACGCGGTGAGCCGGCTACGCGACAGCCAGCTCGGCGAAGAAAAAGTTCACGATGTCGCGAATTACATTCGCAAAGGCAAGCTGTGGGATGCATTTGAAGCGGACGAAAAGGTTGTCTTGCTGATTGACGAGATCGACAAAGCTGACATCGAATTCCCCAACGATCTATTGCAAGAATTGGATCAGATGCAGTTCCACGTCTACGAGACGGGCGAAACGATCACGGCGCGAAACCGCCCTGTTGTCATCATCACATCCAACAATGAAAAGGAATTGCCGGACGCCTTTCTGCGCCGCTGTTTTTTCCACTATATCCGATTTCCCGACGAGTCGACGATGCGCGCCATCGTTGATGTTCATCATCCGGGAATTAAAGAAGCGTTGCTGACAACTGCCCTCACCCAGTTTTATGAGCTGCGCGAAACTGCGGGTCTTAAGAAAAAGCCGTCGACCTCCGAAGTGCTCGACTGGTTGAAACTGTTGCTGGCCGAGGACCTGACAGCCGAGGATCTCAAGCGAGATGGCACAAACGCGCTGCCAAAGTTACACGGAGCCCTGCTTAAGAACGAACAGGATGTGCATCTTTTTGAACGTCTGGCGTTCTTGGCGCGCGGACAACGATAAGGCATGTGGACAACAACAAAATAGACAACCGACATGTAATAAACTCATATCTCATTGATTGCCGAACGCATCATCGTTTAGGCTTCCAAGGACGCGTCGGAGCCAATTCCTAAGATGAATGCAGACTTAAAAAACATTGTGCGTTCCCTCTACACCGGGTCAGCTCCACCGTCGGTGAAATTCCGTTATGCGCTGATTATTTTTGACGTTATTACGATTGGCTTTTTTCTCATCACAGCGTCATTGCCAACTACTCCGTTGATTGTCGGTGTCAGTCGCCTTTTTGGCGCCCTTATTTTTGCCGATTTTGCAGCGCGATTATGGATCGCGGATGACCGCTTCGCATTGCTCAAGAAACCTTTCATGATTGCGGATCTGATTGTCATTCTCTCTCTGCTGGCAAATCCATTCATTGCTATAGACCTCAGATTCTTGCGCATTCTAAGGGGTCTCAGATTTGTGCAGTCTTACTACCTTCTGCGTGACCTGAGGCGGCAAAGCACATTCTTTCGGGATCGAGAAGATGCAATTATTGCAGCTAACAATCTGTTTATTTTTGTTTTTTTCTGCACATCCGCGGTGTTTGAACTGTATTTCAAAGACGAGGCCAATCCGCTTTCTTATATTGATGCACTTTACTTTACGGTGGCGACGCTCACGACCACCGGGTTTGGCGATGTGACACTGACGACACCCGGCGGAAAACTCTTATCTGTACTGATTATGGTCGTCGGCGTCGCCCTGTTTGTGCAACTTGGTCGAGCCTTGTTTCAGCCAACGAAGATCAAACATAAATGCGTGTCTTGCGGTCTGTTGCGCCACGATACCGACGCGGTTCATTGCAAACATTGCGGTGTTACCATCGCAATTGAATCCACCGGAAATTCCTGAAGCCCGCTAAATATCTTGGTTTTCAAAGCGGCACACCCGCTCGGGTGAAGACCGCCTGCCGCAGTCTTCACCTCTCCTGGGACTTGCCTGTTTCTGAAATCACGGTGCAGCGTTCTAGGTATTGGACTTGCGCCAAAGATCATCTGCGGCCCGGTCCAGCTTTTCCAGAAACTCAGTCGAATCCGGATCACCTGATTGTGCCAGCAGGTAGTGGAGCTTGCGCTTTTGCGACGCGTATCGACAATTTCTCTGAACACCAGTCGCGACGTCATCCTTTGGCTTATCGGTTACTGAATCGAGCATTTTGTCGGCCCTTTCAAAAAATGCACGGACGACCCGCGCTTTTGCAGACGCAATCATACTTTCACTTGATTTGGGCTTTTTCGTCATTGCACGCCCCCGCGACATGCCATCAGAGATATAGGAACGCGCGGCGCAAACTATGGGAGAATTGGCCAAGAGTTCCCCGTATGCTATCGACCGAGCGCAATCAATGCGCGGCGCCGCAGGCAAAGCTAAGCCGGAAAATGGGAAAGATGTTTAGGAGGTGTGCCCAAGCAAGCGGTCAGCAACGCCAGCGGCCATTGTCATCAACTCTATCTCTTCGTCCGACCAGCGACGTAGTTTCAATTCAACCGCGCAGACCGCTCCGATCGATTTTTCCCGATCGTGAATCGGCGCTCCGACATAAGATGCGACACCAAGAGTCGAGAAAGCTTTGTTGTTGCGCAAAAGCGGATGGGAAACAGCGTCATCAATCGCCAGCGGAAAATCCATCGCCTTCGTGTGCTGACAAATCGAATGGTCCAGCGGCATGGAGTCCTTGAATTCAGCGGGCATCGACATGCCGTCGTTCGCCAAGACATGCTGATCGTGATCCCCAACTATTGTGACCATCACGGCTGCACTGCGCAACTCTTCGCGCACATTGGCGACGAGCTCGTTCAATGATGACGAGTTTTCGATCTTCTCAAATTCCAAATCCGACCTCTATCAGCACAAACAGTCAGGTGACTTCAGCAATACAAACGCCGTGAACCTTCTACCTTCAAAGCTGCAAATTTAATCGTTAGGGCATTCAACATGATCGATTAGCTGCGGCATCAAATACAAAATCCTCCAATAACTATACCATTAATACAGTGATTTTGGTATGTTTCATTGCATCCAATTTGACGACCGCATCCGTCAGGTCCTGTGACGTTCCGCGCAAAGTCAGAGTGCCGTATTTTTCGGCACAGTGTATTGCCTGCCAAAAAACCACACTTCTGCGTAGCCTGTGTGTGCCGTCTTTATTGCGCTGGCTCCAATGGTCGTTTTGATTTATTTGCGTTTCATCCGCATCAAGACGGCAAAACCTCAGGGAAATCGATGGCCATGAGCGACAGTGCACAACTACATGTCCGTCCGCTGCGCGCCAAGGATCGTGCTGAGTGGGCCGAGATGTGGACAGACTATCTGGCATTTTACAAAACAACGCTGCCACAAGAGATATATGACAGTTCCTTCGCCCGAATGCTGGGCGACGACCCGCGCGATTTTAATGGGCTGGTCGCTGAAAAAGGTGGCCGTTTGCTCGGGCTGACCCATTTCGTCTATCACCGAAATGGCTGGAAGATTGAAGACGTGTGTTACCTGCAGGATCTCTATACCCGACCCGAAGCACGTGGTGCTGGCGTTGGCCGTGCGCTGATCGAAGCGGTCTATAACATCGCAGACCGCGACGGTGCGCCGTCGGTTTACTGGATGACGCAGGATTTCAACGAAACCGCCCGCAAGCTTTACGACCGCATTGGCGTTCTGACCCCGTTCATCAAGTATCAGCGCCCATGATCTTGCGCCTTCTGCTTCCTATCTGCCTTGCCCTTGGGGCCTGCGCCTCAACCGGAGTGCAGGACACTCCGACACGGGCAATCATTGCCGATAGCACTCTGCCTCCGATGAAAAGCTTTGGTGCTGCCAACCCGGTGCGCCCGGTCAAATCAAACACCGAAATCGCAGCTGATTTCATCGATCTTTCGTTTCAGCTGGAAAGTGGTCGTGATCTGCCGACATTCACGCGGTTTGAAACGCCAATTTCCGTCCGTGTCACCGGCAATCCTCCCCCCAGCCTTGGCCCGGATCTAGCGCGTTTGCTATCGCGACTGCGCCATGAGGCCGGTATTAACATTTCGCAAAGCCAAGCCGCTGCGGCCCACGTGACAATTGAAGCAGTCAGCCGCGCCGACATCCGCCGCGCGCTGCCTCAGGCCGCATGTTTTGTCGTTCCCAACGTGTCGAGCCTTGCTGAGTACCGAGCCAAAAAACGGTCTCCCCAGACCAATTGGGCATTGCTGCGCACGCGCGAAAGAATGGCCATTTTTCTACCCTATGACGCAAGCCCGCAAGAGATCCGCGATTGTCTGCACGAAGAACTGGCACAGGCCATCGGCCCGCTGAACGACCTTTATCGTCTCAACGACAGCGTCTTTAACGACGACAACATTCATACCGTCCTGACCGGGTTTGATATGCTGATCCTGCGGACCACTTATTCGCCGGAATTGCAGAGTGGCATGACTCGTGAACAGGTTGCCGCGCGTCTGCCCGCAATTTTGGCACGCACCAATCCAGCGGGCCGGCGTGCCGGCGGTGGCCCGGCAAGCCAGACGCCGCGTGCCTGGATCAACGCAATCCAGTCTGCGCTTGGCCCCGGCACCACCCACAGCAAACGGCGCAGGTCGGTCAATGACGCCCTGAAAATAGCCCGCGCACAGGGATGGCAGGACAATCGCCTGGGATTTAGCCACTATGTCGCAGGTCGTTTGACGCAAAGCGCAGATGCGGCAACGGCTTTTGATCACTTCATCACCGCAGATAGAATATATGCCCGTTTGCCCAATAGCGATCTTCACCGCGCCTACATTGCTACACAAATTGCAGCCTATGCGATCAGTGATGGCAATGGCGACGTTGCTTTGCGTATCATCGATCCCAACATCGCGGTCGCCGCGCGTTACGAAAACGCCGCCATGCTTGCGACCCTGCTGCTGCTGCGCGCCGAAGCGTTGGATCTTCTGGGGCGTCACGACGAGGCAAGTAGCGTCAGGGTGGACAGCCTTGGATGGGCGCGATACGGATTTGGTGAAGATTGGGCAGTGCGCGCCAAGATCCGGGAAATCGCTCAGATCAGTCCGCAGCACCGAACAGATGGGTAAACTATGATCGTAGTCGTGGCCGCAATTATAGGCGCAATTGTGGGCGGCATAACTGCCGCGCGTCGCAAAGGGTCACCCCTGGATATCGCGCAATATGCCGGGTCGTTTGCCATCGCTTTTGCGACTGTTGGCCTGATCGCAACGGTTCTGATTCACCGTTTTATGGTGTAGCGCTCGTGTTTTTGCCGTTTTTCGAAAGCCTGCGAAACAACGGTGTTCCCGTATCTCTGCGCGAGTTTCTCAGTTTTCTGGAAGGGATGAAAGCCGGGCTGGCCACCTATGACGTCGAGGCATTTTATTATCTCGCCCGGGTGTCCATGGTCAAAGACGAGCGTAACATCGACAAATTTGATCGCGCCTTCGCCGCCGCATTCAAGGGAATCGAAAGCATCTCTTTGGATCAGGTTCTTGAGGCCGTGGATGTCCCGGCAGACTGGCTGGAAAAGCTTGCCGAAAAGCACCTGAGTGACGCGGAAAAGGCCGAGATTGAAGCGTTGGGTGGCTTTGACAAACTGATGGAAACGCTGAAGGAGCGGTTGAAAGAGCAAGAGGGCCGCCATCAAGGCGGTAACAAATGGATTGGCACCGCTGGCACCTCGCCCTTTGGCGCCTATGGTTACAACCCCGAAGGCGTGCGGGTAGGCCAGAACGGGTCGCGCCACCAACGCGCCGTGAAAGTCTGGGACAAACGCGAATTCAGGAACTTAGACGACAAAGTTGAACTTGGCACTCGCAACATCAAGGTGGCGCTGAAGCGCTTGCGGCGCTGGGCGCGTGATGGCGCCCATGACGAACTGGATCTCAACGGCACAATACGCGCCACAGCTGAACATGGCTATCTCGACGTCCAAACCCGCCCCGAACGGCGCAATGCCGTGAAGGTGCTGTTGTTCCTTGATATTGGCGGCTCCATGGACCCGCATGTAAAAGTGGTCGAGGAGTTGTTTTCTGCCGCACGCGCCGAATTCAAACATCTGGAAAATTTCTACTTCCACAACTGCCTTTACGAAGGTGTTTGGCGCGATAATCGCCGCCGCTGGGATGCGCAATTACCAACCCATGAAGTGCTGCGCACCTATGGTCCTGACTACAAGTGCATTTTTGTCGGCGATGCCTCGATGTCACCTTACGAGATTGCCTACCCCGGTGGTGCAAATGAACACTGGAATGCCGAAGCAGGGCAAGTCTGGCTCGCCCGCGCCCGCGATCAGTGGGCCTCCCATTTGTGGATCAACCCGACACCAGAAAAGCTATGGGGCTACACCCATTCCATTGGCATGGTGCAAGAGATCTTCGGAGCCGACAGAATGGTGCCGATGACGCTCAGCGGGCTTGAAGCTGGTATGAAATCGCTGACCCGTTAGAAAGTGCCATCTTGTCCTGTAGCTCGATACGCCCCATATCTGTTTCATGCTGAAGTTTACGCCCATTCTGCTGGCCATTCTTTATGGTCTTGCGATGTACCGGTTTTCGGTCTGGCGGACCGGACAGGAGCTTGACAGCAAGTCCAGCGAACTGGCGGATCCGCAGTTCAAACCGTTGACCGACAAGATGGCAGCCGCTTTGGGGCTGGATCGGATCAAGGTCCACATCTACGAGATCGATCCGGTCAACGGACTGGCAGCACCCGATGGTCGTATATTCATAACCCGCGGGTTTTACAGAAAATTCAAGCAGGGCGACGTGACCGGAGAAGAACTTGCTTCGGTCATCGCCCATGAATTGGGCCACGTTGCCCTTGGCCACTCCCGACGCCGGATGATCGACTTTTCAGGCCAGAATGCTTTACGAACTGCACTGGCGATGGTGCTGGGACGTTTCCTGCCGGGTGTCGGCGTATGGGTCGCCAATATGGTTGCCTCCACCCTTGCCGCACGACTGTCGCGCTCTGACGAGTATGAAGCAGATGCTTATGCCGCAGCGTTGCTGACCAAATCCGGCATCGGCGTTGCGCCGCAAAAATCTTTGTTCAAGAAACTGGAAACACTGTCCGGGGCACGTGCAGGGGTAATGCCGGCGTGGCTTCTGAGCCATCCAAAAACCGCCGAACGGATTGCGGCCCTTGAAGCATTAGAGCTTAAATGGTCAAGACAGACCTGACATCAGGCTGACAGGGCTTTTGCCACCTTAGGCAACCGAGCCTTCTTAAGCAGGCCGCGCATATCCCATGACCTATCTTGCATTGTGTTGGCCTGTGCGAGCACTGCCGTGCCCACCGCCGCGACCGCCTCGGGATGATCCAGCCACAGACCATATAAGAACCCATCCGGTTCGACCCGATCCAGCCCCTCTTCCATCAACGTTCCGCGCGGAAAATCTTTCTTATTCAAGGTCATAATAGCATCAGCTGATCCAGAAATCCCGGCCGCAAGAACGTGCACATCGTTCTCATCCGGCAACCATAACCGTGCTTCCAGCGACGGCCGCCAAGTCACCTCGGCGTTTGGCCAATCAGCACGCAAGATGGCAATCTCCGCCCGGGCCTGTGCCTCTCCCAGAGGGCCAAGCTTCACCGCCGCGCGGGCCCATTCTTCCAGTATTCGCCCCGACCAGAGTGGCGTAAACAACCCTGCTGCGGCCACCCCCAGCACAATTTCACGCATCACCGTCGGGTAAAGCACGCAGGTGTCGATCAAGACCTTCACAGCCGGAAAAACAGAGCCTTGAGATAGCCACTTTCAGCCAGCGATGGCAGTTGCGGATGATCTGGCCCGGCAAATCCGGTGTGGATCAGCGAACCGCTTCGCCCGGCGCGGCCAATGCCCCGGATGCAGGCACCGCGAAAGCCATGCAAATCAGCAGCGTGAGAACATGAGCACAACACAAGATAGCCTCCCGGCGCCACCAACCCGGCGGCAAGCCGCGCCAGCCGTTCATAGGCGCGCAATCCCGCCTCAAGCGCAGGTTTTGACGGCGCAAATGCCGGAGGATCGCACACAACAACATCAAATTGCGCGCCCTCTTCGCCAAGCGATGTCAGCACGTCAAAGGCGTCGCCCTGCCGGGTTTGAAACCGATCTGCGGCCGCCATTTGCGCAGCACCCGCTGTCGCCAAAGACAAAGCCGGGGCGGATCCATCGACCGCCAATGCCGACACCGCTCCGCTGGCCAAGGCGGCCAACGAGAACCCGCCGACATGCGAAAACACATCCAGAACTTTGGCGCCTTTTGCCAATCTTGCGACAAAAGCGTGGTTTGGTCGCTGATCGAGATAGAGGCCAGTTTTCTGGCCCCCCGTCACGTCCGCCATATAGATCGCGCCGTTCATCGGCACCGGCACCGGCGCATTGGGGGCAGCGCCAGCCAAGACGCCACTGACGTCGTCCAGCCCTTCCAGTGCCCGCGTGCGCCCGCTGGCATTTTTGAGAACGGTTTTGACACCGGTCACATCAATCAATGCAGCCGTCAGGCTGTCCAGCAAGACATCCGCCCACGCGGCATTAGGCTGAATCACCGCCACATCACCAAACCGGTCGATGACCACACCCGGCAGGCCATCGGCTTCGGCGTGGACAAGGCGATAGTGGTCTGTATCAAACAACCTTTCACGCAGGCTAAGCGCCCGGCTCAATCGCTTGGCAAACCATGCCTGATCCACAACCATCTCCGGGTCGGCATCCAGCATACGGCAGATGATTTTAGAAGCGGGATTGACCGCGACCAGTCCCATTGGGCGTCGCTCTGCGTCCTCGAGAACAGCAAGTGTCCCGGGGGCCAGCGCTCGGGTCCGCCGGTCAACAACCAGTTCATTGGAATAGACCCAAGGAACCCCATGGCGGATTGCGCGGGCATTGGCCTTGGGCATAAGGCGGACGACGGGGCGGGGCTTTGAAGCAAAAGAGGGCGCGGTCATGGCGCCCTCCTACGCATTCCACGTTCCGAGTGAAAGGCTTAGTTATTATTGATGCTCTGAAATAAGCCCAGTTTGGCGTTCTGATAGCCATCCGGACCACTCAGGTCCGCGACAATCACGTTCGCCAGATGGTTGGTAATTCGAAACTTCTGTGTCAACCCACCGGCCTCTGCGGAAAGTGCGACTTCCCCTCCGTAGCCAGTCAAATCAGCCTGGACAACATGTGGTTCCGCCAACAGTGCCCCGGACTCAGGATCTGTGAGTGTGACGGAAAAGGTAATCGAATGCACGCCGCCAACAGAATACCTGGCTTTTTGTGTCAACGCATGAAACCGCAGAACTTCCACTTGAAGATCA
>CBDTVL010000112.1:0-12053 GCA_965363755.1 uncultured Sulfitobacter sp.
GTCTGATATAAGACGGGCAGCAAGGTCAGACCGATTCCGCTGGTCTCGGCTGCGGCGATGATGCGACCCGACAGTTCAGACAGAGTTTCGTAGGGCGCACCGCCCGGCTGGTGGTGCAGGTAGTGGAACTCGCCTGACGCAGCATAA
Source organism: uncultured Sulfitobacter sp. (assembly GCA_965363755.1). Taxonomy (GTDB): domain Bacteria; phylum Pseudomonadota; class Alphaproteobacteria; order Rhodobacterales; family Rhodobacteraceae; genus JL08. The sequence goes on from CBDTVL010000112.1 coordinate 148, forward strand.
CCGGCTTCTAGCATTTCCATTTGGACAAAGGCTGTGATGGCCTCGATGTCTTCTGGCGTCAGTTGATCAAGGAAGCGAAACATGAGTTGCCGCCAGGTCCAGAAACTATCGTGCGGATCGGGGCCGCGCCGCTCTGTCAAACCCGCCATCGCCCGTTGAAAGGCGTGGGAGTGCAAATTGGCGGGCGCGGGCAGTAGAATATCGACATGATGATCGGCAGGTGCATCAGGCGCGGCGTCTGAGAGTCGTCCGTCCGACGTAATCTCCAGAGCGATATTGGTCTCCCAGCCGGTTGGCATCAGGGCGGACTTGGCGTGCAATATTGTCATGAATGATCTCTTGACGGAATGGATATGTATATACATAAAGTTTATAACTTAGGCATACTGAGGAATCAACTGTGATTAAACGGCGTGTTCTGACCGAAGCGCGAATTGCGACCATGTCTGGGGATGTCCCTTACGGGTTGATTGAAAGCGGCGCTGTGGCCATCCAGGACGGAGTGATTGTCTGGGTGGGAGAGGTTTTACCGGACGCCTACAAGGATTGGTCTCAGGAACCGCAACAGGGCCGCCTGATCACGCCGGGTTTGATTGACTGCCACACACATATTGTCTTTGGCGGCAATCGGGCGCGCGAATTTGAGATGCGCCTCGAGGGTGCCAGCTATGAAGAGATAGCCCGAGCCGGGGGTGGTATCGTCTCAACCGTGTCGGCGACCCGAAAGGCGGATCAGAATGCGCTGGTCAACGGGGCGTTGGTGCGACTGGATGCCCTAATCTCAGAGGGTGTGACAACCATTGAGGTGAAGTCGGGCTACGGTTTGGACATCGAGACTGAGTTGCGGATGCTGCGCGCAGCCCGTGCCTTGGGCGCTGCGCGCAAAGTGCGGATTGTCACCAGTTTTCTTGGCGCGCACGCGGTCCCGACGGAGTATGCAGGCCGGGCTGATGCTTATCTGAGAGAGGTTTGTTTGCCTGCATTGCGCGCCGCAGTCAGCGAAGGCCTGGTCGATGCCGTGGATGGATTCTGCGAAGGAATAGCGTTTGATGCCAATCAGATAGGGAGTGTGTTTGATGTGGCTGCGGAGTTAGGTGTGCCCGTAAAATTGCATGCCGAGCAGCTCTCAAATATCGGGGGCACCTTGCTTGCAGCGCGCTACGGCGCCTTGTCTGCGGATCACGTGGAATACGCAACCGAAGAGGATGCGACAGCGCTGGCCAATTCGGGCTCAGTTGCGGTGATTTTGCCCGGAGCTTTTTATACTTTGCGTGAAACACAAGCCCCCCCGATTGATGCATTTCGCATACATGGCGTGCCGATGGCGCTGGCGACGGATTGCAATCCCGGATCGTCGCCGCTGACCTCATTATTGCTGGCCATGAACATGGGGTGCACTCTGTTTCGCATGACGCCCGAAGAGGCCCTGCGCGGCGTAACGCAGAACGCGGCGCGGGCGTTGGGATTGAACGATGTGGGGCAGGTTGTCGTCGGTCAGCGCGCTGATTTGGCCATCTGGGACGCGGATCACCCTGCCGAATTGGCGTATCGGATTGGGTTTAATCCGCTGAATAAACGTATTTTTGGAGGCGTTTGATGATTTCGATCCCGGGGGAAATTACCCTGTCAGAATTACGTGCGATTTATCGCGATGGGTTGTCGGTGTCGCTGGATGCCTCGGCCCGCGCGCCGATTGCGGCCGCTGCTGATTTGGTTGCAAAGGCGGCGATGGGGACTGATCCGGTCTACGGAGTCAACACCGGGTTTGGAAAACTGGCGAGTCGGAAGATCGCGCCAGAAGACACCGAAACGCTGCAACGCAATCTGATCCTGTCCCATTGCTGTGGCGTTGGTGCGCCCCTGTCGGTTCCGCTGACCCGGCTGATGATGGTGCTGAAACTGCTGTCGCTGGGGCGTGGGGCCTCTGGCGTGCGGTGGGAAATCTGTGCGCAGTTGCAGGATATGCTGGCAAAAGGCGTAACCCCGGTTGTGCCGCATCAGGGATCAGTAGGCGCGTCTGGCGATCTTGCGCCGCTGGCCCATATGGCTGCGGCAATGATCGGCGAAGGTGAGGCGGTTTTTGACGGAGAGGTGATGCAAGGCGGTGCCGCGCTCCGAGCTGCCGGGCTGGTTCCAGTCATTCTGGGTGCAAAAGAGGGTCTTGCGCTGATCAATGGGACTCAGTTTTCGACCGCCTGTGCGTTGGCAGGGCTGTTTGGGGCGCTTGATGCTGTACGCAACTCTGCTGTGATCGCCTCGCTGAGTACGGATGCGATCATGGGATCGACCGCGCCCTTGCTCGCCGACATTCACCGGTTGCGGGGGCACAAAGGCCAGATTGATGTCGCGGCTTTGATGCGGTCTCTGATGGCGGGCAGCGAGATCCGGGAAAGCCATCGGGAAGATGACACGAGGGTGCAGGATCCCTACTGCATCCGCTGCCAGCCGCAGGTTGTGGGGGCGGCGCTGGATGTCTTGCGCATGGCAGGGCAGACGCTTGAGATAGAGGCCAATGCAGTCACCGACAATCCTCTGGTTCTGGTTGGAGAAGGACGGATTGTGTCGGGCGGGAATTTTCACGCTGAACCTGTAGGGTTTGCCGCCGATCAGATCGCTCTGGCGGTTGCCGAGATCGGTGCAATTGGACAACGCCGTGTGGCTTTGATGGTGGACCCGACGCTGAGCCACGATCTGCCACCTTTTCTGACGCCGGATCCGGGGCTTAACAGCGGTTTCATGATAGCTGAAGTCACAACAGCCGCTTTGATGAGCGAAAACAAACACCTGGCAAACCCATGTGTAACTGACAGTACGCCGACCTCTGCCAATCAAGAAGATCATGTCAGCATGGCTGCACACGGCGCATACAGACTGGCGCGAATGCTGGACAACCTGTCCGTCATTCAGGGCGTTGAAGTGATGTGTGCAGCGCAGGGGATCGAGGCGCGCGCGCCGCTAAAAACTTCTCAGACATTGCAGGCCGTGGTGGCGCGGCTGCGCGAGGTGGTGCCGTCCTTAGGTGCAGACAGGTATATGGCGCCGGACATGGGTGCCGCTACCGCACTGGTTCAAAGCGGTGCGCTGGTGCAAGCCGCAGGCGCCGAGGCTTCGCTGTGATTGAAGTCGTTCAGGGAATTGGGCCAATTGTGCTAGGGTTACCGCATACCGGGACTGACGTCCCCGAGCATATCTGGGCGCGGCTCAATGAAACCGGCCGGGCGCTGGCGGATACGGATTGGCATATTCATCGGCTTTATGACGGATTGCGCGATGATGTGACTACCGTGCGCACGCCAATTCATCGCTACGCGATAGACGTCAACCGCGGGCCGGACGACGCGAGCCTGTACCCGGGACAGAATACAACGGGCCTTTGTCCGCTGACTGATTTTGACGGTGCGCCGATCTATACAAAAGGGAAGGAACCACACAGTGCTGAAGTCGAGCAACGACGCGAGGCCTATCATGCTCCGTATCACGCCGCGTTATCCATAGAGTTGGCGCGGGTGAAAGCCATACACGGGGCAGCAGTTCTCCTCGACTGCCACTCAATCCGGTCAGTTATCCCATATCTTTTTGCCGGAAAATTGCCGGATTTCAACATAGGGACCAATTTGTCCACAACCTGCGCGCCGGTTGTGGAACAAACATTGGAGAGATTATGTCGACATGTGTCTGACTATACCACAGTGCTTAATGGAAGGTTTAAAGGCGGCTGGACCACGCGTCATTATGGTCGCCCCGATGAAGACTATCACGCAATTCAGATGGAGTTGGCGCAATCAACTTACATGCAAGAAGCGCCACCCTGGCGCTACCAAGAGGTCAAAGCTGAACAAGTACGCAGTATTCTGGCCCAAATTCTCAACGCCCTGCAGGCCGCAGTTCAGACCGGAGATTTGAAATGACCGACAAACGCCACAACATCCGCGATATTTACCCGGCAACGGGAACCGAGATAACTGCAAAATCGTGGCAGACCGAAGCCCCGATGCGGATGCTGATGAACAACCTGCACCCGGATGTCGCTGAAAACCCTCACGAATTGGTGGTGTACGGCGGGATCGGACGGGCGGCGCGGACGTGGGCTGACTTCGACCAGATTGTCGCATCCCTGACCAATCTGGAGAGTGATGAGACGCTTCTGGTACAGTCAGGAAAACCTGTAGGCGTGTTCAAAACCCATGAAAATGCCCCAAGAGTGCTGATTGCAAACAGTAATCTCGTGCCGCATTGGGCCAATTGGGACCATTTCAACGAACTCGATAAGAAAGGTCTGGCGATGTATGGCCAGATGACAGCCGGCTCGTGGATTTATATTGGGACTCAAGGGATTGTTCAGGGCACCTACGAGACTTTCGTCGAAGCAGGGCGGCAACACTACGATGGCAATCTGACCGGCAAATGGATCCTGACGGGGGGACTTGGCGGGATGGGAGGTGCGCAGCCTTTGGCGTCGGTGATGGCGGGTGCATGTTGTCTGGCAGTAGAGTGTAATCCGGAGTCCATCGATTTTCGCCTGCGCACCAAGTATCTGGACGAGCGTGCCGACACACTGGACGATGCCCTGGCGATGATTGATGCGTGGACAAAGGCGGGTGAGGCGAAGTCGGTCGGTCTGCTGGGCAATGCCGCAGACGTGTTTCCGGAACTGGTCAAAAGGATGGGCAATGGGGGCATTCGCCCGGACATTGTGACGGATCAGACATCCGCCCACGACCCTCTGAACGGGTATCTCCCGCAGGGCTGGACTATGGGGCAGTGGAAGGCCAAACGAGAAAGCGACCCCAAGGCGGTGGAGAAGGCCGCGCGTGCCAGCATGAAGGTGCAGGTTGCCGCGATGGTAGATTTCTGGAACGCGGGCGTGCCAACCCTTGATTATGGCAACAACATCCGACAGGTGGCGCTGGACGAGGGTCTGGAGAACGCCTTTGCTTTTCCCGGGTTTGTGCCCGCCTACATCCGCCCGCTGTTTTGCCGCGGCGTCGGGCCGTTCCGCTGGTGCGCCTTGTCTGGCGATCCTGAAGACATTTATAAAACTGATGCCAAGGTGAAAGAACTGATCCCGGATGATCCGCATTTGCACAAATGGCTCGACATGGCGCGCGAGCGTATTGCGTTTCAGGGTCTGCCGGCGCGCATTTGCTGGGTTGGTCTGGGACAACGTGACAAGCTGGGTCTTGCTTTCAACGAGATGGTGCGCACCGGTGAGTTGAAAGCGCCCATTGTCATCGGGCGGGATCATCTTGATTCAGGGTCAGTTGCCAGCCCGAACCGCGAGACCGAAGCGATGAAAGATGGATCTGATGCGGTGAGTGACTGGCCGCTGTTAAATGCCCTTCTCAACACTGCCAGCGGGGCTACTTGGGTTTCGCTGCATCACGGTGGCGGTGTTGGCATGGGGTTTTCTCAGCATTCCGGTATGGTGATTTGCTGTGATGGCACCCAAGAGGCTGACAAACGAATTGCCCGCGTGTTGTGGAACGATCCCGCAACAGGGGTGATGCGCCATGCGGATGCGGGATATGAGATCGCATTAGACTGCGCGCGCGACAACGGGCTGAGACTGCCGGGTATTTTGGGGAACTGACGAGCCGTTGCACCCGGTTGTTTTTGATCAGAGAGCAATCCACAAGAGATTCTGGACTAGCGTGGCTGCAAAACAAATCCTGCATCGGGTGGGACGTCAGACACACTGCCGCCGCCTCGCGTTTCCTGTGGGATTGCCGCTGCAGTACTCTTCGACCGAATTTTTGTCAGGCCTTCGCCAAGCCGCCGACCAACAGGTCGCTGGTAACGTCCGTCCGATCCTTAGCTACTCGATGACGTCCCGTTGGCCGATGGAAATCTAACCTATGCGCATACACAGCGCGTCAATCTGTTCGCCTGGGTTCATTTCGTGCCGGTCCAGACCCTGTTCCAGTCATTGGCCATGTCTACAATCGTCCAGCCCCGCGCATCGGCTTCGTCCAGTCCGCGGCTAAGAACGCCGATGTGGCCTTCGCGATCGTAGGCGACCTCTCTCTCTGCGTCCGTGTGATGGATCAGCAGGGCGAAGCGCGGGCCGTCACCGGCGGTTGTCCACTCCAGCATCTGGAAGTCTCCATCCGAGTTTCCTCCGGCGAAGATCGGCCGCTGGCCGATGTGGCTCATGATTCCAACCGGCTTACCTTCTTTGTCATCCACAAAGCTGATGCCGCCATCCTTCATTACCGTTGGCACCCCATCGATGACTGAGTAGGACGTATTGCCCTCGCTGCCGACAACCTGCCATGGAGGAATGCCATAGGCCTCTTCGGCGATAGCGCGGATGAAGTCGATGCCGCCGCCGGAAACGATGTACGTGGTGAAGTCTTCGTCACGCAAATAGCCGAGCAGTTCGACCATTGGCTGGTATGTCATCTCGGCATAGGTCAGCCCGCTGGCCGGATTGGTTGCAGATATGAGCCAGTCGCGGGCGGACGCCTTGAAGTCCTCGGACGTGGTGTTTCCGTGCGAGACGTTTATGACTTCCAGCAGGCCATCTAGCCCATCTGCCATCATAGCTTCCATGTCACCGGCCACCGCAGCCTTGAGCACGTCAGAGGTCAGGATTGACGGATCGGCCTCTGCTTTCTGTTTCAGGATGTCGAGGGCGTAAAGCACCTGGAAATATGCGGGCTGCTCGCTCCAGAGTGTACCGTCGTTGTCAAAGACCGCAATTCGGTCGCGTTCTGGAACGTAGTCACCGGAGTCCGGGTCGGTGACGGCTTCGACGAACTCGATGATAGCGGTCTTGGAGGTGCTATCGTTCCAAGACGGCAGCGGGTCAGCCAGTGCGGCCAAGGGAAGGATTGAGACGCAGGCGGTGAAAAAGAGACTTCGGATCATTGGGAAATTCCATTTTTTGCAAAAAAAACCGGCGTTTCCGATGTGGAATGCCATCTTGCCGATTTTGCACTTGGTTCTCACTTTATTCAAGACCTTGGGTTCCGCTGCATGTCAGCTTGAGCAAGATGAGCTCTGGGCCAATAAACAGCCAATTTGACGTCCAGCTTTTGGACGTAACCGGGCAATACCTCTATTTGCCTGATAACACCTTATGATTACTTGACTATTTTCAAGCTCGGTCTTGGACGGCACCGGACTTTGTTGGCGAGCGTTTGCCGTGCATCCCCTACTAATCCCCACTCAAGTAACAGAGGGGCTCCGGCGGAGCCCTGGGCAAGCCACTCTCGCCCCCATGCAGAACCCGCTCGGTGATGGCAGCTGTTTCGCGCGTAGCTAGTTCGGGCCATAATCTTGGCAAAGCGATGCGCTACTCCTTCAATGCATGTCTATGCGCGCCACGAGACGTCATTTGTCTACAGAGGCCAACATTTGGAACCGGAAATCCAAACAATTATCCAAAGCCTGGGGGGACGTGAGAAGCAGTGGACGTGAGCCAATATGGTCCATTATGTTAAATGCCCCAGCACGTGATTATGACTAATCCTCATATGACACGTCCATGCCACCGTATTTGGACTTCAGCTTATAAAACGTCGCCGAGCTCAGATCGAGCCTGCGATATAGCAATTGTTTTGCTGTCCCCTGCCAGTCAGTGGCCGAGACCGACTATTTCGATTCTTAGTGGAGGGCAGCCAGAGACATCCACGCCCCACCTGCAGTTGGTCAATCGTGCGCTCTGGAAATCAGCAGTTTTCGCCGCTGAACTGTGCCGCGTTTTCCGCAGCACGGCGGATCGCGTTGGATTTGTGCATGGTTTCCTGGTATTCGGCTTCGGGGTCGCTGTCATAAACCACACCGCCACCGGCCTGAATGTAGAGCTTGTGATCCTGAACGACAGCAGTGCGCAGGGCGATGCACATATCCATGTCACCACCTGCGCTGAAATAGCCTACGCCGCCACCATAGACGCCGCGTTTTTCCGGTTCCAGTTCGTCGATGATCTGCATCGCGCGGACCTTGGGCGCGCCCGAGACGGTCCCGGCTGGCATTCCGGCGAAAAACGCGTCGAGGGCGTCGTAGCCCTCGGCCAGTTCGCCAACCACGTTTGAGACGATGTGCATGACGTGGCTGTAGCGCTCGATGATGAATTTCTCAGTTGGGCGCACCGTGCCGATCTTCGAGACTCGGCCGGTATCATTGCGCCCGAGATCAAGCAGCATCAGATGCTCGGCTAGTTCTTTCTCATCTGCAAGAAGCTCTGCCTCGAGGGCGCGGTCTTCTTGCGGCGTGGCGCCGCGTGGACGGGTTCCAGCGATCGGTCGGATGGTGACCTCGTTGCCAAAGACCCGGACTAAGATTTCGGGGCTGGCGCCGACGACCTGAAAGCCGCCGAAGTTGAAATAGAACATGAACGGGGACGGATTCGTGCGTCGCAGGCTGCGGTAGAGCGTGAACGGTGGATAGGTGAACTCTTGTGTCCAGCGCTGCGACGGGACCACCTGAAAGATATCACCAGCCGCAATGTAGTCTTTGGCGGCGTTGACCGCCGCCAAATAATCCGCTTTGGCAAAGTTTGATACCGGCGGTGGCGCCTGTACAGAGTCACCCAGATCACGCGCTTCGGTTGGCAGGGGGCGTTCCAGATCACGCACCGCGTCCATCACCCGTTCGGCGGCCTGTGCGTAAGCCGCCCGGGCAGATTGGCCGTCATTGACCCAGACCGGTGAGACCACTGTCACCTCACCTTTCACGCCATCAAGCACCGCAACCACCGAAGGCCGCAACATCAAAGCATCGGGCAGTCCCAATGGGTCGGGGTTTACGTTTGGCAGATGCTCGACCAACCGCACCATGTCGTAGCCGAGATAGCCAAATAGGCCCGCCGCCGCCTGCGGCAAATCGTCGGGCAGGTCGATCCGGCTTTCTGCGATCAACGCGCGCAGATTAGCCATCGGGTCGCCGTCCTGATCGACGAAAGCCGCGTTGTCAAATCGGGCGTTGCGGTTCAGGGCCGAAGTTGTACCGTGGCACCGCCATACCAGATCGGGCTTCATGCCGATGATCGAATAACGCCCGCGTACCTCGCCTCCGGTAACGGATTCAAGCATGAAGGCGTCTTTTTGGGCGCCAGTCAGCTTCAGCATAAGCGATACAGGTGTGTCCAGATCTGCTGCCAGTCGCGTATAAACGATCTGGTTGCGCCCGGAAGCGTACGCCGTGGCGAAGGTCTCGTAGGTGGGCGTCAGAGCCATAAACCGGCGACCTTACTGGAAATTGGCGTTGACCGCGTTGACGGCCCTTTGATCGATTTGCGGCTTGGCGCGCAGCTGTACGTCACGGGCGAAGATGTCAAAAATGTCTTGGGCAAGCGCCTGACTGGTTTGCTCTTGAACCCCGTCATAGAGAGCTGTGGTTTCGGCTGTGTCCTCGGGGTCCGCTATCGACTCCAGACGTACAATGAGGACGGCGCCAACGCTGTCGACAATATCAGCCTCACCGGGTTCCATTTCGAATACGCGCGGCAGGAATGCGGGCGGCGTGCCGGCGACAAAATCGCTTCGCATCAGGTTTTCCTCAGAAATTGCATCCAAAGCCAGTTCGGCAAAATCAGTTCCGTTCTGGATCTGAGGCAGCAATGCCTCGGCCTGCACGCGCAATTGCATCTCAAGCTGTGTGGCTTCCCAATCCGCGATCACGTCGCGCCGCATATCAACCAGCGGGGCTGGCCGTTGCGGCAGAAGGTTATCCAGTTGCATGGCGAACATGCCGCCATCCTCCAGCGCGATGACTTCGGCAAAATCATCTGCAGTGAGCGTGTCCGCGGCCTCTTGAAAAGCAGCATAAGCTGCGATGCCTTCGCCAAGACCGGTGAACCAGTCGATTTTGCCACTTTCCATATCCGTGTCCGCAGCGATCTCTTCCAGTGTCGCACCGCCTGCAAGCAGATCGTCAATGAATGTTGCTTGCGACTCGATCAGGCGACGGGCCCGGTCAGCGGCAAGTGCAACCTGCAGTTCGCCGCGGGCTTCGTCAAAGGAGGTGTTGAGGGCTGGCAAGACGCCATTGATCCGAAACAGGGCAGGGCCGAGTGGTGATGGCGCCGGTCCTACGATATCGCCAACTTCCGCTGCAAATACGTCGACGCCAGCGGCGTCCAGTTCCTGTTCAGCGATGTCACCAAGGTCGATATCAGACAGCGTCAGGCCACGCTGTTCTACCAAGGCCTCGAAACTGGTGCCCGAGACTTCGAGCGCGGCTTTGGCGTCATTTGCTGCTGTTTCATCCGAAAAGGCCAGACGTTCGACCAGACGCCGTTCGGGTTGGTCATACTGATCGCTGCGCTCGTCATAAAGATTGCGCAATGCGTCTTCGTCCACATCGACCTGATCAAGGATCATGTCTGGGGTTAGCAGAACATAGCTGATCTGCTTGGTTTCGGGCAGCGAAAACCGTTCAATATTCTGCTCGTAATGCGCGGTGATCTCTTCTTCGCTGGCGGTAGCAAGGGGCGCGTCGAGGCTGGCGCTGTCCAGAGTTGTCCATGTGAAACTGCGGCGCTCGCCAATGTAGCGGATCAAGGTATCCGTAAAGGCGCTTGGCATTGAGACGCCCGTGACCATGGCCGCCTGCAACAATGTGCGTGCAGTTTCGTCTCGCATGCGGCTTTCGAACTGGGCTTCGGTCAGGCCTTGACGCTCGAGAGCAAAGCGATAGCCCTCGCGGTCAAACTGCCCGTCCAAACCAGTAAACGCCGGAATCTGCACAATCTGTTCGCTTAGATTCTCGTCGCCGATGGAAATGCCAAGTTGGGCAGCCTCGTTGTCCAGTGAACGTGTGGTGATCAGCCGGGTCAGAACCGCGCGGTCAAGCCCGATGGCCTGTACCTGACCAAAAGAAAGGGCCTGACCGGTCTGCGCTTCAGCGGCGCGGATTTCCTGTTGCAAAGCGCGCCCGTAGTCTTCGACGTCGATATACTTGTCGCCGACATGACCGATGGTGCGAATGGTGCCAGAAAGGTTGGTCGCGCCAAACCCGGCCAATCCAACGATGAGAAGGCCCAGTATGATCCATACAAATGTTTTAGACAGACGTGCGCGCTTGACCATGATGCCCCCTTGGTTTTCTGGCGTTGTATCTACGATGCGCTTCCCAGAGGGGCAAGGCCGGAAGGGTCAGATATCGAGGCTTTCAAGACGGCGCATCAGAGTGCCGACCCCTGCGCGGTCCAAATTGGCAAACGCGACACGCAATTGTTGCTGCCCTGATGCATCGGAGTCCGGTGTGAACATGGTGCCGGGCAACAACAGAATGCCAGCGTCCCGGACCAGTTTTGGCGCAAGATCGGCTGATGAGATGTCAAACGGATGCTGCACATAAGCGAAATAGGCACCCAGTCCCAGCAGTTGCCAGCCTTTTGCAGCAAGGGCTGGAAAGCCTTCCTGAATGGCCGCGCGCCGGTCCAGTATTTCAGCGCGCTCTCCTGCCAACCATTGTGTCAGATTTTGCATGCCCCAAAGTGCCGCGTGCTGGCCGATCTGACCCGGGCAGATGGCGACAGTATCAAGGAACTTCTCGACCTCTGACAGGCGGGCAGATGACGTGATCAGCGCCCCGACCCGGTGGCCGGTCAGTCGGTAAGCCTTGGAGAATGAATAGAGATGGATCAGCGTGTCGTCCCAGTCAGGATCAGTGAACAGATCGTGCGGCGCGCCAGTGCGGCTGTCAAAGTCGCGATAAGTCTCGTCCACGATCAGTGCGATCCCATTAGCGCGCGCCAGATCAAAAAAGGCGCGCAGGATCTCAGCAGGGTATTCTGTGCCGCACGGATTATTAGGCGTGACAAGCGCAATGGCGCGGGTGCGCGGTGTGATCAGGGCCGCCGCTTGATCGGGATCAGGGATCATGCCGGGGCCACAAGGGAGAGGAATAGAACGCACGCCTGCCATATCCAGCCACATTTTGTGATTGAAATACCA
>CBDTVL010000113.1:0-12046 GCA_965363755.1 uncultured Sulfitobacter sp.
GCAATTCGGGCTCACCGACAGCTGTTTGGGACGCCATTGGCGCCACGGCTTCGATGACATCTGCGGCGCTGCGAACCAATGTGGCGCCGTCGCGGATCAGCATGTTGCATCCGGCGGCGCGGGCATCAAAGGGATGACCCGGGACGGCGAGCACGTCGCGCCCCTGATCCAGCGCATTGCGTGCGGTAATCAGGCTTCCGGATTTACCCGCAGCTTCGACGACAACAACCGCACTGGAAAGACCCGAGATTATCCGGTTTCGAGGGGGGAAATGGCGTGCTTGCGGGCTGAGGCCCATAGGTTGTTCGGACAGGCGCAGACCTTTCTGAGCAATCTGTTCCGCAAGACAGGTGTTTTCAGCGGGATACATCATGTCGACGCCACCTGCCTGTACGGCAACCGTGCCAGTGTCCAAGCCCGCAACATGCGCGGCAGTATCGACGCCACGCGCTAGGCCCGAGACAATAACATATCCAGCCTCACCGAGCTCACGCGCCAGAGCTTTGGCCATGCGCGTTCCAAGCGAGGATGCATTGCGTGCGCCGACAAGCGCAACCATAGGGCGTTTCAGTATCGTGATATCGCCCAACCCCCACAACAGGGGAGGTGCATCCGTTAGATCGCACAAGGTGGGAGGGTAGTTTGGCGCACCACGAAACAGCAGCACTGCTCCAGCACTGCGCGCATCTTTTAATTCCTTGTGAACAACTCCTTCCGGGCAAATCTTGTATCCGGCAACTCCCGCAGCGCGCGCGATCTCTGGCAATGCGACGAGCGCATTTTGTGCTGAACCATGCTCTGCCAGCAGTCTGTAAAACGTGGAAATGCCGACTCGGCGGGAGCGCAACAGACGGTGCCAGGAAAACCGGTCATCTTCCGTGGTGGGTGGGAGTGGGGGGTGAGTGGAAGGATGTAGGTCCTCAGTCATCCGTGGCTCCGCCTGATTGCAGAATCAGATATACTGCACCGGTGGTTAACAAGCGGTGAAGGGATTTACGTCGCGGAACCACCCACCGTGAGCCCGCCGATCATCACTGTCGGCTGACCCACGCCGACCGGCACCCATTGCCCGGCTTTGCCACAATTGCCCATGCCGGGATCCAGCGCCATATCATTGCCGAGTGCACGGATCTTTTTCAGCGCCGTTGCCCCGTCTCCGATCAATGTTGCGCCTTTTACCGGAGCGCCGATTTTCCCGTTTTCCACGCGGTAGGCTTCAGTGCAGGAAAACACGAACTTGCCGTTGGTGATGTCAACCTGACCGCCACCAAAGCCGACTGCGTAGATCCCATCTTTCAGATCGGCAACGATGTCGGCGGGGTCGGTATCCCCGCCCAGCATATAGGTATTTGTCATCCGCGGCATCGGGGCGTGGGCGTAGCTTTCGCGCCGACCGTTGCCGGTAGCGGCTACGTCCATCAACCGCGCGTTCTGACGGTCCTGCATGAACCCCACAAGAATGCCGTCCTCGATCAGGGTGTTTTTTGCCGATGGCGTGCCTTCGTCATCAACCGTGATGCTACCGCGCCGGTCCGGAATGGTTCCGTCATCCAGAACTGTGACACCGCGGGATGCAACCCGCTGACCCATCAACCCGGCAAACGCGCTGGAGCCCTTGCGGTTGAAATCGCCCTCTAACCCGTGACCGATGGCCTCGTGCAGTAGAATGCCGGGCCAGCCGTTGCCCAATACAACATCCATAATGCCTGCCGGAGCCGGGACGGCGTCAAGATTGACAACGGCAATGCGGAGCGCTTCGCGGGTCTTGGCTTGCCAATCTGCGGGATCCATCAATCCGTCCAGACCGACGCGCCCACCGCCGCCCGCGCTCCCGGATTCGCGGCGACCGTCTTTTTCGACAATGACGGATACGTTCACCCGCGCCATTGGCCGTACATCGCGCACAGACAGGCCATCCGGCCGCAGGATTTCGATTTCCTGTAAAGAGGCCGCCAACGTCGCCGACACCTGCACGACACGCGAATCCAGATCGCGTGCGAAGGCGTCAATCGCGCGCAGCGTTTCGATCTTAACAGGAAACGCGGCACCTGTGATCGGATCTTCGTCCGTATATAAACGGGTGTTGGTTGACTGCGGGCCAGAAGCCAGCGTGCCGCCGCCTGCGCCAACTGCCAGTCGAGCTGTCTCAGCGGCGCGGCGCATGGCCGAGGCACTGATTTCAGTCGAGTGGGCATAGCCTGCAACTTCGCCCAGAACAGCACGCAGACCGAATCCCTCTGACGCGTCATAGCTCGCGGTGCGGATGCGCCCGTCGTCGAATGACAAAACTTCGGCCCTGCGACGTTCCAGAAAAAGCTCTCCGTCGTCAGCCCCACGTGTCGCCGCACGCAGGATTTCAAGCGCTTCATCCCGGTCCAATGCTTCCTCGAACGGGCGAAAAGGGCAAGGTTTGTTCAGGTTCGATGTACCGTCAGAACTGGAGGAGGACATGTGTGCGGCCTTCATAAGTGCAAAAAATCGAAAAAAGCGTCTGTTTGACGCAAGCTTGTGGCTTTATCTGTCGAGCAGACTATGATTGTAAGCTGAACTAAGACTACGGGCAAACGCGTAATACGTCGTGGCCGAAATTTCAAACGGGCAAAAAGCCCGGCAACTGACGACCAACAGCGATCAACGGATCAGGAATAAAGATGAGAAACGTATTCACGCTTTCGGGCCTTATCACCGGCCTTTCCACTCTGCCAGCCATGGCTCAGGATGGCCTTGAGATTATCGGCGCGCCGGTGGATGGCAAAATGGGCTTTCAACCGGCCGCCAGCGAACTGGCCCGCGATCTGCAATGGCTCGACGGGATGTTGCTGGTCATCATTACCGCGATCTCTCTTTTTGTCACGTTTCTGATGCTCTATGCCGGATTTCGGTATAACCGCAAAAGAAACCCGACCCCGGCAAGTTTTACGCACCACACACCCGTCGAGATAGCTTGGACGATTGTTCCGATCTTTATTCTGGTTGCCATTGGAGCGTGGTCGCTGCCGATCCTGTTTAAGCAACAGGAAATCCCACAAGCTGATATCACCATCAAAGTGACCGGGTACCAGTGGTACTGGGGCTATGAATATGTCGATCACGAATTTGGCTTTGAGAGCTTTCTTCTGCCCCGTGAGGAACTGGAAGAGCACGGCTACAGTCAGGATGAGTATCTTTTGGCGACAGATACAGCCGTGGTAGTGCCGATTGGCAAGACCATCGTTATGAACGTGACTGGCGCGGATGTGATCCACGCCTGGACTATTCCAGCCTTCGGGGTCAAGCAGGACGCTGTCCCAGGTCGGTTGGCGCAGCTTTGGTTCGCGGCGGAAAAGGAAGGCATCTATTTTGGTCAGTGTTCCGAGCTTTGTGGCAAGGATCACGCCTATATGCCGATTACTGTCAAAGTTGTCAGCGAAGAAGCCTATCAAGACTGGCTGGATGGTGCGATCGAAGAATATGCGGGTGTCCCGCGCGACGTGACCTTCGCGTCAAACTAAGGCGCAGCCGCGCAGGGGGCCTTGGGTCTCGTGCGCCTTTGATCGGACAAACCAGATGAGCGACGCAAGCATCAGTACTGAACAAGCGGTCCGCCCCGGCGAGGCCAGCTTTGGTGATTATTTTGCGCTGTTGAAGCCGCGCGTGATGCAACTTGTTGTCTTTACGGCTGTGGTCGGTCTGCTTGCGGCTCCGGTATCTGTTCATCCAATGATCGCCTTTGCTTCAATCTTGTTCATTGCAATAGGCGCGGGGGCGTCCGGTGCGCTCAACATGTGGTGGGACGCTGATATTGATGTGATCATGCGGCGCACTTCAAAACGCCCGATCCCCGCAGGCAAAGTTGAACCGGGCGAAGCACTTGCTATCGGGCTCGGTCTGTCAGGTTTGGCGGTAATGATGTTGGCGCTGGCAGCGAATATACTGGCTGCGGCGCTGCTTGCGTTTACCATCTTCTTTTATGCTGTTGTTTATTCCATGTGGCTGAAACGCTCGACGCCGCAGAACATCGTGATTGGCGGCGCCGCGGGTGCATTTCCGCCAGTGATTGGTTGGGTATGCGCCACTGGCACGATGTCGTTTGAGCCGTGGTTGATGTTTGCGCTGATCTTTATGTGGACGCCACCGCATTTCTGGGCGCTGGCATTGTTCATGCGCTCGGACTACGACGACGCCGGCGTGCCGATGCTGACGGTGACCCATGGCCGTCGTGTGACGCGGGTTCATATTCTTGCTTATACTGTCGTCCTCGCCATTCTGGCTGTTGGGACCGGGTTCACCGCCATTGGTGGTCCATTTTACCTCAGCGTAGCGATTGTATTGAATATCCTGTTCCTGCGCGGTGCAGTGCAGATCTGGCGGCGCGACGAAGAAATGTCAGAGGCTGATAACTTTTCGGTTGAACGCACGTTCTTCCGTCTATCGTTATGGTATCTTTTCGCCCACTTCAGTGCGATCCTTGCCGAAGCCGCGCTGGCCCCATTGGGTCTGGGAGGCTGGTCATGAGTTTTAACCACGAGCATGAAATCCACAAACGGCGCTTTGGCCGCAACCTTGGCGTTGCCTTGGTCCTTGTCGGTTTCATCGGCGTGATATTTGGACTGACGTTTGTAAAGGTTACGCGCGGCGATTTTGAAGTTCCAAAAATCGAGGTGCAGAACTGATGCCATTGAAGGGTCCCCAAAAGACGGTTGTACAGACTGTTTCGCTGGTGGTCTTCATGGGCGCGTTGGCGTGGGCATCGGTGCCGTTTTACGACTGGTTCTGCCGGGTCACTGGCTTTGGAGGCACAACAGGCATTGCCGAGGCCGGGTCGGATGAGGTTCTGGAACAAACCATATCAGTGCGCTTTGACGGCTCACTTGATCGCGATATGCCGTGGCAATTCAAACCGGTACAACGCGAAATGAAACTGCGTATCGGTGAAACCGGGCTGGCCTTTTACGAGGCATATAACCCAACGGATCAGCCAATTGCCGGATCGGCTAGCTATAATGTCACCCCCTATGAGGCCGGTGGCTTTTTCACCAAAATCGATTGTTTTTGCTTTGAAGAGCAGGTCCTTGCGCCCGGCGAGCGCGTGCAGATGCCTGTTACCTTTTTTGTTGATCCGGAAATTGTGACGGACAGGGACGCAAAATACGTGCATACGATCACGCTGTCTTATACATTCTATGAAATTGATCTGCCAGAAGGTTATGCCTCTCTGGATAATCAGGCGAAACCAACTCTAAACTAAGCCGCAAGGTGAGGGACAATTAAACTATGGCACACGCAAAGAACCACGATTATCACATTCTGCACCCCTCGGTCTGGCCGTTGCTGGGCGCAGTGGGCGGATTCGCCATGCTGTTTGGCGCAGTGCTCTGGATGCACGGTATGACGCCCTTCCTGTGTCTGGCGGGCTTTGTGCTGGTTCTTTATGTCATGTTCGCGTGGTGGTCCGAAGTTGTGCATGAAAGCCATATCGGGGATCACACGCCGGTGGTTCGGATCGGGCTGCGATATGGCTTTATCCTGTTCATCATGTCCGAAGTCATGTTTTTTGCCGCTTGGTTCTGGTCGTTCTTCAAACATGCGATCTATCCGATGAACGACTATTTCGGCAGCGAATATCTGCCGCCGGTTTTTTATCAGGTTAGCGCCTTTGAACTTCCGCTGATCAACACCTTGTTGCTGCTGCTTTCCGGGTGCGCTGTTACGTGGGCGCACCACGCATTGGTTCATGAAAATAACCGCAAAGACCTGGTAACCGGTCTGGCGCTAAGCATCGTTCTGGGCGTCGCGTTTACGGTCGTTCAGGCGTACGAATACTACCACTTGCTGGTGGACAAGGACTGGACGTTTGGCCAAGATAAGTTCTTCTCGAACTTCTTTATGGCCACCGGGTTTCACGGCTTTCACGTGATCATCGGCACGATCTTTCTGACGGTCTGCCTTGTGCGCGCAATAAAAGGGGACTTCACCCCCGAGCAGCACGTCGGATTCGAGGCCGCAGCTTGGTATTGGCACTTTGTGGATGTGGTCTGGCTGTTCCTTTTCTTTGCCGTCTATATTTGGGGCATCTGGGTCATCTGATTGCTGACTGCGATGGTTTGTTAACCGAACCCTTACTGACCATTCCTAACGAACCAGAGCGTGCGGATTTGATCTCCGCGCGCTTTTCTCTTGCCAGACGAGGGCTTTGATCGCTGATGCGCAGTTGGCTGTTTCTTTTGACCTTTGGGTTGGCCGGGGCTGCGGTCTTGATTGGGCTGGGCGTCTGGCAGATGCAACGGCTCGCATGGAAACAGGGCGTTGTGGCGCAGATTGATAGCCGGATCACGGCCGCCCCGGTCACTGTCCCTCAAACCCCCGATCCTGAGGCGGACAAATACCTGCCAGTGCACGCCGCCGGCGACCTGCTAGGCGGCGAGGCGCATGTGCTGGTGTCGGTCAAGGATGTGGGTGCCGGTTATCGCATCATCGCGCCCTATCGGTTGTCCGATGGGCGACGCATTTTGCTGGACCGGGGTTTTGTTCGCTCAACGGCAAAAAACCTGACTCGGATCATAGGCCCGATTGAGGTAACAGGAAATCTGCATTGGCCTCAGGAAACCGACAGCTATACACCCGCAACCGATCTCAACACGAACACATGGTTTGCCCGCGACGTGCCTGAACTGGCGAATGCATTGGATACCTTGCCCGTGTTGCTGATTGCGCGCACCACCTCAGAAACTGACCCGTCCGTGACACCCATGCCGGTCGACAGTGCTGGTATTCCCAACGATCACTTGCAATATGCGATCACGTGGTTTTCGCTGGCGCTCGTCTGGCTGGTGATGACCGGATTTTTCCTGCGCGGATCTCGTGCAAAAACAGAAAGCTAAACCGTTGCGTTATATCTCGACCCGCGGAAATGCCCCTGTGCTGAGTTTTGAAGATGCAATGCTCACCGGGCTTGCGCGCGACGGCGGCCTTTATGTGCCCGAAACGATTCCTCAGATCAGCCCTGGCGATATCGCCGCCCTTGCTGGTCTTAACTATGAAGAGGTGGCTTATCGCATTATGCGCCCGTTTGTAGGCGATACGTTTACGGATACCGAATTCGGCGACATCATCACGCGCAGTTATGCCGGGTTTGATCATGCTGCGCGTGCGCCTTTGGTGCAGCTCGGCTCGGGCCATTTCCTGTTGGAGCTGTTTCACGGGCCGACGTTGGCTTTCAAAGACTTTGCCATGCAATTGATTGGTCAGATGTTCCAGACCGCTTTAGCACGTCGAGGCGACCGGGTGACAATTGTGGGCGCAACCAGCGGCGACACTGGCTCCGCTGCAATCGAAGCGTTCAGAGGTCTGGACGTTGTCGATGTGTTTATCCTTTACCCCCATGGCCGGGTATCCGAGGTGCAGCGTCGCCAGATGACGACACCAGTTGAATCCAACGTTCACGCCATAGCGATGGATGGCGACTTTGATGATTGTCAGGCGCGCCTGAAGGATATGTTCAACGATTTCGAGTTTCGCGACGAGGTCAAGCTGGCGGGCGTGAATTCGATCAACTGGGGCAGGGTTCTGGCGCAGGTGGTCTACTATTTCACTTCTGCTGTCAGCCTGGGCGCGCCGCACCGCAAAATCAGCTTTACCGTTCCAACCGGCAACTTCGGCGATATTTTTGCAGCCTTCATTGCCAAAAAGATGGGCCTGCCGATCGACCAATTGGTGGTTGCGACCAATCAGAACGACATTCTTCATCGCTGTCTGCAAGGACAGGGATATCATACTGATGGCGTACAACCGTCGATCAGCCCGTCGATGGATATACAGGTTAGTTCAAACTTTGAGCGCGCGCTGTTTGATGCGTATGGGCGGGACGGCAATGCCGTAGCGCAACTGATGGACGAACTCAGGACCAAAGGCGGCTTTGATGTCAGTCAGGGCGCGATGCAGATGTTGCAAGAAACCTTCATTTCGGGCCGGGCATCCGAGCAAGAAACCACGGCCACGATTGCGTCCGAACTGGCCAGCAGTGGAGAGCTGCTGTGCCCGCATTCTGCGGTTGGGGTAAAAGTGGCAAATGAGCATTTAAGTGGGCCTGTACCGATGATCACACTCGCCACGGCGCATCCGGCAAAATTTCCGGATGCTGTGGAAACGGCGACCGGGATACGCCCGCCTCTTCCCCCCCGCATGTCTGACCTGTATGAGAGGCCGGAGCGCGTCACCCGGATTGGTAACGATCTGGCGGCATTAGAGAGTTTTGTCAGAGGACAGATTACACAGTGACAGTACAATACAATAGATTGGCCAACGGCTTTCGCATCGTAACTGAACATATGCCGGGGCTGCAGTCTGCCTCTATCGGGATTTGGGTGACGGCGGGTGGTCGGCACGAACGATCAGAGCAAAATGGCATTGCCCATTTTCTGGAACATATGGCGTTCAAAGGCACAAAGCGGCGCACTGCACTGGAGATTGCTGAGTCGATCGAAGATGTCGGGGGCTACATCAACGCCTATACCAGCCGCGAGGTAACCGCCTATTACGCCCGCGTGTTGGCCAGCGATGTGCCGCTGGCGCTGGACGTTATCTCAGACATTGTACTGAACCCGATTTTTGAACCGGGTGAGATTGAAGTTGAACGCGGTGTTATCTTGCAGGAGATCGGGCAGGCGCTTGATACGCCTGACGATGTGATCTTTGACTGGTTGCAGGAAGAGGCCTATCCGGGCCAACCCATAGGGCGTACGATTCTGGGCCCATCCGAGCGGGTCGGCGCCTTTACGCGCGAAGACTTGTCCGGGTTTGTTGCCGAACATTACGGACCGGATCAGATGATCCTGTCCGCTGCTGGTGCCATCGATCATGATGCACTTGTGCGCGAAGCGGAAAAGCTGTTCGGCCATCTGACGCCAACCCCTGCGTTTGATATCGCTCCGGCGGCATTCTCGGGTGGCGAAGTGCGACACGCTAAGGAACTTGAACAGGCCCACTTTGCACTTGCATTTGAAAGCCCCGGGTACCGGGATGAAGCCATCTACATTGCCCAGATCTACGCCAGTGCCCTTGGCGGCGGCATGTCATCGCGCCTGTTCCAGGAAATCCGCGAGAACCGGGGCTTGTGCTACACTATTTTTGCACAGGCCGGCGCCTATGCTGACACCGGCATGACCACAATTTATGCCGGCACCAGCGCCGCCCAGATTGGGGAATTGGCCGAGATTACCATAGACGAGATGAAACGCGCGGCAGATGATATGAGCCCTGCCGAAGTTGCACGAGCACGTGCGCAAATGAAGGCAGGAATGCTGATGGGCCTCGAGAGCCCGTCCAACCGGGCAGAGCGGATCGCGCGGATGATCCAGATCTGGGACCGTGTGCCTGATTTGGACGAAGTTGTGCAACGCATTGATGCAGTCACAACCGGCGACGTGCGGGACTTTGCCGGGCACATGGCGACGCAAGCCCCTGCCGCACTTGCGCTTTATGGGCCGGTCAAAGACGCCCCCGATCTGGCGCGGTTGCAAGGCAGGCGCGCAGCCTGATGCTGCTGAGCAGACGCAAGCTCAAGATCGAAACGGAGCGCATGACGCTGCGCTCGCCATCGCACTCCGATTATCGGGCATGGACCAGTTTGCGTCGCGACAGCGAAGAGTTTCTGACCCAATGGGAGCCGAGCTGGGCGGTGGATCACCTGACCCGCAAGGCCTTTGCCAATCGGGTCTATTGGGCACACCGTTCGATCTCGAATGGTTCGGCTTTGCCGCTGTTTCTGATCCGGCGCCAGGATCAGGCGTTATTGGGCGCAATTACGCTGGACAATATCCGCCGCGGTCCGTCGCAGGCAGGGACGTTGGGCTATTGGACCGGACACCCGTTTATCCGCCAGGGCTATATGCGCGAGGCGATAATGGCAGTGGTGCATCATGCGTTTACTCGCCTGGAACTCAGCCGGATCGAGGCCGCCTGCTTGCCTGAAAACGCCGCCTCGCGCGGACTGCTAGAGCGCAGTAGCTTCAAATACGAAGGCGTTGCGCAGTCTTATCTGCAGATCGCAGGTCGCTGGCGGACCCACGTGCTCTATGCGTCCTTGCGCAGCGACCGGCGCGGCAAGACCCAAGCAGGATAGGGAACCGACGGTTTGGTGCGCCTCAGGGGGTGTAGATGAGCGTTTGAATCGTCCCCATTTGATCCTTCTTCACTACATTAAAGCGCTGCACTACTCTCTTAAGGTCATATTCTGCCTAGGCTTAGGAACCATAAACTGACCAAAAGCGTTGGATGTCCTGATTGAGCCGTTCTCAAACCTTAGAGCCGACCGCAGCATCCAACGCGAATGGCGGTGAGCAACCCTTGGCTGCGCTTCGCTCTAAAGTCAGCTCAGGGATGAACCTACCGCCGATGCTCGTTATCAATTCCGCGCGACTTGATCTCAAAATACTTCTGGTAAAGCGCGCTTCGGATGCGCCACAATCCTTTGCAGGAAACTAAGAACGAGGTACCCTATGTTGAAACTAAATCGCGCAAGGGCGGCATTTGCGCTTTTGTGTATCCCGTTTGCCTTCGGTGGCGCGTCAGCGCAAGAAGCTCCGCTTCTTGACGCAGAAACCATCAAGAAGCTGGATGAACAAGGCTATGAGACTGCGCCCGAAGTATTTCAGGAGTTAGTCACGGGCGGCCAACCAAATGGTCGGTGGAAAGAGGGCCTAACATTCGAAGGTATCGAACCCATGCCGTGGCTTTCCAGTGCCGCCAACTGGGTTCCGGGAAAAGAAGAAGTCCAACCTGAAGAAATACGTGTAACTTTCATGGGTTCCTCGCCGATCCCAAGGCCCGGTCAAATGGGCACGTCAGTTTATGTTGAACTTGGAAATGGTGACAGCTTCATATTTGATATGGGTCCTGGCTCGGTGGCCAACTATCTGGCATCCGGCATTCCCTTGAACCAACTCAACAACATCTTTCTTACTCACTTGCATTGGGATCACGCAGCTTCGATCCCCTACGCATTTATGTTCGGTGCATGGGCCGGTCGCTGGAACGAGCCATTCCGCGTACATGGTCCGTCAGGGCGGACTGAAAAACATGGGGTCTCATACATGATGGATCGTATGAGCGAGATGTTGACTTGGCATAAAGACAGCTTCGGGATTTTCCCGGTCGGGCAAGGCTATGATATGGATGTCAACGAATTCCCCTTCGATGACGATGGTGGCGTCGTGTACGAAAAGGATGGTGCCAAGATCATTCACTGGCGTCAGTCTCACACGCAGGATGGGGCAAGTGCCTATCGTTTGGACTGGAACGGAATGTGTGTCGCATTCACGGGCGACGGTCGTCCGAATTCTCTGACCATTAAGTATGCGGAAGGATGCGATATTGTCATCACTGAAGTGCAGGTCGAACTGAATTCCATTTCCTCTGGGGTCAACGGTGTACTGCCGGTGATGGGTCGATACACTGTGGATACATCACACAACCCGGGTTATGCGGCTGGCTATCTCTTCAACGAAGTCAAACCGCGCTTGGGTATGACAACGCACATGTCATACGATGCCTATTCCAACCCTGAATTGCTTGCGCAAATCCGCGAATATTGGAAGGGTCCCTTTCATTTTGGCGCTCCGGATATGATTGTCGTGAATATGACCAAGGACCAAATTTGGGTCCGTGATGGTGTCCTACCAGAATACTCAAACGTAGCCACACCGGAGTTCGACACCAAAGAGGCCGGAGGTTTGCTTATTCCCCCCCCCTACACTTGCGCAGTGACATTCAACAGCAAGAAATCCGTGATCTCGAAATCCCGCCTTCAGATTACTATCCAGAAGGCTACATGCCTGAGTTGATTACGGAGTGGCCGACAGCCAAGCCATTGTTCATTCCAAACGAGATTTTGACCCGGTAAGAATTTTTATTCTTGAAGGTGAGCATCGTCGACTGTCGGCGGTGCTTATTTCAATTCTTGCAGGCCCGCCCTGAACTCAAAACCTGTCCTTCGCTGCGGGAGGTACGAAGGTCGGCAATGGGCCGCTAGCGGCGTTCGTGTTCATTGCAGCCAAGGACAGGTTTGTCC
>CBDTVL010000114.1:0-11884 GCA_965363755.1 uncultured Sulfitobacter sp.
GCTCTGGCTCTGGCTCTGGCTCTGGCTCTGGCTCTGGCTCTGGCTCTGGCTCTGGCTCTGGAAGAGGGTCCGCCACAACTTGATTGAGCGCAACTGCTTCTTCAATCTCTTCAACGATTGCTTCTTCTTCGGTCCCACCATCTTCCATGATAGCATCCAGCCCCTCGTCAATCTTGGACGAGGATTTGAAAAGTCGTTCTTTCAGTTTCTTAAAAAACGCCATGGGGCCTCCAGCAGCACGTCAGTCCCACCTAATGTGGAATGAATGGATATGGAAGGGCCACGCCTGGCCCTTCCTGCCCCCTATTGCAGCCAGCCGTGACGAAGATTCAACAGCGAAATCCTGCCTCTGCAAATCGGAGGTTCCTTTACAGGTTCCCTGATCGGCATCGATCTGGCACGGTTGAGTCATGATGTTGAAACACCTGATAGCATTGCTGTTGATCGCCGGGCCGCTTTGGGCGGCAGAACCGATGGATGGCGAAGCGTTTGACACCTACACGCGCGGCAAGACATTGATTTACGGACAGGGTGGTTCTGCCTATGGCGTGGAAGAATACCTTGCGAACCGACGCGTGCGCTGGTCTTTTCTGGATGGGCAGTGCAAAGACGGGCTCTGGTACGAAGAGGCCGGTCAAATTTGTTTTGTCTATGAAGACCGAACTGGGCCTCAGTGCTGGACGTTTACCCAAAGTGCAGGTGGATTGATCGCTCAGTTTGAAAATCAGCCAGATGGTGTTGAGCTTTACGAGGCAGACAACGCCACCGAGCCAATGCTGTGTCTAGGGCCCGAAATCGGGGTCTAAGTCATAAGACTCGCGGGGCGAAACCGGCCCGCTGATCAAAACAAACTGCCCTGATCTTCTGGTGATGGTTTGGGTTTTGCGCGAGGCGTCTTGGTGCCTTGCGCGGCGCTCAAAGCCAAGCGACCATCGGCGAATTCAATCTCGAGGCCTGCGGCCTTCACTGCGTCCGTTTTGGTTGTCACAACTTTTCCATCGCCAAATACGACCGCATAGCCCCGACCAAGTGTCGCCTTGTAACTCAGCGTTTCCCGCAGCCGATCCACTGCCTCGATCCTGTCCCGGAGCGTTACAATCTGGCGCTGCCCCGTCTCTGAAAACCTGCGCGACTGGGCTGTCAGCGCATCTGATTTCCGCTGAATATCTACACCCAGATTGCGAATTTGAAGACGTGCGGCGCGGGCCTCAAACGACTCTTTCTGGTTTTTGACAGCGCGGCCGAGGGCCGGCCCGAGCCGCACCGACAGAGTAGTCACACGGCGAGTTTCGTTCTCTACGGCACGGCGCACTGTGCCGGGGCGCAGACTGCCCGCGCGGTCCGACAAATGAACGCGGCGCACCTGCACACCACGGATCAGAGCGGCTGGCAAACGATCCCCCAAGACGTCAAGCCGCTGACGTGGACTGTCAAGCAAACTGTCAGCCCGCGGCATCGCCCGGCTCAGATCTCGCAGGCGCTGACTGCGTTGGGTGACCATATTGCTCAGACTCCGGGTCATGCGGGCATCCTGACCATCTATCCAGGCAAGTAATTCCAACCTCACGGGAACCGCAAGTTCGGCTGCAGCCGTTGGTGTCGGCGCGCGTCGATCCGAGACAAAATCAATCAGCGTTGTGTCGGTTTCGTGGCCAACCGCTGAAATCAGTGGAATATCGGACGCCGCTGCTGCGCGCGCGACGGCTTCTTCATTGAAACCCCAGAGATCCTCGATCGACCCACCGCCTCTTGCGACAATCAGCAAGTCCGGTCGGGGCAGTGCACCATCTGGGACAAAGGAATTGAACCCTTCAATCGCGCGGGTAACTTCGGGCGCACATTTTGTGCCCTGTACAGCCACTGGCCAAATCAGCACCTTGCGTGGAAACCGGTCCCGCAAACGGTGCAGAATATCACGTATCACGGCACCGGACGGAGAAGTGATCACACCAATCACATCCGGCAGATAGGGCAGCGGACGTTTGCGCGACAGATCAAAAAGACCTTCTGCATCAAGCAGTTTCTTGCGTTTCTCCAGCATCGCCATCAGCGCGCCCATGCCCGCCGGTTTAATGTCTTCGATCACGATCTGGTATTTTGACTGGCCGCCAAACGTGGTCACCCTACCGGTCGCGACAACTTCCATACCCTCTTCGGGCTGAGTTTGCAGCCGGGCCGAAACGCCCTTCCAGATCACCCCTGAAATCACCGACTTGTCGTCTTTCAGATCGAGATAAATGTGCCCGGATCGGGGTCGGCTGACACGGCCTACCTCGCCTTTGATGCGCACATGGCCAAATTCACCTTCGATCACCCGTTTTATCGCGCCAGACAGCTCGGTGACGCTGTATTCGGGGGCATTGAGGCCCTCGGTTGGGTCGTCGATCAGATCCATGGCCGGGTTTCCTTGTGCATCGGGTCGCGCCAGCTTAGAACGCCAGCCGAGCAAGGCCAAGTGGAGAGCGCACCTCATGAACATCCTGATCCTCGGCGGCGGAGGGCGTGAACACGCACTGGCATGGGCTGTGATGCAGAACCCAAAATGTGACAAGCTTATTGTGGCACCGGGGAATGCCGGTATCGCTCAGATCGCGGCCTGTGCGACGCTGGATATTCTGGAAGGTGGCGCGGTTGTCGCATTTGCCGAGGAAAACGCCATCGATTTCGTGATTGTCGGGCCCGAGGCACCGCTTGCCGCAGGCGTTGCAGACCGACTGCGGGAGGCTGGAATTCTGGTCTTTGGGCCGTCCGGCCCCGCTTCTCAATTGGAGGCCTCCAAAGCTTTTACCAAAGAGATTTGCGATGCGGCATGCGCGCCAACTGCAGCATATGGCCACTTCACTGACGCAAAGACTGCCCGCGCATATGTACAGACCCAAGGCGCGCCGATTGTGGTGAAGGCCGACGGGCTGGCCGCTGGCAAAGGTGTTGTTGTTGCCATGACGAAAGCTGAGGCGCTGGCCGCTGTCGACGACATGTTCGGCGGCGCTTTTGGTGGGGCCGGAGCAGAGGTGGTGATTGAGGAATTCATGGACGGCGAGGAAGCGTCACTGTTTGTGCTGTGTGATGGGACGGATGTTTTGTCGATGGGCACCGCGCAGGACCACAAGCGCGTTGGTGATGGTGACACCGGTCCTAATACAGGTGGCATGGGGGCCTATTCGCCTGCTCCGGTCTTAAGTGCAGAGATCGAGGCATTGGCAATGGAACAGATTGTCCGTCCGACCATGGCCGAGATGAAAGCGCGTGGAATTCCGTATCAGGGAGTACTTTATGTCGGGCTGATGATCGACGGCGGCCAGCCGCGATTGGTCGAATACAATGCCCGCTTTGGTGATCCTGAATGTCAGGTCTTGATGATGCGACTGGGCGCGCAGGTCTTGGATCTCCTGCAGGCGACAGCTGAAGGCAGACTGTCAGAGGCGCAGGTCAATTGGGCGGATGATCATGCGTTGACCATTGTTATGGCGGCGAACGGCTATCCCGGAGATTACACCAAGGGCAGTGTGATTGGCGGGTTGGACGGTATGCCCGAGGATAGTTTCCACATGTGTTTTCATGCTGGAACCACTGAGGTGAGCGGACAGTTCACAGCCAGCGGCGGTCGGGTCCTAAATGTGACTGCGCGCGGGGCGTCGCTGATGCAGGCGCGGGACCGTGCTTATGCAATGGCAGAGAAAGTTGACTGGCCTGAGGGCTTTTATCGCCGGGATATCGGATGGCGCGCACTTTGAGTTCAAGCCTTTAGACTTTTCTTTGAACAGATGAAGGCAAAAAAGGCCTGCTTACGTCAGCAGTTGAGCGCCTCATCAACTGTAGTCTGCCCGTCAAAGTGGCCAACAACCGCTTGAGAAAGCGAGCCACCTGAAAATGTCACTTGCATGATATCTTCCCAATTTGCAGAAACCACGATCAGTTCAGGACCAGCCCCGCAATCCCGTATACCACCGGTAATATAATCGTCGCCGATGCGGTGATTGGTGAACCCTGTGCGTTCGGCAATGAGGGACAGCTCGCCAGCCTCATACCGCCAGATCTTTAGCAGTTTCGCCAGATGAGGCCGGTCGATATAGGCAATCTCGATGCGACCATCTCCATCCAGATCAGCCGCCCCAATTGGAGCCAGCCAGCGGTTTGAGCGGCCGATATGAGGGGTCGCGCCAAGTTTGTGGCCCAAGCGATCATAAACCGCCAGCTGTGCCCCCAGATCCCGCTGCGTCTCGATCACCACGATTTCGGCTATTCCGTCACCGGTGACGTCCCACAGTCGTGGGGCGATATCTTCGAAGACACGATCATTAGGTAAACGGACGTGGCGCACCTTGCCCGTATCTCTGATTGTCAGGCTGCCCCATTCAATGGCATCTCCCAATACGCCATGGGCGTATCTGGTGGTGGGATCGCCATAGGTGGCTTTGAAGGTATCCGCTGCTGCACTGCCTGAGATCAAACAGACGCAACAGGCGATATACCTCATACATCGCATCGATCAGATTTGTTTTTCCGGCATCTGTACGCGCAAGCCATCCAGAGCGTCGGTCACTTTCAACTGACAGGTCAGCCGCGAGCGGTCGGGATTGGGCTCGAACGCGAAATCAAGCATGTCTTCTTCCATGTCGTCTTTGACCGGAAGTTTGTCGACCCAAGCCGGGTCAACATAGACATGGCATGTCGAACAGGCACAGGCACCGCCGCAATCTGCTTCGATGCCGGGAATATTGTTGTCGCGTGCGCCTTCCATAACGGTCAGCCCGTTGGCAACCTCAACCACATGCTCGGTGCCGCCATGCTCGACATACGTGATCTTCGCCATTTTCTCGCGTCCTTTGGTAAATCCGTCGCGCTTATCTATCTGGGCCATTTAGGCGGCACCAGCCCCTTTTACGACCCTGCATTGATGCGGTAGCGACAAAGTGTATTTGTTTGCGGGTTTTCTGCAGTTGATTGGGAAGTGTCGTCTCTTCCCGAACGACGTGAAACACGCTAACTTCGCTCTGATTGAGATGGCGTTGAGGCCCCGAGCAATGAAGTCACGCGCATGTTACACATATGTCGCCCTTGCCGTTCTGGCCGGGTGTGAAAATGTTGCAGTGGATCAGGGTTCGCCGTCCAGCGAACCGGTCATTGTCGGCGCCTCGCAAGACGTTCCACCAGAAGCTCCGCCTGGAACATGCTGGGACAAAATCGTCGGGCCCTCGGTCACCGGAACCGTCACCGAACAGGTTTTGGTGAAACCTGCGGATTTGACTGCAGATGGGCAGGTTGAAAACCCAGCCGTTTATCGGAATGAAATTCGTCAAACCATTGTTCGTGAAGGCGACAAAACTTGGTTTGAAACACCTTGCCCCGACATCTTTACCGAAGGTTTTGTTGCGTCGCTTCAGCGCGCTCTTGCCGCCCGGAAACTCTACGATGGCCCAATCAGCGGAATGATGACGGCGTCAACCCGCACGGCAATAAGAAGATATCAGGAACCACAGGGACTGAGCAGCGAAATAGTGTCGATAGCCGCCGCGCGAAGTCTGGGACTTATCCCCTATGGGGTTGATGGCGCTTAGCCCATCCAAACGCAAAAAAGGCGCCGACCAACGACGCCTTTTCCAGTATGTTCTTGCAGCGTTTATTCTTCGAGGTTCAGAGCAACAAACCGCGGCTCGCCTGCGCGGCGCACCAGCAAAAGCAACGACTTGCGCCCTGCCTCCTTAGTTGCCGTAATACGTTCCTCAAATGCAGCAATGTCAGCCACTTTTTGCTGTCCCGCCTCGGTGATCAGATCGCCAGCGCGCAGACCTTTTTCATAGGCCTCAGATGTGGGTTCCACATCCAGAACGACCAGTCCTTCGGTTCCGTCTGGCACACTCAGCTGCTCGCGCAGTTCGCTAGTCAATGTGCTCAACTTCAGTCCCAGTAGTTCTTTCTCGTTTGCCTGGTCTTTGTCGGGGGCGTCCATCGCTGCTGGAACTGCAGATTCTGCCTCTTCTCGCCGACCCAGTGTGATCAGCAAGGTTTGAGTCTTGCCGTCGCGAAAGACCACAACACGCACCGCAGTCCCGACGGCCGAATTGCCCACACTCCGGACCAGCGCCCGCGTGTCATCCACGTCAGTGCCGTCAAAACTGATAATCACATCACCCGCAAGCATGCCCGCTTCTTTTGCCGGGCCTTCGGGCACGTCGGTCACAAGGGCACCCGCAGCCTTTTCCATTCCCATCGCTTCGGCGACGTCATCAGTGACGTCCTGAATGCGCACACCCAGCCATCCCCGGCGGGTCTCACCGAATTCCTTGAGCTGATCGACCACACGCATCACCACATTGGAGGCCATCGAAAACCCGATGCCAATTGAGCCGCCATTGGGTGACAGAATCGCCGTGTTCACGCCAATTACGTCGCCGTCCATGTTGAACAGAGGCCCGCCCGAGTTGCCCCGGTTGATAGCGGCATCTGTCTGGATGTAGTCGTCATAGGTTCCCGACAATGCGCGATTACGGGCCGAGACGATCCCTGCTGATACAGAAAATCCTTGCCCCAAGGGATTGCCCATCGCAATGACCCAATCGCCAACCCGCGAGTCGTCGCTGTTGCCAAAGGACACAAATGGCAGGGGTTCGTCGGACTCGACCTTGAGCAACGCGATATCGGTATTTGGATCGGTTCCGATCAATGTCGCTTTGAGTTCTTCGCCTGAGAAAAACTCGATCAGGATCTCATCTGCACCATCGATTACGTGGTTGTTGGTTACAACATAGCCGTCTTCAGAAATGACAAATCCAGAGCCGAGCGCCGACGACTTTCTGGGTCGGTCACCATCTTGGTTACGTTCCTGAAAATCGCGAAAGAAATCTTCAAAGGGGCTGCCTTCGGGCACGATGCCTTGCGGACCTGTCCGCCCGGCAACCACTGTCGAGGTTGTGATATTTACAACGGACGGGCTGATTTTTTCGGCCAAGGGTGCCAAACTGTCAGGCTTGGCCCACGCAGGCAGCGACAGCAACAAGATCGCCGAAAGAGCGACGACACCCGTCCAGAGCACCCGTCGCACGTTCAATGTATCATATTGTTTAACCGCGATCCGGGGCTGAGACCGGTCGGTAGATTTTTCCTGTATTTGAGCCTGCATGCTCTTAGCTCTCCTTTTTGGGTCTTGTTTGACCTGCCCGACAACACACCAACTCTATCGTGCACTTGGCCAACATTAAAGATGTACTCATCTCAACGATTTTCAAGTCATCGCGATCTTTCCGAGAGGTTCCACAAAGTAGCGCCAAATTTCACGTAATCCCCGAACCATGACCTCAGGCCCCCAACTGATGTGCCACCCAGACCAGAATGAGCCCCAATACCAGCGCCAATCCTCCGATCTGTCGCCGGGCGTTATCGGGGACCTGACGCATCGCCTCCAACATTCGTTCGACAAGCGAAGGGGCCAGCGTATAAGCCAGCCCCTCAACAATCAGAACCAGCCCAAGGGCCAGAAATGCGGTCGCGATCATTCAGATGGCACTCCGTTCGGGTTCTTCAGATAGTTAAAGAACTCAGAGTCTGGCGACATCACCATCGTGGAGTTGCTGCCCTGAAGCGCACGGGTATAAGCCGTCAAAGACCGGTAGAATTCAAAGAACTCCGGGTCTGCGCCGAATGCGTCAGCAAATATCGCGGTCCGCTTTGCATCAGCTTCACCCCGAATGATTTCGGCATCTTTTTGTGCTTCTGAAACCAGTTCAACGACGGTCCGGTCCGCTTGCGCCCGCACACGTTGTGCCGCTTCACTACCACGTGCACGTTCATCTGTGGCTTCACGTTCCCGTTCGGCCCGCATCCGATCAAACGTCGCTTCGAGGTTCTGCTTGGGAAGATCAGTGGCTTTCAACCGCACGTCGATAACTTCAAGACCCAAAGCCTGCGCTTCGGAAATCGCTGCATTTCGGATGCGCAACATCAGCGTCGCACGATCCGAACTCAGGATATCACGTGATGTCACAGAGCCCAGAACTTCGCGGGTTTCTGCAACCAAAATGCTGTTCAATCTATTCTCGGCGGTTGCCAGACCACCGACACCAACAGCTTGCCGGAATTGTGTTACATTGACGATCTTGTATCGGGCGAAAGCATCTACCACCAATCGACGGTCATCGAGAGGTGTGACTTCCAAGGGCTGCACGTCGATACTCTGAATACGGCTATCATACCGTACAACGTCTTGAATAAACGGAATTTTAAAGGCCAATCCCGGATCTTCTTTGACATCAATCACTTTACCAAATTGCAGAACAAGTACCTTTTCCCGCTCGTCCACGATAAACAGTGCCGACAGAAGCAATGCGACTGCTGCCACGACAACAGGGATAATCAGATTTGACTTTTTCATTGGCTTGCCTCCCCGCTGCCACGTCGCAGTTCATTCAGTGGAAGATAGGGCACGACGCCCTGCCCCTGACCACCAATATTGTCATCGATAATGATTTTTTCGACATCGCTAAACACGCTTTCCATCGTTTCCAGATACAGCCGCTTACGTGTCACTACCGGCGCTTTTAAGTACTCCGTAAGAACGGCACTAAAGCGACTAGCCTCACCTTCGGCTTCATTCACCACCTGAGCGCGATACCCTTCTGATTCTTCGAGCAATTGTGCAGCCTCACCACGGGCCTCCGCGAGAACGCGGTTAGCATAAGCGTCGGCCACGTTTTGCAGCCTGTCACGCTCTTGCGCCGCGGCCTGAACGTCGCGAAACGCATCAATCACGGTGGGGGGCGGATCAGCTTTGTTAAAGTTCACCCGAATAACATTCACGCCGCTTTCATAACTGTTCAACGTAGATTGGATCAGGTCCTTCAACCGATCAGCAATGACACCACGATCCCGGTTCAGGATCGGAGCCAGCTCTGACTGTGCAATAATTTCGCGCATCGCTGATTCAGAAACGGCGCGAATTGTTTGCGGTGGGTTTGCCAGTTTAAACAAATACTTGGCTGGATCATCGATATTCCAGACAACCTGATAATCGATGTCGACGACGTTTTCATCACCTGTCAGCATCAATCCATCCTGGGCACCAAGTGCACCGCCCATATCCTCGGTTTGCTCCCGCGTCACCGGGATCACCTCTGCCGTTACAAGGGGCCACGGTGCAAAGTTCAGACCGGGTTCACCGATGGCGTAGAATTTACCGAGAAACAGCTCAACTGATTTTTCTTCTGGCTTGACAGTATAAAAGCTCGCCATACCCCAAAGAACCAGCCCTGCTACAATGCCCAATCCGATTGTGCCGCGCGTAAACGCTGGTCCTCCGCCGCCAGATTTACGGCCACCGCCGGTATCTCCACCGCCACCGCCACGTCCGCCCATAAGAACGCGCAACTGTTCCTGACCCTTTTTCATCAATTCTTCGATTTCAGGGATCTGCGGGCCTTCGGAGCCGGGTTTGCGCCCACCACCATTGTTCCCACGATCGTCATCGCCGTCGTTGTCGCCGCCGCCTGAATTTCCGCCGCCCCCCCATGGGCCGCCGTTGTTACCAGCCATATTGTGCATTTCCCCTAATTGGCGCGCCATTCCGGCGCTTTTGTCTAAACTGTGCTTTTTAGTTTGATATTCAAGCGGTCCGCATCGGTGTTTTCATCGTAACTAGCTCTTCCGACATGGTCGGATGGACAGCGACCGTACGGTCAAAATCTTCCTTGGTGGCACCCATCTTGATGGCAATTCCGGCAAGCTGAATCATTTCTCCGGCACCCGGGGCAACAATATGACACCCCAATACCACCCGTGTGGCCTGAGACACCACCAGTTTCATCATAACCCGGTCACTGCGTTCTGCAAATGCTGTCTGCATCGGACGGAAACTGGTGCAATAAATCTCAACCGGTTCTTGCTCTCGTGCTGCTTCCTCGGACAGGCCAACAGTGCCCATTTCAGGTTGCGTGAAGATCGCTGAAGGAACCAGATCATGGTCCACTTTGGTCGGATTGCCTTTGAACACGGTTTCAACAAAAGCCATGCCTTCCCGGATGGCAACCGGCGTGAGATTCATCCGGTTGGTAACGTCGCCAATGGCATAAACTGACGGCTGGCCAGTCTGGGAATAGGTGTCCACAATAACTTCGCCCCGCCGACCGACTTGAACGCCGGTGTTTTCAAGGCCCAGATTGCCAGAGTTCGGATCACGCCCCGTTGCAAACATCACCTGATCAAAGACCTTCTCATCTCCATTGGTGGCTTTGATCCAGATTCCTTTGCCTTCTCGACGCATCTCAAGCAGGTTGGTCCCGGTTTTGATATCGACGCCGCGCTCACACATTTCGGTGGCGACAAGTCCGCGCGCTTCGTCGTC
Source organism: uncultured Sulfitobacter sp. (assembly GCA_965363755.1). Classification (GTDB taxonomy): domain Bacteria; phylum Pseudomonadota; class Alphaproteobacteria; order Rhodobacterales; family Rhodobacteraceae; genus JL08. Next base: position 10,334 of record CBDTVL010000114.1, read on the forward strand.
AAATCCCCGCAGGATTTGTGCGCCGCGGTAATATTGCGTTACATCGACGCCCATGCCGTTCATGACACCGGCAAATTCACAAGCAATGTAGCCGCCACCGATAATCAGCATCGATTGTGGTAACTCTGGCAAGTGGAATATCTCATTCGATGTGATCGCCAGCTCGGCTCCGGGCATGTCCGGTTTCACCGGATGTCCGCCTGTGGCGATCAGGATGTGCTTTGCTGTCTTTGTTTCGCCGCTCGACAAGGCCACGGTATGGGCATCGACCAGTGTCGCGCGCGCATCAAAGGTCTCTACGCCCGACGCCGCCAGAAGATTGCGATAGACCTGTTCCAGCCGATCCAACTCGTCCGTCATGTGTTTTTGAAACCGGAGCCAGTCGAATGTTGGCGTGTTAAAGTCCCAGCCGAAAGCGCGGGCATCTTCTGCGTGGCGGGCATAGCCCGAGGCAAAGACCATCAGCTTCTTGGGCACACAGCCCCGGATCACACAGGTGCCGCCATACCGGTCTTCCTCGGCCAAAGCGACTTTGGCGCCTGTGTCCGTTGCCGCCACGCGAGCAGCGCGCACGCCACCCGAGCCGCCGCCGATTACAAACAGATCATAGTCAAAATCAGTGGCCATACGCTCTAGTCCGCCAAATCAGTAAAGAGGTTGTCGTTTTCTGCTAAGTCCACTCTGGACTGCTGGACAGTTCCTTCATTTATATCGCGAACTTCGACGCGACCATCGCCATAGCCAATAACAACTGAGTCACAGATATCGATGAAAAGGCCGTTTTCAACCACACCGGGCATCTGGTTGAGCACGAAAGACAGCTGCCGGGCATTGCCGATCCGTTTCAGATGCAAATCTAGGATATGATTTCCCTCATCCGTGACAAACGGTGTCGCGCCATTCATACGCAATGTTGACGACCGTCCCAATACATCCATGGAAACCAGAGTTTCCTCGACCAGTGCTTTTGTGGTCTGCAGACCAAACGGAATTACCTCGATCGGCAACGGGAAAGCCCCCAGCGTTTCGACTTCTTTGGCGTCGTCGGCGATGACAACCATCTTGTCACTTGCCGTCGCCACAATTTTTTCCTGTAACAACGCGCCACCACCGCCTTTGATCAGGTTGAGATCGCTATCGAACTCATCTGTCCCGTCAATGGTCAAATCCAGCCATTTGGCTTCATCCAATGTGATAACCTTAATGCCGACGTCGCGGGCCAGTTCTGCCGTCCGGGTTGATGTCGGAACCGCAGTGATCTGCAACCCGTGATCGCGCACCCTCTCGCCAAGGCACTGCACCAGCCACGCGGCTGTGCTGCCGGTGCCGAGGCCAACACGCATCCCGTCCTCAACGTACTCGCTTGCACGTTTGGCAGCGACAAATTTTGCTTTGTCGATGGGCGACAATTCTCCGGTCATGTGCAGCCTCCAGTTTGTATTCGCGCCTTATAAGCCGCATGGCGCGCAGTGGCGAGAGGCGAATTAGGGCGAAATTGGCGAGATTGTTAGGAAATTGAACTCAAGCCGATCTCAGCTTGCGGAGCAGCCG
>CBDTVL010000115.1:0-11870 GCA_965363755.1 uncultured Sulfitobacter sp.
CTGATGGGCAATATCAGCTGTCAGGCAGTGTTGGGTAAACGCGGCATAACCCGGTTGCGCGGACAGTGGTCAGAGGCGTTCGGCAAGCCTGCACTGCCGATGTTTCACCCAGCTTACCTGCTGCGTACCCCCAGAGCCAAACGAGAAGCCTGGTCCGATCTTCTGGCGCTCAAGGCGCATTTGAACAAAAGATGAGCCCACCGGTTCGATGGAGTGCGTGGCGCTGGGTGTGTTGTGTCAGTGGCGGTGTTTTTTGCGGCATTGGCCGTCCTACAGTTTGTTGTGGAAAGGATTTGAGCGATGTCTCGAATTGATGAGAGTATGGAGTTTGTTCCTGTGCGTATTGCGGTTTTGACCGTGTCAGACACGCGGCGGATCGACGATGATAAATCAGGCCAGATTCTGGTCGATCGGATCGCCGCTGCGGGCCATGAGTTGGCGGATCGAAAGATCATAAGGGACGAGCGGGTTGAGATTTCAGGCCAGTTAAGGGCATGGATTGCCGACAAGACGGTGGACGTCGTTATTTCGACCGGAGGAACCGGCCTCACGGGCCGGGATGTCACGGTTGAGGCGCACCGGGATGTTTATGAAAAAGAAATAGATGCGTTTGGCACTGTGTTCACCATCATTTCCATGCAGAAAATCGGCACTTCTGCTGTACAGTCGCGTGCAACCGGCGGAGTTGCGGGCGGCACATACTTGTTTGCGCTGCCCGGAAGCCCGGGTGCCTGTAAAGATGCATGGGACGAGATCTTGCTGCCTCAGCTGGATTATCGGCACCGCCCCTGCAATTTTGTGGAGATAATGCCGCGTTTGGACGAGCACAAGCGACGGAAATGACACAATACCCCGTTAAAGTCATTGTGTCTTGGCATTTTGGACGGCACCACTAGGTTAAGAATGCCAGCCAAGCGCTGGCCCAGCAAAGGAATAAAGCATGCGGTTTCTCAGGCAAAGCCTGACGGGATTGTTTTTGGCAGCGGTGACGCTGGCCTTGCTGATCTATGCTGGCCAGATGATCGGGACGGCCATTCAGGTCCGATTGGCGGATGCGCCGCCGCCTGAGGCAGCGCGCGAACGGGTGTTCGCGGTGAGCGTTGTCACGGCAACGTCCGAAACCATAACTCCGGAATTGCCGGCGTTTGGTGAAGTGCAGAGTCGCCGCACTTTGGAGCTGCGCGCGGCTGTGGGCGGGCGGATTATCGAAGTCGCCGCGGGATTTCGGGAAGGTGGCGATGTGCAGGCAGGCCAGATTTTGGCAAAGATTGATCCGGCTGATGCGCAGTCAGCGCTGGATCGGGTTCTGAGTGATCTGCGCGATGCAGAAGCTGAGGGGCGGGATGCGGCGCGCGGCCTGATACTCGCTCAAGAAGAGTTGGCAGCCACTGAAGAGCAGGCAGAACTGCAGGCAAGAGCCTTTCGGCGGCAAACTGATCTGCAAGCCCGTGGAGTAGGAACCGCCGCCGCTGTTGAGGTCGCTGAAATGACGGCTTCGTCTTCGCGGCAGGCAGTTGTGTCGCGCCGCCAGGCCGTGGCGCAAGCTGAGGCGCGATTGGATCAATCGGTCACAAAGCTTTCGCGCGCAAAGATCGCGCTGGCCGAGGCCGAACGTCGATTGGCGGACACAACCGTTACGGCCGAATTCGACGGCACACTGGCGGACGTTGCAGTGGTACGTGGAGGATTGGTCGCTGCTAACGAGAAGCTGGCCAGCCTGATCGATGACAACAGTCTCGAGGTTTCTTTTCGGGTGTCGACGGCGCAGTATAGTCGGCTTTTGGATGGCAATGGTGCGTTGGTCCTTGTCCCTGTCACGGTCACATTGGACGTTGCCGGGATTGACCTGACCGCGCAGGCTCTCATAGAGCGTGACAGCGCCGGGGCCGGCGACGGTCGAACGGGTCGGATGGTCTTTGCAAAACTGGAGGCCGCTCCGAGCTTCAAGCCCGGAGATTTTGTAACTGTCACGGTGCAAGAACCGCCGTTGCGAGATGTCACGCGCTTGCCGTCGTCGTCAGTCAGTGCGGCAGGAACGGTCCTGGTGATTGGGGAAGGGGATCGTCTTGAGGCGATGCCGGTGATGGTTTTGCGTCGTCAAGGCGATGATGTTCTGGTGCGCGCGCCAGAGATTATCGGGCGCGAAGTGGTCGTTGCCCGCTCTCCCCTGTTGGGGGCAGGGATCGCCGTGCGGCCTTTGCGAGGGTCAGCAAGCGAAACTATAGATGAACAAGCTATGTTGGAATTGACGGAAGAACGTCGTGCCAAGTTGGTGGCGTTTGTCCAGGCTAATAAACGCATGCCTGCAGAGGCCAAGGCGCGGATTTTGGCGCAACTCGAAAAGACCCAGGTTCCTGTCCAGATGGTCGAGCGAATCGAAAGTCGGATGGGGGGGTAGGCCATGGTGCGCGACATCCCGCGCGCGGCCGGTGGGCTGCTGTCTTATTTTACCCGCCATCGCACAGCCGCAAATCTCTTGCTTGTGGTTTTGCTGGTCGCAGGCCTCGCGTCGTTTCCAAATATGCGGGCGCAGTTTTTTCCTGATGTGATCATCGACAATGTGACCGTGTCGGTTGAATGGGAAGGTGCCGGTGCCGAGGATGTCGATGCCGCAATAATGCAGGTGTTGGAACCCGTACTTTTGGCCATCGAAGGGGTCGAAAGCTCGGGCGCGACGTCGCGCGAGGGCAGGGCGAGTATTACGCTCGACTTTGATCCTGGCTGGAACATGTCCCGCGCTGCAGATGATGTGCAGACCGCGGTTGATGCCATTACCACCCTGCCTGATGAGGCCGAGGATCCGACAGTGCGGCGCGGCGCGTGGCGCGACAGGGTCACGGATGTTGTCATCACAGGTCCGATCGGGCCGGATCAACTTGGTCGTTTCGCCGACGAGTTTGTCACGCGTTTGTTTGTCGCGGGCGTGACCCGCAGCACGATCCGGGGTGTCGCTGCACCTCAGACAGTTGTTGAGGTGCCGTCCGCGAGTTTGATCGGTCATGACATAACGATGGCTGAAATTGCCGCCGCCATTGCCGAGGAGGTTGATGCCGACCCGGCAGGTGATGTCACAGGAGCCAATACCCGGGTCAGAACTGGCGTCGAAAAGCGCAGTGCCCAGCAGATAACAAAGATTGTCCTGCGCTCTGATCCCGATGGGTCCAAGCTGGCGGTTGGTGATGTTGCGACCGTCCGTGTCGAAGGTGTTGACCGCAACCGCAGCTATTTTGTCGGCGACAACCCGGCGATTTCCATTCGGATAGATCGGTCAGACAAAGGTGATGCAATTGATATTCAGCGGCAGGTGGAAGACGTCGCGGCGCAGATGCAGGTGGTCTTGCCGCAAGGTGTGACCATCGAACTTATTCGTACCCGCGCAGCAGCGATCTCGGGGCGTCTCAAATTATTGCTCGACAACGGGTTGATGGGTTTGAGTCTGGTTGTTGCTTTGCTTTTTCTGTTTCTGAATGCCCGCACAGCGTTTTGGGTGGCGGCGGGCATTCCGGTGGCGATGCTGGCGGCCATTTCGATCATGTATTTGGGCGGGCTGACGATCAACATGGTCAGCTTGTTCGGGTTGATCATAACGCTGGGCATCGTCGTAGATGATGCGATTGTCGTTGGGGAACATGCGGATTTCCGCGCGCGACGATACGGCGAACATCCAGTTGTTGCGGCTGAAAACGCTGCCCGCCGCATGGCGATGCCGGTTTTTGCAGCGACACTCACCACTGTGATTGCGTTTTTTGGTCTTATCGCCGTGGGCGGGCGGTTTGGAGATTTGATCAAGGACATACCGTTTACGGTGATCGCGGTCCTGCTCGCGTCGTTGGTGGAGTGCTTTCTAATCCTGCCACATCACATGGCCCACGCGCTGGCCCATTCCGGAGCGGCGCATTGGTATGACTGGCCCAGTCGTCAGGTCAATCGCGGGTTTGTCTGGCTGCGGACGCATCTGTTCCGCCCGTTCATGGCTGGCGTCATCTGGGCGCGCTATGCCGTGTTCTCCGCCGCGGTTGTGATCCTTGCCACGCAGGTGTCGTTGTTCATCAGCGGGGATGTGCAATGGCGGTTTTTCAACGCGCCAGAGCGTGGCTCTGTCTCTGGCAACTTTGCGATGGCCGAAGGTGCCACACGTTCGGACACCCTTGCGATGATGAGTGAAATGCAGCGTGCAACTGAGGCGCTGGGAAAAGATTTTGAGCAGCGTTATGGCCGCAATCCGTTGGATTATGTCATCGCCGAGATCGGCGGCAACACCGGGCGCGGTCTGGCGGGCGCGGATACGAAGGACAGGGATCTTTTGGGTGGTATTTCGATTGAACTTATCGATGCAGATCTGCGCCCTTATTCAAGCTTTGCGTTTGTTGGTGAGTTGCAGGACGTGGTGCGCCGGCACCCTTTGGTTGAAACGGTCTCGTTTCGGGGGTGGCGGTCTGGGCCCGGTGGCGATGCCCTTGATGTCCAGTTCTACGGTGCCGATACTGAGACCCTTAAGAGGGCATCGGCCGATTTGCAGGCTGCTTTGTCGCGATACTCTGAAGTTTCTGCGGTAGAGGACAATCTGGCCTACGACAAAGAGGAGCTGATCCTTGATCTCACAGCTCAGGGGCAGGCGCTGGGCTTTACCATCGATGCCCTGGGACGGGTTTTGCGGCACCGTCTAAATGGAATCGAAGCAGCTACCTATCCGGACGGGCCGCGCAGCGCCGAGATCCGGGTCGAGCTTCCTGAAGGCGAATTGACAGCGGACTTTCTGGAACGCACGCAAATGCGCACTCCAGAGGGATATTATGTGCCGCTGGCAGATATTGTCAGCGTGCAACAACGCACCGGATTCTCCACCGTTCGCCGCGAAAATGGTATCCGCCTGATCTCGGTCACTGGCGATATATCCGAGGATGATCCGGCGCGGGCCGAGCAGATCATGGCCGAGCTTGAAGAACAGATATTGCCACGCATCGCCAGCGACCAGCGGGTTGAATTCCGGATGTCCGGTTTGTCCGAGGATGAAAACACGTTTCTCTCAGATGCATTGACCGGTTTAATTCTCTGTCTGACAGGTATCTATCTGGTTCTTGCATGGGTGTTTTCCAGCTGGACCCGACCCGTTGTCGTGATGGCGATTATTCCCTTTGGCTTGGTTGGCACCATATATGGTCATGCACTGTGGGAAGTCCCACTAAGCATGTTCACGGTTGTCGGTCTGCTTGGCATGACCGGGATTATCATCAACGATTCCATCGTACTGGTCACAACAATTGACGAATACGCTGAGGAACGCGGTCTGACACCGTCCATTATCGATGGGGCGGTAGACAGGCTGCGCCCTGTGCTTTTGACAACACTCACAACGGTTTTGGGCCTGACACCGCTGCTTTATGAGCAATCCCAACAGGCGCAGTTTCTCAAACCAACGGTAATCACGCTGGTCTACGGGCTGGGGTTTGGTCTGGTGCTGGTTCTGCTTGTGGTGCCCGCACTGGTGGCCATGCAACAAGACGTTGCACGCCAGATCACTGCGATGCGTCGCGGTTTGCGCGGGCGATCAATTGGGTTACGAGCGGCGCTCACACTCGGTTGGATTCTGTGTCTGGGGTGGCTGGTAGCGACCCTTGGCTGGGCAATTGCTGTTGGTAGTTTGCCCGGACCGTTGATTTCTGCCCTGCCAGTCTTGCAATCCTGGTCACCCGAGTTGGCCGGACTGGTTCTGTTTATCGCCGGGGCGGGGACCGTGGCATTTGGAATATACGCAGTAGCAGCAGCGGCTTATGTGTGGTCGCGCAAACGCGCTTAACCTGGTACGCAGCCCCGAATATCGACCGAGTGTTTTGCGCCCAGTACGGTAATTCGAACGGCTGAGCGGTCCAGTGCAAAGGCGTCTTGGCTGACGTGTATCAGATCGCTACTGGCGGTTAATTGTCCACCGTCGCGATGTGTCTGCGTTTCTGAAGCCCAAATCTGAGGATTGCCGGCTTCGATCACAGCAAATTCGGTTCCCCCCGCATAGGGCATCATGATTGTCGCGGAAATGCGCAGGCCACCCTCAATTGCGCTCAGCGCACAAGTTGCCGACGTCACGCCTGCCTCGCTGGCGGAAAAGGGGCTCGAAGCCAGTGCAGCCGCAATCACCGGATCAGGTTGCGAAACGTCGGCGTCGACCTCTTGGTCAAACTTCAAAGTGCGTGGGATGCAAATGTCTTTGCATACGCCCAATTCGATCTCGCCCTTAATGCGGATTTGTTTGCTAGCTGCATCAGGGGAGATTTTCAGGGGGATAACCAATTGGTTTTTGTAACCAATGGATCGCAAGCCGTTCTGCTCAAACACATGTGGTGCAGGCCAAACCAAAGACATTTCGCTGATATTGCGCGATCCTTTCCAGCCAAACCGGGGCGCGATACCCGCGTCGCCGGGTGCCCGCCAATAGGTTTTCCAGCCCGGCGCCAGAGTCAGATGCAGAGCCGCAATATGGGTGCCGCCTGGCTGGGTCCAGCCCGGGCGGACCTCTAGCCGAATGACTTCGGAATAGGGATCACCCGCCAAAACCGGGTAGGCTGCAATGCAAGCCCCTAGGGTTGCTGAGGTGAGAGTTCGCAAAAACATGCTATTGAAATGGGCCAATTCCATTGAAATGCCAAGTCACGTTATGTTCAGTATTTGTGTCGCAATGTGGCGCGGCTGTGCCGATTCAGCCAAACTCCCTTGCGATAGAGACTGGCTGAGGCCATGCTGAAACCTAACAAAGACCTTTCGCATTGGGGATGCCGGACTTGGAGACACCGTTGGAATTGACTGGAAAGCTGCTGATCGCGATGCCCGGGATGGGGGACACTGGGTTTGATTATTCGGTTATCTATGTTTGTGCGCATTCAGACGACGGCGCGATGGGGTTGATTATTAACAAACCTGCGGAAGATGTGAGCATGATCGATCTCATCGAGCAGCTTGATATTTCAACTGAGTCCGAAGACTCTTTGAAAAACACACCGGTCTGTTTCGGAGGCCCGGTCGAGCAGGGGCGAGGGTTCGTTTTGCACTCGCCGGAGTACAACTCACGTATTCATACATTGGAAGTGGATGGATCGTTTTCGATGACCGCGACCTTGGATGTGCTCGAAGATATTGCGTCGGGTGAAGGTCCTGCGCAGTCGTTGTTGATGCTTGGGTATTCCGGCTGGGCTGCAGGTCAGCTTGAAAGTGAGATTGCCCGCAACGGCTGGCTGACTGGGCCGGCGACGCCGGAATTGGTTTTTGATGCACCGAATGAGGAAAAATGGGGCGATGCGTTGCGATCAATCGGAGTTGATCCAATAGGTCTGTCTGCAACGGCTGGCCGGGCATAGTGATTTTATCGGTAGCGGTATCGCGAGGTCTGAACCATGCGTCAAGGCCGATCAGCGCGGCGCTGCTGCGCGTGCAAGCCGGTCGTTAATGGCGCGACCTAATCCGGTATCTGGGATTGGGGCGACCGCGATAGGCTGATCAGAAGCGTCTAATTGGTGCAGATACTCAAAAAGCCGCGCAGCCGCCTGCGTAAGATCCGCTGTTGCAGACAAATTCAGGTCTCCGTCGATGCCGCCAAATCCTAACATGCGCTCGCCGGGAAACACTGTTTTCGCATTCAGTCTGACCGGTGCGCGGGGCGCGTAATGTGAGGCCAGTTGCCCGGGTGCCGTTATGGCGTCGCTTGTGGGCGTTGCCATTAGCCGTTTGCCCAGAACCTGCTCGATCCGCTCTCGCGTCAGGCCGCCTTCGCGCAACAGGGTTGGTGGGCCCGCAAGACTGACAATGGTGGACTCCACTCCGACAGCACAGGGCCCGTTGTCCAGCACTGCAGAAATTTTACCACCCAGCCCGGCAAATACATGCGCGGCTGATGTCGGGCTGATCCGACCGGAGGGGTTGGCAGAAGGGGCGGCAACCGGTCCTGAAAATGCGTCCAAAAGCGCCTGAGCGGTGGCGTCTGCAGGGACACGGATCGCAAGCGTCGGCAACTCAGCTGTGACGAGTGGCGACAGGCCATGACCGGTCTTCAGGGGCAGCACCAACGTAAATGGTCCGGGCCAGAAAGCGTCTGCCAGCAGTTGTGCGGTATCTGACCAAGTTACGAAGTTCTGCGCATGATCCGCCGAGGCAACATGCACGATCAGCGGATTGAACTGAGGGCGTCCCTTGGCCTCAAAAACCTTTGCGACGGCCAAGCTGTTGCGCGCATCAGCCCCCAATCCGTAGACTGTTTCGGTCGGAAACGCGACCAGTGCGCCCCTGCTCAAAAGCCAGGCCGCTCGCGAAATTCCGGCTTCCGACGGGGTCAGGCTTTGTGTTGTAAGGTCTTCCATTTTGTTCTGTGACGCCGCGTTTGGGTTGCGTGGAGGTTTAGACCGATTACTTGTCAGTACAAGTTAGATAAAAGTGATTACAGGCGGCGTGGCGGGATGCCAACCCGCCCAATTTCAGGGGAGTTCAGCCATGCCCTATCGCGCACCCGTCGAAGAGTATCGGTTTTTGTTACACAAGGTCGTCGGCCTAGATCAGGTCACAGCGACTGAACGGTTCGCAGATGCCACTGAGGATGTCACAGCCGCCATTCTGACCGAAGCGGGCAAGATGTGTGAAGAAGTGCTTGCTCCTTTGCAGCGCAATGGTGATTTGCATCCGGCGATTTTGGAAAATGGCGTCGTGCGCACATCGCCGGGATATGAGGCGGGCTATCGCGCGGTCGCCAATGGCGGTTGGATTGCAATTAGTGCCAGTCCGGAGCATGGCGGCATGGGACTGCCGATGGCTTTGACCACTGCGGTAAACGAGATGATGAGCGCGGCCTGTGTATCTCTGCAACTCGCCCCATTGATGACACAAGGTCAGATCGAGGCATTGGAACATCACGCCAGCGACGCGTTGAAAGCAATCTATCTCCCCAAACTGGTCTCGGGGGAATGGACCGGCACAATGAACCTGACCGAACCGCAGGCCGGATCCGACGTCGGCGCGCTGAGCACCAAGGCCGAACCAAACAGTGATGGCACCTATTCTGTGACTGGACAAAAGATTTATATCAGTTGGGGCGACCACGACGTTGCCGAAAACATTTGCCATCTGGTTCTGGCGCGATTGCCGGGTGGCGCAGCCGGAACCAAAGGGATCAGTCTCTTTGTGGTGCCCAAACGGCTTCCTGACGCTGCGGGCAATGCGGGTGCCGCCAATGATCTGAATGTGGTCAGTCTTGAGCATAAAATGGGTCTGCACGGGTCCCCGACCGCCGTCATGCAATTTGACGGGGCAACTGGTTGGCTGGTTGGAAAAGAGCATAATGGCATGGCGGCGATGTTCACAATGATGAACAACGCCCGGCTCGGTGTTGGCGGGCAGGGCATTGGCGTGGCAGAAGGCGCGTATCAGCACGCTCTGGCCTACGCGATGGACCGTAAACAGGGGCGTCCCGCGCATCAGGGTAGCGGCACGATCATTGATCACGCCGACGTACGTCGGATGCTGCTGACGATGAAAGCTGACATCTTTGCTGCCCGCGCCATTGCGCTGTCCTGCGGAGTGGCGATTGATATGGCGCACGCGAGCGGCAGCTCTGTCTGGTCGGCAAGGGCGGCGTTCTTAACCCCGATTGCCAAGGCTTTTGGGACCCAGACCGGGATGTCTGTCGCTGATACAGGCATTCAGGTGCACGGTGGCATGGGGTACATCGAAGAAACTGGCGCGGCCCAGTTTGCCCGGGATGTACGGGTGACCGCCATTTACGAGGGTACAAACGGCATTCAGGCGATGGACCTTGTCGCGCGCAAAATGAGTGATGGAGGAGAAGCGGCCAGCTGCCTGCTGGACGAGATGCAGGATTTTGCCGAAAGCGCACGTGCAACATTGCCAGAACTGGCAGAGTCGATCTGGCAGGCGACCGAAACCCTGCGCGAGACAACCGACTGGCTGATTGGGCAATCCGATTTGAACAATCGATTTGCTGGAGCTGTGCCGTATCTGCAAGCTTTTGCCCGTGTGCTGGGCGCGCATTTTCATCTTGTGGCCGCGATGGCCGACCCGAACAGTGCCCGTGAAAAACTGGCTCGGTTCTACATCTTAAGGCTGCTTCCGGAACATGCGGGCCTTCTGACCCATGCGCAGGCTGGCGCCGACGGCCTGTTTGATCTAAGCGCGGAAGAGTTGCTTGCATGAAGGACGTCCCCTTGACCGACACAGCCGCTACCTTGCGCTATCCCTGGGAAACACCACCAGCGCCTGGTGCTGCGATCGAGGTTGCCGACGGCGTCCTGTGGATGCGACTGCCGCTGCCGATGAAGCTGGATCATGTGAACGTCTATGCATTGGACGACGGGGATAGCTGGACGATTGTCGATACCGGATTCTCCAGCAGAAAATCCAAAGAAATCTGGCGAGAACTGTTGGCAGGGCCGCTGGCCGGAAAACCTGTACGGCGGGTCATTGTCACCCACCACCATCCCGACCATATCGGGCTGGCCGGTTGGTTCCAGAGCGCGTTTGGCGCCGAACTGATTACGACGCGAACTTCTTGGTTGTTTGCCCGCATGCTGGCGCTGGATGTTCAATCGGTGCCGGTACCTGAGACTATGGCATTTTATCGCGCGGCGGGCATGGACCCGCAGATTCACGACAAACGGTCAAGCGAGAGGCCGTTCAATTTTGGCGACGTGGTTGAACCTTTGCCGCTGGGGTATACCCGCATTGCACAAGACAGTGTGATCAAGATTGGGGGGCGCATCTGGGACATACACATTGGCAATGGCCACGCCCCCGAACATGCGACGTTCTGGAGCAGAGATGATAATCTTGTCCTTGCAGGCGACCAGATATTGCCGTCAATCAGTCCCAACATCGGGGTTTACGCGACCGAGCCAATGGCAGACCCGATTGGCGAGTGGATCGAGGCCTGTGAGCGGCTGGCGATATTTGCGCGAGCGGATCATCTGGTTTTGGGCGGGCACAAACTGCCGTTCACCGGTTTGCCATTTCGAATGCGGCAGCTGATCGACAACCACCACGGTGCGCTGGACCGGCTGCTGAAATATATTGAAATACCCAAAGCCGCCGGTGATTGTTTTGTCCCGCTGTTCAAAAGAGCGATAGGGGATGCCGAATATGGGTTGGCCTTGGTTGAATCTGTGGCGCATCTCAGCCACCTTTATCAAACGGGTCTGGCGACCCGCGCGCTGCGTGCTGACGGGGCGTGGGAATACCAACGAAAGGACTAAGGCATCGAAAACGCGATCAAAACCGCAGCAGAAGCCGTTGAGGCTGATGCAATTCCGCGGCTCCACGAAGTCCATACCGACCCGAACAAAAAATGCGCCAGCGAACAACCTTTGCGAAAAAAAATGGCAGACAAGCCGGTCAAACAGAAAAGCCCGGCAGAGTGGGCCTATGAACGCATCATTGTGTATCTCCAGAATTTCGAAGAACAGCTGGACAATGAACACGAGGTGGCCATGGGATTTGCCGGCGGCAATGCAGGCGTCTTACGGATCGAAGGGATGGGTTATTTTGATCCTGATATCATTACGTTTTACGGGTCCGAAGAAACCGGGGCCAAGACTCAGCTTATTCAGCATGTCACCCAGCTAAACGTGATGCTGCGCGCTTTGCCCAAACAGGTGGATCAGCCAGAAGCCAACCGGATCGGGTTTCGATTGGCTGCGGACCTTGAAAAGACCGTCGGATCGGCCAAGGCCAAACGGAAGAAAAAACGATAACAAGAGGACATCAATGACGGGATGACTCGGGTTTCAAAATGCGGTAATTAGCGGCAACACTATCGAAAATAGGGACTACAAACAGATGGCAGACTATATCCACGGCGAAATGGACACCAAAACGCAAGAGAA
>CBDTVL010000116.1:0-11666 GCA_965363755.1 uncultured Sulfitobacter sp.
CTCATCGCCGGCCCACCGCCCAGCGCGACATCGCCGCGCGCCGCCATATCCGGTGTGTCAGTCGCGAGGATCAAATCGAGCTGGATCGCAATATCTGGCAGCAAAGTCTGGGCCAAAGGCTGCGCGCCGCGCAGGTTGAATTCTTCCTGAACCGTAAACGCCAAGTGTACTGGAGGGCCGCTTTCGCGTGCTGCCAGTATACGCGCCATTTCCAGCAACACCGCACAGCCGGCGCGGTCGTCGACACTGGTCCCGGTGATGCGGTCATTGGCCAACTTTGTCACCTGTGGCGCATAGACAACGGGCGTCCCGATCCGAATGCCGGCGGCTTCGACTTCTTCGACTGATCTCATGCCGGTATCAATATAAAGCTCGGGATATGGCAGCACTTGGTACTTTTCGTCCGGCGTGGTTGCATGGTGACTTTTGTTGGCGATGATGCCGGGGACGTCGCGCCCTTCGGCAATACAGATCAACACGTTTTGCGCCGCCAGCGCCCGTTCCGGCACACCGCCAAGACGTTCAATCCGGATCAACCCGTCCGCCTCGATCCGGCGCACGACAAACCCCAGTTGATCCATATGGGTGAACAGCATCACCGATGGTCCGTCACCCGAAAAACTAGCAACCAGATTGCCCAACGGATCGGTGCGGGTCTCGACCCCCAAAGACAACAATCTAGTCACGATGCTGCGCCGCACCCGATCTTCATACCCCGACAGACCCGGCACCAACATCAAGTCCATCAGATCTCGCTTGATGCGGTCCTTCATGCGCGCGCCCGCCTAACCCGGTCCATGAAATCGGTGGCGCGTGCCGGATCGACAGGATTCCATGTGTCGCCGTCGATCTTAAGGGAAGAGCCGACGATACAGCCATCCGCGACGCGCAGAACATCGGCAACGGTCTCGTGTTTCACCCCGGTATTGGCCATGACCGCCATGTCCGGCAATACGGCCTTGACCGCTTCAAGATCCGACAGGGCCGCGGCCTCTCCGGTAATCTGGCCAGACACCAGAACAGCGTCCGGGATCGATGAAAACACCGCGCTGCGCGCCCGATCTGGCAACGGGCGGCCATCCAGCGAGTGGGCAAACTCAGCAGACACATTATAAAGCATTGCCATATCACTGCGACCCAGCCGGTTGCGATACCGCATCGCTTTGCCTGCATCTGGCGTCCATGGCCCCATGTCCGATGCGTAGGTGCCGGTGAAAATCTCACGCACAAAAGCGGCCCCGGTCGCGGCCCCCAGGGCGATGCTGGACATCGGGTCCCACAGCACGTTCACGCCAAAAGGCACGGTGATTTGGGGTCGAAGTTGGCCAATTATGAAAGCCATTGTTGCGGTCGAGGCAGCGTCCACTTCAAACTCATACGGTCGATCGTTTTCGTTGCCGAACATGACAGCGTCAAATCCTGCCACTTGCAATGCCAGAAGATCGGCACGCGCCGCTGCGACCAAATCTGATTGTGGATCATGCAGGGGCGATCCCGGTAATGCTCCAAGGTGCACCATACCGATCACCGGTTTGGTTGCGCCAAAGACCTGCTTGAAGCGTGGCGTCATGATTTTCTCTCCCCCTCATCAACTTTAGTTTCAGCTGTCTGATCTCGCAATGGCAGGTTGACTGTCTTGGACATGGCGTTTGGTGCGGTGCGTCCATCAGCTGGGCCGAACCGCAAGAAAGTCCGCAACTTGCGCCGCATTAATCGAGGCGCGCCTGACAAGCGGGGTTGAGATGTGCAGCGCCGCCGCTCCTTGGGCAAATGGGATCGCCTTTTTGATATCCTCGCCTGCCACAACCTGCGCAGCAAGCGCACCGACGAACATGTCACCGGCACCATGTGTGGACCTCACCTCAACATCAAATCCGGGATATCGATCTCCGCCATAGGCAACACCATCCGGGCCCAGCGTGGTCAGGACTTCTGCTGGTCCAGAGACGTCCCTAAATAACGTCGCCTCAATGCGATTGACGATCAAAAGGTCGACGATCTCGGCAAACTCCCGACCCAATTCCCGCGCAGGTGCTGCGTTCAGCCAAACCGCCGCTCCTCGTGCCTTGGCCTTGCGTGCCACCGCGAGATTAACCGCTTCCGGGATTTCGTTCTGCAACAGCACAAGTGACGTTTCGTCCGGGATCTTGATCTGATCTGGCGCAATCATCAGGTTCGCAGCCGACACGATAACCGCGCCGTAGTCGCCATTCGCATCAACAATCGCAGCGCTCATTCCGCTCGCACCAATGTCTTTCTGCAACTGGGACAACTCAACGCCGCTGGAGTGAAGGGTCTCACGCAATATGTCGCCGAACCGATCGCTGCCAGCGCGCCCAGCAAAGCCGACGTCAGCCCCCATCCGCACTGCGGCCAGCGCCTGATTGCCGCCTTTGCCGCCAAAGACGTAATCAACGCCCGAGCCGGTTACAGTTTCATCCAGCGCCGGCAAATGCGGCGCGCGCAACACCACATCCAGATGCAGTGATCCGACAACAAATAGCCTCACGCCAGCATTCCGGCCTGCACAATGCGCATCGCCATCGGCGCATCCTGCCGCGCAATTGCGGCCTGCAAATCCACATCCGAGATCAATCGGGCAGCGGTGGCGCGCAGCCGATTGACCACCTCGATATTGGTGCGTGCCTCTGCCACCGGATCAAGACCCGAATGATCCGGAAAAGTGTCAAAATAGAGGGCACCATCGTAGCCCGAACGCTCCAGCTCGACCAGCAACTCAACGGTTTGGATCGGATGCACAGCACCAACCATCAAACCATTGTCCCATTTGCCATATCCATCGTTCAGATGGACGCCGAGGATGCGAGAGTGGCGAGTCACTAATGAGGCCGCAAATGCGGGCATCTCGTCGGCATAAAGAACATGGGCGAAATCCAGCGTCACGCCAGTGTTCTTGCGTCCGATCTCTCCTATTGCCAAAAGCGTCGTGGCCGCGTCAGGCATTAAGGCAAACGCGCGCGGCTCGTTGGGTTTGTATTCCAGCGCGATATCGATCGCTGGGTTGTGGTCTGCCACTTCGGCAATAGCGGCGATGGTGTCATCCCAGGCGCGCGCGTAGTCCATCTGGAAAGAGTAGTCGAAACCGTCCTGCCCCATCCACAACGTCATCAGATTTCCGCCCATTTCAGCGAGCACATCCAGTCCGCGCTTTGTCTCTTCAATCGCGGCTTTGCGGACAGAAGCATCTGGATGGGTAAACGCCCCAAGTTTGTAGCCGGGGTCGGTGTAATACCGCATCGCCATGCCGTTGAGCACCATCCCATTTTCATCCAGCGCGCGGGTCAGATCAGGAGCACTATCTTCGACAAAATGGTCGGGATAATTCAGATCAGCTGCGGTCAAACCAGCGGTAGCGGCGCGGGCAAGAAGGTCCGTTGTGGTCACCTTGTTCTTACCGGGCCAGTAGGCGTCAGCACCGATCTTGAAAGCATTCAATCGTGCGGCGAAACGGGGAGTGTGGGTCACATTCATAGGCCCGACCCTAACCAGTTCGGATGGGCTTGCGCAATTCTCTTCCGAGAAAAGCCGCTATTGAGACAACTCGCCAGATAGACACGCGGAATACTATGGGCTCGGCCAGAAGTGCCGAACTATCGCAGGGCTAAGAAAAGTACCTGCCCAAACGTTTTGCTTCTGCTTCTAATCCGTAGGGCGCATTCACGATGAACATTCCGGACCCGATCATACCGTGACCGCGGCGTGCGGCCCGGAAACGGACCTCATGATGCATCACTTTGGGTAAATTCTGTTCCCGCACCGCTGCCAGCATGCCGTTGTGCGCTTTGCTGGTCAGAATCGGGTACCACAACACAATCACCCCGACATTCCATTTCCGATGGAGCTTGGCAATAAATCCCGGGATGGTGTCGTAGTCGGTTTTGATTTCGTAGCTCGGGTCAATCAGAATCAGCCCCCGGCGCGGCTCTGGTGGCGCCACAGAAGTTGCCATTTCGAAACCATCCTGCCGGTAACACCGGGCCGGATAAGGGGCCATCGCCCAGTCAAGAGCTGAAAATTCCTGCGGGTGCAATTCTGCCAGATGCAACTGATCCTGCGGGCGCAAACTAAGCGCGGCAAGCAGTGGTGATCCGGCATAAGCCGCTGCGCCGTGCGCGGCCCGGACCGCGCCAAGTACCTGAGAATAGGGATGTTCTTGCCCAAACCAACCCTTGGCATCACTCACGTCAATGCCGGCAGCCGCCTCTCCGGTCTTGACGGCCTCGGGTGCATCAAGCTGATAAAGGCCCCGCCCCGCATGGGTTTCCAGATAGCTCAGAGGTTTATCCTTGGCGGTCATATAAGCCAGCATCCACGCCAGCAGCGCATGTTTATGCACGTCCGCAAGATTGCCCGCGTGATAAATGTGTTGATAACTCAGCATCTCGTTTCCCTACCTGTTCTAAGACCGTGGCGAAATAACGCTTTTACCCTTTCGACAGGTCTTTCACATACTGAACATCCTGCCTATAACGCAGTGCCTGCACGTGAAACGGTCGCGGGCTACATTTTTGCATAAAAACAGGATCACCAGCTGATGTCGTGGTTTGGAAATATGAGCGGTCTCTTTTCGTCTGATATGGCGATTGATCTGGGGACTGCAAACACCTTGGTCTACGTCAAGGGACGTGGCATTGTTTTGTCAGAGCCTTCGGTTGTCGCTTACCATATCAAGGATGGCGTGAAAAAAGTACTCGCCGTGGGCGAAGATGCCAAGCTGATGCTGGGCAGAACACCCGGCAGCATCGAGGCGATCCGGCCAATGCGCGAAGGTGTTATCGCCGATTTTGCCACTGCGGAAGAGATGATCAAATATTTCATCCGTAAGGTGCACAAGCGCTCGACCTTTTCAAAACCCAAGATCATTGTCTGTGTACCGCATGGGGCCACGCCGGTCGAAAAACGCGCGATCCGTCAGTCGGTCTTGTCTGCAGGCGCGCGTAAAGCGGGACTGATTGCGGAACCAATCGCTGCGGCAATAGGAGCGGGCATGCCGATCACCGACCCGACCGGCAACATGGTTGTCGACATCGGCGGCGGTACAACCGAAGTGGCCGTTCTGAGTCTCGGCGATATTGTCTACGCTCGTTCAGTTCGTGTGGGCGGTGACCGCATGGACGAAGGCATAATTTCTTACCTGCGCCGCCAGCAGAATCTATTGGTAGGTGAATCTACTGCCGAACGTATCAAAACCTCGATTGGCACCGCCAGAATGCCAGACGACGGGCGCGGCACGTCGATGCAGATTCGCGGCCGTGACCTTTTGAACGGGGTACCCAAAGAGATCGAAATCACCCAGGCTCAAATCGCCGAAGCGCTGACAGAGCCCGTCCAGCAAATCTGCGAGGCGGTGATGACGGCGCTTGAGGCAACCCCACCCGATTTGGCCGCCGACATCGTTGACCGTGGCGTGATGTTGACCGGTGGTGGTGCGCTTTTGGGCGATCTGGATCTGGCCTTGCGGGAACAGACCGGTTTGGCGGTTTCAATTGCCGATGAATGCCTCAACTGCGTTGCGTTGGGCACCGGCAAGGCGCTGGAATACGAAAAACAACTGCGCCACGCGATTGACTACGACAGCTAATCCACCCACCCTTTGGCATCAAAGGGAACCCATTGGCCAGAGACAGATCAAACAGCGAAGACTATACTGGCCCTCTCCGGCGCTTGCTTACGGGAGTGTTACTGCTGTGCTTGCTTGGCATTTTTCTGGTTTGGCGGATCGACAGCCCTAGGGTTGAACGCTTTCGAGCTCAAGTCACTGACGCCATAGTCCCAAATTTCGAATGGGCGATGGCGCCTGTTACCGGCGCGGCCAACCTGATCCGCGACTTTCAAAGCTATCAGCGTCTGACCGAACAAAATCGCGAATTGCGCAGCGAACTGCGCCAGATGCAGGCCTGGAAAGAAGCGGCGTTGCAACTGGAACAGGAAAACGCTCGGTTGCTTGATCTGAACAAGGTTCGGCTGGATCCGCGTTTAACCTACATCACTGGCGTCGTGCTGGCCGACAGCGGTTCACCGTTTCGGCAATCTGTATTGCTGAATGTCGGCGCGCGCGACGGAATCAGGGATGGCTGGGCTTCAATGGACGGCATCGGACTCGTCGGGCGCATTTCAGGTGTCGGTGAAAATACGGCTCGAGTGATCCTGCTGACTGACGCCACCAGCCGCATACCGGCAGTCATCCAGCCTTCGGGTCAGGTTGCTATGATCTCGGGCGACAATACAGCCGCCCCCCCGATTGAATTCCTTGAAAGCCCCGAACTTGTACGCCCCGGAGATCGGGTCATGTCGTCAGGTGATGGCGGCGTCTTTCCCGCAGGGTTGGTGATTGGTCAGGTAGCGGCGGACCCCGGCGGCCGTTTACGGGTCCGTCTTGCTGCCGACTATGAACGTCTCAAATTCCTGCGCGTGTTGCGGCACCACGGGACTGAGGTCGTAACCGATCCGGGTCACATCATTGCACCTGTCTCGCCTCAGGCGGAAACCACCGCCGAGACCGAAAACGAGAACACCGATGGCTGAGCAAACCAACTCCCGGCTGTGGATTATGCGCATGTCGTTTGTCGGGCTTTGCGCGTTGGTGATGTTTTTCCATCTGCTGCCACTGCAAACCACACCGCGCAGTTGGAGCGGTCCAGATCTGATCATTGCGCTTGCGTTTGCTTGGGCGCTTCGGCGGCCAGAATATGTTCCGGCCCTAAGTGTGGCGGTGGTAATGTTGCTGGCTGATCTATTGCTTCAACGGCCCCCCGGTTTGTTGGCTCTTTTAGTCTTGCTGGGCGTTGAAAATCTCAAATCGCGCGCGCGCGGGCTGCGCGAGGCACCTTTTCTCGCGGAATGGTCCGTGGTTGCCTTTGTATTGATTGCCATCACCTTGATGAACCGGTTGGTTTTGGTCATTCTGGTAGTCCAACAGGCCCCGCTGGGCCTCAGCATTTTGCAGATGGTAATCACTCTGATGTTCTATCCGGTTGTTGTAGCTTTTTCGCAGTTTGTGCTCGGTGTGCGCAAAGCTGCACCCGGAGAAATCAACGCGATGGGACGCAGCGCATGAGACGCACCAAGCGTGACATTGACAGCAGTCACAGAAAAGTCAGCCGCCGTGCGCTTTTGTTGGGCGGGGCGCAGTTGGCCTTCATCGGAGGCCTTGGAATGCGGATGCGATTCATGCAGGTCGATCAGGCTGATCAGTATCGCCTGCTGGCCGAAGAAAACCGGATCAACATTCGCCTGATTCCGCCCGAACGCGGCGAGATATTTGATCGCAACGGCATCCCGATCGCTCAAAATGTTCCGAGTTATCGCATTGTTATTGTGCGCGAAGATGTTGGTGACGTCGAAGGCACAATCAGCCAATTGTCCAAATTGATCGAGCTGGACGACGAAGAACTGAACCGGGCGCTTGCCGAAATGCGGCGCAGCGCTCCATTTTTGCCGATCACAATTGCCGACAAGGTCACATGGGAAGATGTCAGCAAAGTCGCTGTGAACACCCCGGCCTTGCCCGGCGTAACACCTGAGGTCGGACTTAGCCGGGTCTATCCGCGCGGCTCAGATCTGGCGCATGTGGTGGGCTATGTTGGGCCTGTCAGCGATTATGATCTTGATAAGATCGAAGATCCGGACCAGCTTTTGCGCATTCCCCGTTTCCAGATCGGCAAGGTCGGGTTAGAGGCAAAGATGGAAGAAGCCTTGCGCGGCAAGGCCGGGGCAAAGCGCGTCGAGGTCAATGCCAACGGGCGCGTGATGCGCGAACTGGATCGTCGTGAAGGTCAGGCCGGAGCCGATATTCAGCTGACCATTGATCACAAGCTGCAGAGTTATCTTCAGGCCCGATTGGTCGGAGAAAGTGCAAGTGCTGTGATGATTGACTGCGAAGAAGGCGATTTGGTCGCTATTGGCTCGGCCCCTTCTTTCGATCCAAATCTATTTGTGCGTGGGATTTCTTCCGGTGATTATTCCGGCCTGTTGAACAATAAATACCGCCCACTGGCCAGCAAATCGGTTCAGGGCATCTATCCGCCGGGATCGACTTTCAAGATGATGACTGCAATGGCCGCGTTAGAAGCTGGTGTGATCACGCCAGAGGAAACCGTGTATTGTCCGGGCTATCTGACAGTGTCCGGACGCAGGTTCCATTGCTGGAAACGCGCCGGGCATGGCGCAATTGATTTGCACAACTCGTTGAAACAAAGCTGCGATGTCTATTACTACTCTCTGGCCCTCAAGGTCGGTATCGACAGGATTTCGGCCATTGCGAACCGATTTGGGCTGGGGGTACGACATGATTTGCCAATGTCAGCAGTAGCTGCAGGGCTGACCCCAACCAAGGCGTGGAAGCAGCAAGTGCACGGCGCCCCTTGGCGCACCGGTGACACGGCGAATTCATCAATCGGGCAAGGCTATATGCTCGCTTCACCTCTACAGCTGGCTATCATGTCGGCACGGCTTGCCACCGGTCGGGCAGTTGCGCCCCGCCTCATTCGCACGATCGATGGTATCGAGCAGCCCTCAGGCGCAGGCGAAAGCCTAGGTATGAACGAGAATAACCTTCGAAAAATTCGAAACGCGATGAACGCGGTCAGCAATAACCGGCGTGGCACCGGCTATCGTAGCCGCATCATCGAGGATGGGTATCGCATGGCCGGAAAGACCGGAACCAGCCAGGTCCGCAACATCACCAAGGCCGAGCGACGCAGTGGTGTTATCCATAACCGTGACCTTCCCTGGGAACGGCGCGATCACGCGCTGTTCGTAAGCTTTGCCCCCGTCGAAGCACCCAAATATGCGGTCGCTGTGATCGTGGAACACGGCGGCGGCGGATCTGTCGCGGCGGCCCCAATTGCACGCGACCTGATGTTACAGGCGCTTTATGGTGGGCAGCCTCCGCTGACCGCCTATCCCGCAGGTGATCGCGCAAGAATCAAGGAACAGCAGGAGCGACTGCAAGATATGGAACCAATTGCCAATTTTGAGGGCAAAGAACGCGCATGAGCTATCTTGAACATTCCGTCAAGTCAGTGCCATCGGGCGCGCGCAAAATCCTGTTTCTGAATTGGCCGTTGGCGATATTGCTTATTGCGGTCGCATGTGTGGGATTCCTGATGCTCTACTCTGTTGCAGGCGGATCGTTTCGCCCTTGGGCCGAACCACAGATAAAACGGTTCGGCCTTGGATTTGCGCTGATGATAATCGTCGCGGTGATCCCGATCTGGTTCTGGCGAAATATGGCGGCGCTTGCCTATGGTATTTCTGTATTGTTGTTGGTTCTTGTGGAGCTGATTGGCGCCATTGGCATGGGCGCGCAACGCTGGATTGATCTCGGGTTCATGCGCCTGCAACCCTCTGAATTAATGAAAATTACCTTGGTGATGCTGTTGGCCGCCTATTACGACTGGTTGTCCAGCAAACGGACTTCGCGCCCTTTCTGGGTCCTGATTCCGATCGTCATAATTTTGTTGCCGACCTTTATGGTGCTGCGTCAACCTGATCTGGGCACCGCGATTTTGCTGTTGGCTGCTGGCGGCGGTATGATGTTTGTAGCGGGCGTGCACTGGGCCTATTTTGCAGCGGTTGTGGCTGCGGGCATTGGACTCATAACGGCAGTGTTCCAAAGCAGGGGCACTCCTTGGCAACTGCTCAAGGACTACCAATTCCGGCGTATCGACACATTCATTGACCCCTCAACTGACCCGCTAGGGGCGGGGTATCACATCACCCAGTCAAAAATTGCGCTTGGCTCTGGCGGTTGGACGGGCCGTGGCTTCATGCAAGGCACCCAATCCCGATTGAACTTTCTGCCCGAGAAACACACAGACTTTATCTTTACCACGCTGGCCGAGGAATTCGGATTTGTAGGAGGGTTTTCCCTTCTGGTCCTTTACACACTGATTATCCTGTTTTGCATCTACACAGCAATTACATGCAAAGATCGGTTCTCATCTCTTCTGACATTGGGTGTCGCCCTTACGTTTTTCCTGTTCTTCGCTGTGAACATGTCAATGGTCATGGGACTGGCCCCTGTGGTCGGCGTGCCGCTTCCAATGGTCAGTTATGGCGGTTCGGCGATGCTGGTTCTGATGGTGGCTTTTGGCCTGGTCCAAAGCGCCCACATTCACCGTCCACGCTGAACATCAAAAGGTTGCCTTAATGCCCCTCAATATCCTGCTCGCCGCCCCGGACGAATACTGGGAAGCGTACCAAGCCCCTCTTCTGCGGGAGTTCAAGGCGCGCGATCTGGACGTGAATCTTCAAATGAAATTTGCCCCTGAAGCGGTTGACTATATTGTTTATGCACCAACCAGCGCACTCAAAGATTTTTCGCCCTTTACCCAAACCAAAGCCGTGTTGAATCTCTGGGCCGGGGTTGAAGCCGTCGTGGGCAACACAACGCTGACCCAACCGCTGACCCGCATGGTTGATCACGGTCTTAGCCAAGGTATGACTGAGTGGGTGGTCGGACATACATTGCGGCATCATCTTGGAATGGACGCGCATATTCTGGGACAAGATGGTCAATGGCGCTCCGCGGTGCCTCCGCTCTCTCAAAACCGTCGCGTGACAATTCTTGGTCTCGGCACCTTGGGTGTAGCAGTTGGCCGTGCCCTTGCCGCGCTCGGCTTTCCGGTAACCGGGTGGAGCCGAAGCGCCAAGTCGGCGCAAGGCATGACCTGCTTGCATGGCGAAGATGGGCTGAACAAGGCGCTGTCCACGGCAGATATTTGCATTCTGCTGTTGCCCAACACGCCCGCCACAAAAAACACTCTAAACTCCGAAACACTTGCATGGATGCCGCGCGGCGTTTTCATCCTCAATCCGGGACGTGGATCTTTGATTGATGACGCAGCGTTGTTGGCAGCGCTCGACGCCGGGCAGATCGCCCACGCAACGCTGGACGTGTTTCGCGTCGAACCCCTGCCAGTCGATCACCCCTATTGGGCTCACCCATCGGTGACAGTGACGCCACATATTGCGGCAGAGACCCGGGCCGAAACCTGCGCTGAAGTGATCGCCGAAAACGTCCGGCGGTCTGAGGCAGGCGAGTCCTTGCTGCATCTTGTGGATCGAACGCTCGGGTATTGAGCCACGGAACCGCAAAATGACACGACAACCGACTTCTACATTGGGACGGTCAAACCCGCAAAGATCACCACTGCGTCAAAGTCGTCTTTGGTCGATCCCGTCGCCGCTGCCGACCCAAAAGTTCCTTTCACCGCAGAATTGTAGTTGGATGAGTCAAAAACATCAAAAGCTCGGATGTAGCTCACACCCCATTCAAACTGCGAGCCCGAGCCGGCCCAATTGGCGTCGGTGAGAAAACTGGCAGTCAATTCCAGCGTATAGGCCGTTCCACTCTCAGATTTCGTTAGAGATCCGGTGGTTCCTTCGTACTGATCGTCAATTTTCAGGTCACGATCACTTCGATAAGCACCTACAACCCCTTCAAGATTCAATCGTGTATTGCCATAGATGATACCGACGTCCTTGCGCGCACCGAGCAATAAACCCGGACCGCTAAATGATGAGTCGCGCGACTGCGCAGAAAATTCGCCCGGATAATACATTTGCCCCGTGCTCTCAGTAGAAAAATCGAGATATCCAAGACCGGCCAGCACCTGCAAACCCATATCCTGATAGCGGTA
>CBDTVL010000117.1:0-11663 GCA_965363755.1 uncultured Sulfitobacter sp.
GCTAAGCCCTTTTGCATTTTATGGCGAAAATCTGCCCCGAATCCAAGATGCTAGTGGTTGTTATCATTAAATCAATCCTGCATTTTGCCTGCCCTCAATCATCCGGGCACGGTTCTTTGATGCCGACTGTTGTCAAAGGATACATTGCTTTGGAAGATTTTTGATTGCAATCGGCGGTAATCGGCCGCGCCAAAAAAGATGATATTCGGGCAAGGCAATTGGTTCCGACTTGAAATGAGTATAAGACAAGGAGGGATTTGCACATCTGGGATTTGGATGAGTTTGGATCAGCGATTAGATCAATCAGAAAGACGAACAGGGCGACAAGGTCCCTTGGTCGATGTGGAGCAGCTTGAGCCGTTTGTGCGCTCGAATACGGCCTGGATGTTGGCGGTGGCTGTCAGGATTTTGCAAGACAAAGGCCATGCGGAAGATGCAGTACAGGTCGCTTTTACCAAGATATTGACCAATATCGACGGTTTTGAGGGTCGATCGGCCCTCAAAACCTGGATGCACAGAATTGTGGTGAACGAAGCGCTCATGATCCTGCGCAAGATAAAGCGCAGGCAGGAGCAAAGCATCGACGGTTTGATGCCAGAGTTTGATGGCTCAGGCTGCCGTGTCGAATTCGTTCTAACCGAGACGGAGACGCCTGAAGAGCTGCTTGAGAAAGCCCAGACCAGTAGAGCGGTGAGCGCGGCGATTAATCAGTTGCCCGATCCCTATCGTATCGTTTTATGCCTTCGCGATATCGAAGAACTGAGTACACTCGAGGTCTGCGAGATGTTGGACATCAGCGAGGCTAATGTGAAAGTACGTTTGCATCGTGCGCGAGCCGCGTTGAAGAAACTGCTGGAGCCTGTTTTGAAAGGTCAAAAGCCATGACCCCTCACACGCCAAAGCGCACCAAACGACCTTTTGCGGCATTTGCGTTCAAGATGCCGTTCATGATTGATTGTGTGACATTCGAAAGCTTCATCATTGACTATTTCAATGATGCGCTGACGTATCGGCAAAAGCTCGTTTTCGACGTTCACCTGAAAATGTGTCGCGAATGCCGTGATTATCTTGAAGCCTATAAATCGACAGTGACGCTGACCCGCGAGCAGGCAGAAATACCTTATTCTGATATGGATATGGGCGAGGTTCCTGAAGACCTGATAAAAGCCGTGTTGAAGGCCGCAAAAGAGCAATAAACCACTGGTTAGCAACTTTCTGATAAGAAGCGTCTGAAGGTTTCGTTGCGGTAGGGTGATCTTTGACTAAAGCCCGGTCTGCGGCAAGATGGATCGAGACTACCTGTCTGACGTCTGGACAACGCGAGGTTTGGTGTGTTTCCCCTAAACAACTTAACGCTGTATTTTCTCAAAAAGAACGCCACAATGGCAACTTGCCGCCGCAATTGCGCGCAAAAGTGATGCTCGAAGTCAGACAAACGAGGACCAGACAATGAGCGATCACATCAGTAAAGTACGTCACGCCCGCCTTTTTGAGATGCTGCGTCAACAAAATCAGGCCGCCAATACCGCTGCGCGTCTGAAAAGCTTTGGAATTCGCAAAGTCAGCGCTGAAGAAGCAGACGAGATCAAAACAAACGCGCGCCGCTCGCTTGCAATGCAGGCCTGAACTCATCAGTCGGCATTGTCACCGCGATAGCCGGTTGCAACGACGAACTTTTCCGAACTGTCTGCGCGGGAAGCTGGCGGTTTTACGTTAGCAACTTTGTTGAACTTCTGCTTGAGCAGTTTCTGCAGATCGCCTTCAGCACCGCCTGCCAGAACCTTGGCAACAAACGTACCGCCGTCTTCCAACACATCAAAGGCAAAATACGCCGCAGCTTCGCACAGCGCGATAATGCGCAAGTGGTCTGTCTGTTTGTGGCCAGATGCGCTGGCGGCCATATCAGACATCACCACTTCTGCCTTACCACCCAGCCATTCCTTGACCTTGATATCAGCGTCATCTTCCATGAAGTCGAGTTGGTACAGATCGGTCCCGGCAATCGGTTCCATTTCCTGAATATCCACGCCCAGAACCCGGCCAACAGCCTTGTCGGATCGTTCCCCCAGCGCATTGACGCGTTTGACGGCAACCTGACACCAGCCTCCCGGGGCGCAACCCAGATCGACCACGCGCGCGCCGGGCAGCAGAAAACGGTACTTTTCGTCCAGTTCGAGTATCTTGTAGGCGGCGCGACCCCGATATCCTTCGGCAGTGGCGCGTTTGACATAAGGGTCATTTAGCTGGCGCTGCAGCCAACGGGTCGAGCTAAGCTTTCGTCCGCGCGCGCTCTTGACCTGTACTTTCAGATCCCGTTCACCACGCCCGGATGTGTTTTTGCCACTGGGTGTCTTTGCCATGATGCTCTGCGGCCTCTGCCCGTTACAAGTGTTCAAAATCTTCCTGTCCGCACAACAAATGTGCGAGCAACGGTCTCTAAGTCAAAACGGGCCATCTTCCAAGACGCCATCAACACTCATTTGCGCATAAAGCAGCCCTTCGCGCAGCCCCCGGTCCGCAACGGACAGCCGATCCGTGGGCCAAATCCGCATCAAAGCCTGCAAAATAGCCGACCCGGACATGATCAACGCCTGCCGATCTTGCCCAATCCTGGGATCAGCGCGGCGGCCTTCGGGGCCCTGATTGAGGTATCCGCGGATGACCTTGTCAATTTGGTCCGTGCTCATGCGCAGCCCGTCGACCTTGGTCCGGTCATAACGTCTGAGGCCGAGATGGGTTGCCGCAACTGTGGTCACGGTCCCTGACGTTCCGACAATCTGGAACCGTTCGCGCTCCTGTTCGTGTTTGTAGGGAGCAAAATCAACCATGTTCTCTTCAAAATGCCAGCTCATCAGCGCAAACCGGGCGGCGTCGTCTTCAACGTCGTTGAACTGGTCGCGCAAAGTTGCCACCCCCAGCGGCACAGAGATCCAGTCTACAACCTTTGCCGCCGGAAACGGGCTGTCGCCGGGATGAAAGCCGGCATGAAGCCGCATGATCGCACTTGGCCGGTCGCGTTTGGGCACAGAACTGATGTCAATCCAGACAAGCTCGGTCGATCCACCGCCAATATCAACCACAAGCAATTGTTCGGTCTTGGTGCTCACCAGTGGGGCGCAGGAAATCACCGCAAGCCGGGCTTCTTCTTCGGGCTGGATGATCTCAAGTTGCAAGCCGGTTTCGCGTCGCACCTGCTGAATGAACTCATCCGCATTCTGTGCGCGCCGACAGGCTTCAGTAGCGATCAGACGCATACGTCTGACCTTGTTGCGCTTCAATTTTTGCTGGCAAATGCGCAGCGCCTGAACCGTGCGCGCCATTGAATTTCGCGACAACCGGCCCGTGCGTTCAAGACCCGCACCCAGCTGGACGGATTTGGAAAAGCTGTCGACGACATGAAACCCACTGCCCTTAGGTTGGGCAATAAGCATGCGGCAACTATTCGTGCCCAGATCCAGCGCTGCATACAGTTCAGCCGGATCAAGCGGTTTCGGCGCGGGGCTTTCAACCGGTATCGGGAACGCGCCCGCACCATTGGGACGCTTGGGCGCCATAGGATACGCCCTCCATTTCGAGTTAAGGTCACGCTATCTCCTTGTCAGTTGTCGCGCAAGCGTCTCGCAGCAGTGCGCCACCTCATAATTAACCTGCGGATTTTTCACGACCGGTTCCCTAGCCGGGCGCCGCTAAGTATGGGAGGTTGCGCACGCGTCGCGGATAGGGCGTGTTCTGTCGAAAAACAGCAGTGACGCGGGCACGAGGTACATTAGACAGAGGCCAACAAGACGATTTTTGGGGAATCAATGATGCCTGACGTTACAATAGTATATTGGCGCGATATCCCGGCGCAGGTTATCGTTGGCAAAGGCCGGCGCGGATCCAAGCGCCAGCTCGAAGAGCGATTTGAGCAGGCGATTGACCGCGCGGCGATGAAAATTGGCGCCGAGGACACGGATTCTTATCTGGCGGAATGGCGCAAGGCTGCGGCCTATGCCGTTGATGGCGATCCTGACCAGATTGTAGAGGCCGAGGCGCAGCGTCTTGAGGCCGAATACGACAAAGACCGTATCAAGGCGCTGATTGCCAATGATGGCTGGGCCTGATCCTGACTCGACACCGATCCATATGGGAGGCCGCAATGGCTTTGTTGAATTTCAAAAGACGCGAAGCACCTGGTGAAAAACATCTCAACCCCCAGGTTGAGGCTTTTTTGCAGGATTACTCTATCGAAGTAATGCCGCGCACAGCCGAAAAGATTGACAGCTTTCGCGACCTGCTGCCAGACGGCACACGGGTTTATATTGCCCACATTGAGGGCACGCCAATCGAAGACATGGTGGCAACCGCCAAGCGCCTTGCCACCGATGGATTTGCCGTCATGCCGCATTTTCCGGCCCGGATTATCAAGGATGCCAAAACCCTGGAAGACTGGATTGCCCGGTATCAGGGAGAAGCTGGCGTCGATCAGGCGTTGTTGCTGGCAGGGGGGGTGACCAAACCGTTCGGCGATTTTCACAGCTCTATGCAACTGCTGGAAGATGGCGCGTTCGACAGGGCAGGGTTCAAACGTCTGCATGTCGCAGGACATCCCGAAGGCAACAGGGACATCGATCCAAATGGCGGCATGAAGAACGTTGAAGATGCCCTTGTTTGGAAACAGAAATTCTCAGAAACCACAGACGCGCAGTTGGCGCTGGCCACACAATTTGCATTTGAGGCGGCTCCAATCATCAAATGGGCTGATGATCTTAAGGCGGCGGGAATAACCTTGCCGATCCATATCGGCATTGCTGGTCCGGCCAAGCTGCAAACCCTGATCAAGTTCGCCATTGCTTGCGGTGTTGGCCCGTCCTTGAAAGTGCTGCAAAAGCGCGCCAGAGACGTGACCAAGCTGCTTTTGCCGTTTGAACCAACCGATGTTATTACCGCGCTTGCTGCCCACAAGGCGGCACATCCGGACTTCAACATCACCAATGTCCATTTCTTCCCGTTGGGTGGCATCAAGACCAATGCCAACTGGGCCATCGAAAACGGTGGCGCTTCTGCCCGTCCCGCAAATGAATTCCCTAAGGACCATCCATGACCCGCACCATTGTCGAAAGCAAAACCAAAACGGCCATTATCGGATTTGATCAGCCGTTCTGTGTCATCGGGGAACGCATAAACCCAACTGGTCGCAAGAAACTGGCAGCCGAGCTGGAAGCGGGCGACTTTTCAACGGTTGAAAAGGATGCCATCGCGCAAGTGGCTGCCGGGGCGACCATGCTGGATGTGAATGCGGGTGTTGTCTACAACTCCAACCCTAATCCCAATGAAACAGAGCCGCCGTTGATGGTCAAGATTCTCGAGTTGGTTCAGAGGCTTGTTGACGTTCCTTTATGCATTGACAGTTCCGTTCCTGGCGCGCTGGAGGCCGGACTTGGCGTATGTGAAGGCCGCCCGCTGCTCAACTCTGTGACCGGCGAAGAGGACCGTCTGGAACTGATCCTGCCGTTGGTCAAGAAATACAATGTGCCTGTGGTTGCCATTTCCAACGACGACACTGGCATTTCCGAAGACCCTGATGTCCGTTTTGAGGTCGCCAAGAAAATTGTGCAACGCGCCGCTGATTTTGGCATTCCGGCGCATGACATCGTGGTTGATCCGCTGGTTATGCCCATTGGCGCGATGGGAACTGCCGGGCTGCAGGTATTTGCGCTGGTGCGCCGTTTGCGCGAAGAGCTTGGCGTGAACACAACCTGTGGTGCATCCAATATCTCGTTCGGATTGCCCAATCGGCACGGCATCAACAACGCGTTCCTGCCAATGGCAATGGGCGCGGGTATGACATCCGCGATCATGAACCCGGTCGCGCTGCCGGTTGGACCACTTAAATTGCAGGAACGCAGGGAGGCGCTGGCAGCTGCAGGCATCATTGTTCCGGATGACATTGATCCAGAAGTCCTTGCAACCCTGACGGGGCTGGGATCGACCATGCCACGCGCGGGCAAAGAAATGGAAGCGATCCGTGCCGCCAATTTCCTAACCAATAATGATCCAAATGGCAGCGCATGGATCCGGACCAACAAACAGCCGGTCAAAGCTGGGAACGAAGGTCGCGGGCGGGGCGCGCGCGTGGGCGGACGGCGTCGCCGCGGGTGATGCCCAGCCTCATCTAGCGTTGAATGACCGCGTCTTCCCATTCACTGAGAAACCGCGCACGTTTGTAGGGGTCCAGATAGACCAGCAGGCCGGGTCCCAACCGGATCGGGCGCAACGACGAGCGGTCCGGATCCAGTTCGGGGAGCATCGGTGGAAACGGGTAGTAGGCGATGCCCTCACGGCTCCAAGACGACCGGATCAAATGATCAAGGAAATCCGCACCCAGTTCGGGGTTGTCTGCGCTCGTCGGAATAACGGCAGACCGGAGCATTACGGTTGTGAAATCGCGGGGTTCAATCACGTCGATGGCGCCGCCCAAATCACTTGCGGCCTGCGCATAGCTGCCCAATACGTTATAAGCCACCGCCAGTTTACCGGTGCGCAAATCGTTGATCATATCAGCAGAGCAGCAATAAAGCCGTGGACTGAGGTTGCCAATCGTCTCCATCAGGCGCCAGTAGGTTTCGGAGGTTCGCGCGTCCTGCGTTGCAAACAGATAGCCAAGACCACTGACACGGATGTCATAGGTGCCAACACGGCCCCGAAACCGATCCGGCTGGCTGCGCAAGAGCGATATCATATCTTGCCGGCTGCGGGGCACTTCCACCCCCTCAAACGCCGCTTTTGAAACAACAATGGCTGCGGGTTCTTGGGTAAAGGCGAAAACCTGATCGCGCCACTTTCCCCACTCCGGCACCAGTTCAGTTGCAGCCGAGCTGTGCGACAGAGTCAGACCGTCGTTGGACAGTTTGGTTTGCAGATCCATCGCAGAAGAAACCGCCAGATCAAACGACGCGCCTTCATTCTGTAGTGCCTTCATCAACTCTGCACTGCTGACCGTCACATAGTTGATTGAGACGGTTGGATTGCGGTTCTGGTATGCCAAGATCAAAGGCGCAAACAAATCGGTATCCGCAGTTGAGATTATGTTGAGCATTTGTGAAGGGTCATCCACATCAAACTGTGTCTGCAGCTCAATCTCAAAGCCAGAGGCGGGCAGGGCCAGTGCAACCCAGCCACACAGGATCAGGCCAGCGGAAAGTAGAGGGTTACGCATGCACCGGTTCCTGTCTCATGATTGGATATTGTGATCCGCCCGCCGTGGGCCTCCACCACTTCTTTTGCGATTGTCAGCCCCAGACCCGACCCCACTGTGGTGCGGACGTTGTCGCCGCGCTCAAACCGAACCAGCAGTCGATCGGTATCTTGCGCAGGAAAGCCAGCGCCGTGATCTGACACACGGACGACGGCAAGATTGTTTTCTATGCCAACCCAAACTGTTACGCTCTGTTCCTCAGGTGAATACTTGATCGCATTGTCCAAAATATTGCGCACCGCGTTCTGGACCAGAATTGGATCAACTGCCAAAGAGACGGGCTCGGCGTGCTCTACAATCAGCTCGATGTCCTTTAATTCTGCCACGGCACGCAATCGCTCAACCAGCTCCTCAACCAGATTAACCAGCGAAACCGGGACCTGATCGAGCTGGTCGGCCCGGAAAGTTACCATTGCGTGGTCCAGCATCTGTCCTGCGGCGCGCGAGCTTTCGTCGATGGCCCGGATCATATCCTTGAGCGAGGTTCTGTCTTCTGGGCGTTTGGCCCGTCTCAGCGCGATTTCGGCTTGTGTCCGCACCGTCGCCAGTGGGGTGCGCACGCGGTGGGCGGCTTCTGCAATGAAATCCTCAGACCGGGTCAGGGATGTGCTGAGCCTTTCGATAAAGCGGTTCAGCGACGTCACCAGCGACACCATTTCAGCAGGGACGGGCGCCACCACTGGTCGCAGATCTTTCGGGCCCCGGCGCGATACCGATGCTGCAAGGTTCTGGATCGGGCGAATAGTGCTTTGCGCCGTCAGAACCGCCAGCAAAACCGCAACCGTGAAAAATCCAAGCCCAATCAGGATGGCACGTTTCAGGATAGCGGCGAGAGTCGCGTTGTGTCCGGCGCGGGTCTGCGCCAGTGATCCCCGGACTTCAACAGGGTGCCCGTCCACCGACAGCTGTCGACTGGCCGAAACAATCCGCACGCTTTCGCCCTTGTAAGGGGCCGTCAGGACTCCGCGGCCATCAGCGTCAAAATTCACGGCATCTGGCAGATCTTCATAGCCGGTCAGAAATGCGCCATCTGCGGTGACACGATAAAAGACCCGTTCGTCCCCCACGGTGCCCAGCATGGAAAAGGCCGC
Organism: uncultured Sulfitobacter sp.; assembly: GCA_965363755.1. Classification (GTDB taxonomy): domain Bacteria; phylum Pseudomonadota; class Alphaproteobacteria; order Rhodobacterales; family Rhodobacteraceae; genus JL08. The sequence continues at coordinate 8,329 of CBDTVL010000117.1, forward strand.
ATAGGGAATATCAATCGAAAGATCTGCGTTCTGAACCGAGATCGAATCCAGAATAGCCGTAAGCGAAGCGGTGAGCGTGTTGTCCTGGGTTTCAGTGGCAACCGTGCGTGCTATGCCCAGAACCGTGAGGAACAAAATAGTGGCCAGAACCGCTGCACTCCCAACCAGCTGCAACGTCAGACGACGCCGCAGTGATCCGTTGGTCGGGACAATTGCCGTCATTGTTCAGCGATCCGATAGCCAAGGCCGCGGACGGTTGCAATTTCGACCGACGATCCCTTCAGGTGTTTGCGAAGCCGTGCGACATAAACTTCGATCGCATTTTCTGACACGTCTTCGTCATAGGAAAACAGCCTGTCCACCAAGTTTGGTTTGGAGAAAATCTTGCCCGGTGAAGCGAGGAGAACTTCCAGTAACCGCAGTTCCTTGTTGCGCAGGCTGATCTGTTCGTCGCCGATCTCGAGAGTGCCTGACAACCGGTCAAATACCAGATCACCGAATCGTTTCTGGTTTTGGCCGCCACCGGAACGGCGCCGCAGCACAGCGCGTACACGGGCCTCAAGTTCGGCAAAATCAAAGGGTTTTGTGATGTAGTCATCTGCGCCCAGGTCAAGCACGCCGACACGGTCAGAGATTTCGGATCGGGCGGTCAGAACAATCACTGGAGTGTCGTCCTGTTGCCGTCGGTGTGAGTTCAGAAAATCCCGGCCATCGCCGTCTGGCAACATAATATCCAGCAAAATCAAGTCGTATTCACCTGAAGCCGCAAATTCATCGGCCCTTTGCAGGTCCTCGGCATGATCAACTACATGCCCGTCCATGCCCAAACGGTCCGAAATAGCCGATGCCAGTCCCGGATTGTCCTCGACCAGCAAAAACCGCATTGGGAATGATTCCTCGTTCTGGGGACGTGACAGGTTTGTGTCAGCATTACATGTTACTGTCTCCGTCATGAGCGACAACGATCGCTTTTGTCAAATGGGAGGATACCATGACTAAACTGAACCTGACCCGCCGGGTCATGTTGGCTGCGGCCGCTTCGACGCTGTCTTTTGGCGCGCCAGCTTTCGCAGACGGGCATCAAGTGCTCGACAGCGTCCACTTTCTGATCCCCGGCGGTGCCGGCGGCGGTTGGGACGGCACAGCGCGTGGCACAGGCGAGGCCCTGATGGGCGCTGGTCTTGTGGGTACAGCAAGCTATGAAAACATGTCAGGCGGCGGCGGCGGCAAAGCCATCGGCTATATGATTGAAAACGCAGAAAGCCAGCATGGCACGTTGATGGTGAATTCCACTCCCATCGTGATCCGCTCGCTCACCGGTGTGTTCCCACATAACTTCCGTGACCTGACCCTCGTGGCGGGCACAATTGGCGATTATGCCGCAATTGTTGTGGGCAAAGACAGCCCGATCAACTCGATGGACGACCTCCTTGCGGCCTATAAGGCAGACGTGAGCGGTACAGCCATCGGCGGTGGCTCGGTTCCAGGCGGCATGGATCACCTCGTCGCAGCTATGGTGATGCAGGCAGCAGGAGAAGACCCAACTGCTGTTAAATATATCCCGTATGATGCTGGTGGTAAGGCAATGGCAGCATTGCTGTCTGGTGAAATTGCAGCGCTGTCGACTGGTTTTTCTGAAGCGATAGACCTTGCCAACGCTGGCGAAGTTAAGATCATCGGCATCACCGCTGATGAGCGTGTCGATGCCTTTGCAGATGCGCAAACCATGAAGGAACAGGGGATCGACATCGCCTTTGTAAACTGGCGTGGCTTCTTTGCTGCCCCGGGTCTGCCGGATGACAAACTTGTTATGTATCAGGACGCCATCACCAAGATGTATGAAACCCCTGAATGGGAAGCCGTGCGCGCCCAAAACGGCTGGGTGAACATCCACAATTCTGGTGACGACTTCAAAGCCTTCCTGGAGAATCAGGAAACAGTCATCGGCAACCTGATGAAAGAACTCGGCTTTTTGTAAGACTCTTTCAAAAGCACAATAAAGAGACGCCCGGAGAATGCGCCGGGCGTCTCAGCTAAGGGTCGGTCAACGGCCAGTGAACGACCTAAGGGGGAGAGAAAATGGCGCTGGATCGTTGGATCGCGCTGATCATTCTTATGATCTGCCTAGCCTATGGCTACACTGCATTTTTCACGATGGATCAAGGGATGGCGCCGTTTATGAAGCGCAATCCGATCTGGCCGTCGACCTTTCCCAAAGTGCTGTCGGTCATGGCGATCGTCTGCACGTTGATTATTTTAGTCGGCCTCGAAAAAGGCCCAAGCGGGCCCAAGGAAGGCGACATCGATTATACGCGCCTTGGGGACTATAAAATTGGACAGGTCGCGGCATTGCTGGCCCTGATGGTGGCCTACGCGCTGCTTTTGCGCCCGGCCGGGTTCTTATTCTCGACCGTGAGCTTTCTGGTTGTCGGGGCTTCGGTCCTTGGCGAACGTCGATATCTTATTCTGATCCCGGTAGCACTGACTGCTGCAGTGGCAATCTGGTATCTGGTGCAGGAGGTATTAGGAATTTTCCTGCGCCCCTGGCCGTTTTTTATGGGGATATAGGTCATGATCGAAGGTCTTCTCATCGGTCTTTCGACCGCGTTTTCAGTGACCAACATTCTAATGGTCATCGGCGGCTGTCTGATTGGCACATTCATCGGCATGTTGCCGGGGCTTGGGCCAATGTCGATCATCGCCATCATGATTCCGGTTGCGATCTCGATCGGTGATCCGTCGGCGGCCCTGATCCTGCTGGCCGGGGTTTATTATGGAGCGATTTTTGGCGGTTCAACCTCGTCGATCCTGATCAATGCACCCGGTGTTGCCTCTACGGTCGCGTCGAGCTTTGATGGCTATCCGCTGACCCGTCAGGGCAAGGCGGGCAAAGCATTGACCGTCGCCGCCATCGCATCGTTTTGCGGCGGTACCATAGGGGCAATCATGCTGATGATCTTTGCACCAGCGCTTGCATCAGTCGCGTTGCTGTTCCATTCGGCAGAGTATTTCGCACTGATGGTTGTGGGCCTTTCGGCGATTGCAGCCTTTGCTGGGACCGGGCAGGTGACCAAGGCAGTTCTTATGACGCTGCTGGGCCTGATCATGGCAACGGTTGGCGAAGGCGCGCTGTTCAACCTTCCACGTTTTACTATGGGTGTTATGGATTTGCAGTCCGGCTTTGGTTTTATCACCCTTGCGATGGCTATGTTTGCATTGCCCGAAGCGATCTATCTGGTGCTTGATCCCGCGCGCTCCAAGACCGAGGGCGCGGCGAACGAGATCAAGGACTTGCGCATTACCGCCGCAGAGGCCCGCAGCATTGCCCCGGTAAT
>CBDTVL010000118.1:0-11659 GCA_965363755.1 uncultured Sulfitobacter sp.
TGGGTTGACGAAAATGCATATGATATTGCTGCCGCAAAGTTGCGGGACATGTTTGAGGACAACTTCGCGCAGTATGAGGATCAGGTTGAATTTGATGTGCTAGATCAGGCTATCCGAAGATCCGCCTGATCTGGGCTCGTGCAGACTTTAGGCTGTCGGGGAGAGCAGTATTTTTCCCCGATGGATAGCTTTTTCCATCATTTGATGGGCCTCACTCGCCTGCTCAAAAGGAAAGATGCGGTGCGTTTGTGTGGCGAGGTGGCCCTGACCAAACAACGGCCAGACCTTGGCTTTGAGATCAGCTGCCACGTCGGCCTTGAACGCTTCCGGACGGGACCGGAGCGTTGAGCCCGTATAGACCAGTCGTTTGAGCATGATTGGCATCAGGTTGATGTCAACTTTGGACCCCGCGTTAAAGGCCAGTTGCACAATGCGGGCATCTGCGCTTGCTGCTTTGATGTTGCGCGCAACATAGTCACCACCGATGATGTCGAGGATCAGATTGGCGCCCCCTGCCTCGCGGACGATGTCGACAAAATCTTCCTCTTGATAATTGATCGCTCGTTTCGCCCCCAGTCCTTCGGCATATTCACAGTCGCCCGCCGTCGCGCATGTAGTGAAAACCTTGTATCCAAGCTGATTGCCAAGTTGGATTGCAGTTGAACCAATTCCGCCCGCCCCACCATGAACAAGAAGTACATGCCCCGGGGTGATGGTCTGCTCAAAGAAAAGATTGCTCCAGACGGTGAAATAGGTTTCGCACAAACCTGCGGCGTCGGTGAGAGAAGCTCCCGCAGGGATTGGCAAGCAATGGGCCGCATCGACCGCGACATATTCTGCATATCCGCCGCCATTTGTCAGTGCGCAGACGTTGTCGCCAACCGCCCAGCCTTCGACTCCGGATCCAGTTGCGACGATTTCACCCGACACTTCCAAACCCAAAAGATCCGAGGCTCCTTTGGGCGCAGGGTAATGTCCTCGTCGTTGCACCAGATCAGGGCCGTTGACGCCGACTGCGTTGACCCGAACCAGAACTTCGCCTGCACGGATATCGGGCAGCGAACGCTCACCGATTTCCAGCATTTCCGGTCCGCCAGCTTCCCGCATCTCGATGGTTTTCATGTTCTGGCCCAAATAAGTGCCCTCCTGAGCGAATCTTCTGGTGAAAATACCTGCCTAAACCTAGTTTGTGCTTAGGTTATTTATGGCGGGCCGGAATGACAAACACAAAGCCCAGAGGGTCTGATGCGGATCTGCGTGATATGCAATTGTTGGTGTCACTATCGCGCCACAAGAATTTTTCACGCGCTGCTGCGGACTGCAATATTTCCCAGCCCGCTTTTTCCACCCGTATCCGCAAGATGGAGGATCGCTTTGCCCTGCCGCTCGTGCGCCGTGGCAACACCTTTCTGGGTTTCACGCGCGAGGGGGAGGTCGTATTGAAATGGGCGCGCAAGCTCCTTGCTGACGCCGAGGGGCTGCGACAGGAGATCGACGCACTTAGCAACACTCTGAACGGTAAGCTCGCGCTTGGGGTCATCCCAACAGCGATGCCTTTTGCCGCCCATGTATCGTCACAATTGCGCCGCCAACATCCGAATCTTTCTATTGAAATCCACTCACTTTCCACCAGGCAGATCAAGATTCGCCTGGACGATTTCTCACTCGACGCAGGGATTATGTACTATGAGGATGCTGACCCCGACACGACCGTTAAGTTATATGAGGAACGCTATGTTCTGATCGCGCCGGAAGCGTTCGCTTTAGGGTCAGGTCGGCAAGTAACGTGGTCCGAAGCCGCCCGGGTTCCCTTGTGTCTTCTGACACCGAACATGCGCAACCGACAACTTATCGATGCGGTGTTTGCCGAAGTATCGGCCATCCCGACGGTGGTGATGGAAGCGACTGGCTTCACGGCCGTTCTGGCGCAGGTCGCAAGTGGGAATGCAGCAACAATCGCGCCGGTCGGGGTGGCAGAAACCTTTCTTGCACTCACCTCAACGGCGCAATTCGACCTTATTAAACCCGAAGTTACTCACACGATTGGAATGTCGATCAAGGATCAGTCACCAGTGCTGCCGATGGTGAAAGCGTTGCGTTTGGCAGTGAAAGCTTCATTATAGTCAAAACGAATTACGTGTTCCAATAAATGTATTGGAAGCTATGGCTGTTACCTGCGATGAAATTCAAGCTAGGGAGGGCTGCGTATGACCGTGCACGAAACCAAACCAGGTATCTGGAAATCAGGCAAGGGCAAAGGGCGTCACACCCCCAAAGGCCGACAGTTTGAAGATCAGGCCCTGCTAGATGTACTTGCGCTGCTGGGTGAGCGGCCGCGTCGCCGTGATCTACTGATCGAATTCTTGCATTTGATTCAGGATGAATATGGCCACCTAAGTGCTGCACATCTTCGCGCCTTGGCCGAGGAAATGCGCCTTTCGATGGCAGAAATCTACGAAGTGGCGACCTTTTACGCGCATTTCGACATCGTAAAAGAAGGTGAAACACCCCCACCTGCGCTGACCATTCGGGTTTGCGATAGCCTGTCGTGTGAACTCGCCGGGGCACAAGCGCTGAAGGCTGCATTAGAGGATGGTCTGGACCCAACCGAGGTCCGCGTTTTGCGCGCGCCCTGCATGGGCCGCTGCGATACGGCGCCGGTTCTGGAGTTGGGCCACGCCCATATCGATCATGCGACACCCGAAAAAGTGAACGAAGCGATAGCGTCTGGCGATACGCACGCTCATATTCCGAAGTACGAGACATATGCCGAATACGCGGCAGCCGGTGGTTATGAGGCACTAACGTCAGTGCGCGCCAGTGGTAACTGGGAATCAGTGCAGGACAAAGTGCTGACCTCTGGGTTGCGCGGCCTTGGCGGCGCTGGGTTTCCGTCTGGCAAAAAATGGGGCTTTGTGCGTGCCAATGAAGGACCGCGTTATATGGCCGTCAACGGCGACGAGGGTGAACCCGGAACTTTCAAAGATCGTTACTATCTGGAGCGCACTCCGCATCTGTTTCTTGAGGGAACGCTGATCGCTGCGTGGGCGGTTGAAGCAGAAAAAGTCTTTATCTACATGCGCGACGAATACCCGGCGGTCCTGCATATTTTAGCTGAAGAAATCACAGCACTGGAAAACGCAGGCATAGTTGAGCCGGGGTATATCGATCTACGACGCGGCGCTGGCGCATATATCTGCGGCGAAGAAAGCGCGATGATTGAAAGCATCGAAGGCAAACGTGGCATGCCGCGCCACCGCCCCCCCTTTGTCGCACAGGTCGGAATTTTCGATCGCCCAACGCTAGTGCACAACGTGGAAACCCTGCATTGGGTCGCCCGAATATGCCGTGAAGGGCCCGAAGTGCTGTCTGCGACCGAACTAAACGGACGCAAAGGCTTGCGTAGTTATTCAGTGTCTGGCCGCGTGAAGAACCCGGGTGTTCATTTGCTGGCCGCTGGGTCCACCATCACAGATATCATCGAGGCTGCTGGCGGGATGCAGGATGGCCACGTGTTCAAGGCCTATCAACCCGGTGGACCATCCGCTGGCCTGCTGCCTGCATCAATTGATGACGTGCCGCTTGATTTTGACACACTGCAACCTTTGGGCAGCTTTATTGGATCAGCTGCGGTGGTTGTGTTGTCTGACCGCGACAGTGTCAAAGCCGCGGCCCTTAACATGCTGCGGTTCTTTGAAGATGAAAGTTGCGGCCAATGCACCCCTTGCCGGGTTGGATGCGAAAAAGCAGTGAAACTGATGCAGGCCAAAACATGGGACCAACCTTTGTTGGAAGAGCTTTGCGTGGCCATGGGCGACGCGTCGATCTGCGGGCTGGGGCAGGCGGCGCCCAATCCGATCCGCCTGACAATGAAACACTTCCCGGAAGAGGTTTGAATTATGTCTGACAAGATAAGTTTCACACTGGATGGCAAAGACGTTGAGGCCGACGCAGGTCTGACCATTTGGGAAGTGGCGCATGGCCGGGGCCTTGTGATCCCACATTTGTGTCACAAACCAGCACCCGGTTATCGCCCCGACGGCAATTGTCGCGCCTGTATGGTCGAAATCGAAGGCGAACGCGTCCTTGCCGCTTCGTGCATCCGTGAACCCTCCGAAGGCATGGTGGTGACAACCAATTCCGCGCGGGCTGAATCTGCGCGCAAGATGGTCGTCGAGATGCTCTTGGCGGATCAACCAGAACGCGAAGAGGCGCACGACAGGTCCTCGCATTTGTGGGATATGGCCGACTTAAATGGCGTGTCTGAGAGCCGGTTTCCGTCGCTGGAAAAAGAACGGATCCCGCTGCTGGACAGTTCCCACGTCGCGATGAGCGTCAATCTGGATGCCTGCATTCAGTGTGGATTGTGTGTGCGGGCGTGCCGCGAAGTGCAGGTCAACGATGTGATCGGAATGTCGGGCCGGGGCCAAGACGCCTACCCAACATTTGATTTCGCCGATCCTATGGGAGACAGTACCTGTGTCGCTTGTGGCGAATGCGTTCAAGCCTGCCCGACAGGGGCGCTATTGCCCGCAACGGTCGTGGATGAAAACCAAATGGGCGACACGGCGGATTACGATTCTGAAGTGGAATCCATCTGCCCGTTCTGCGGTGTCGGTTGTCAGGTGTCGCTGAAAGTCAAAGACGGCAAAGTGAAATTTGTCGAAGGCATCAATGGCCCAGCGAACGAAGGTCGGCTTTGCGTCAAAGGGCGTTTTGGCTTTGACTACATTCAACATGAACACCGCCTGACCAAACCTTTGATCCGCCGCGATGACGCCCCCGCAAAAGGCCTCAATGTGGATCCGGCCAACTGGCAAACCCATTTCCGCGAAGCGACCTGGGATGAGGCGCTGGATTTTGCCGCCAAAGGGTTGCTGGATCTCAAATCCGAAAAAGGGGGCAGGTCGGTTGCGGGTTTTGGCAGCGCCAAATGCACCAACGAAGAGGCATATCTATTTCAAAAGATGATCCGTCAGGGATTTGGCCACAACAACGTCGATCACTGTACACGACTATGTCACGCCTCATCCGTGGCCGCATTGATGGAGAATGTCGGATCGGGCGCAGTAACCGCCACCTTCAACGAGATCGAGAATGCAGATGTTGCGATTGTAATCGGGGCCAACCCGATTGAGAACCACCCGGTTGCAGCAACTTATTTCAAGCAGTTCACCAAACGCGGCGGCAAGCTGATCGTGATGGACCCACGCGGGCAGGCATTGAAACGATTTTCCAGCCACATGCTGCAATTCCGCCCTGGCGCGGATGTGTCGATGCTGAATGCGATCATGCACGTGATCGTCGAAGAGAAACTTTATGATCAGCAATATATTCAAGCCTACACCGAAAACTGGGAGGCCGAAAAGGAGCACCTGAAAGGTTTCACTCCCGAAAAAATGTCCGAAATCTGCGGTATTGAGCCGGACGTCTTACGCGACGTTGCGCGGACCTTTGCGGGGGCAAAGGCAGGCATGATTTTCTGGGGAATGGGGATTTCCCAGCACATCCATGGCACAGACAATTCGCGCTGCCTCATATCGCTGGCGTTGATGACTGGACAGGTGGGACGCCCGGGAACCGGGCTGCACCCGTTGCGCGGCCAGAATAATGTGCAGGGCGCCTCTGATGCGGGTCTGGTCCCGATGTTTTTGCCTGATTATCAGTCCGTCACAGATGACGGTGTGCGATCAGCGTTTTTGCAGGTCTGGGGCACCGAGGACTTTTCAAGCGAAAAGGGCCTGACCGTTACCGAAATCATGGATGATGTGCATGCTGGCAATATTCACGGCATGTATATTCTTGGGGAAAATCCGGCAATGTCGGACCCGGATGTAGAACATGCACGCGACGCGTTGGCACTGCTCAAGCATCTGGTAGTGCAGGATATTTTCATCACAGAGACGGCGAATTATGCGGACGTGATCCTGCCTGCAAGCGCCTTTGCAGAAAAATCAGGCACTGTGACCAACACCAACCGTCAGGTCCAGATGGGCCGACCTGCTGTGCCGCCGCCCGGTGATGCACGCGTGGATTGGTGGATCGAGGTGGAACTGGCCAAGCGGCTGGGCCTGCCGTGGTCTTACACCGGACCTGATCAGGTTTTTGCCGAAATGAAGCTGAATATGAAGTCACTTGATAACATCACATGGGACCGGTTGAGCCGCGAAAATGCGGTGACCTACCCGTCGCTTTCGCCTGAGGATCCGGGTCAGGCCATCGTGTTTGGCGATGGATTCCCGCGCGCCGGGGGACGGGCCAAGTTCACGCCAGCGTCCGTCATCCCACCAGACGAAGTGCCGGATGCAGAATACCCGATGATCCTGACGACAGGGCGTCAATTGGAACACTGGCATACCGGGTCGATGACGCGGCGCTCGAAAGTGCTGGATGCAGTTGAACCAGAAGCGAACTGTTCGTTGCATCCCAAGACTTTGCGCAAGCTGGGCGTTGAGCCGGGCGGCCTGTTGCGCCTTTCGACGCGGCGCGGATCAATCCAGATCATGGCGCGCGCGGATCGCGCCGTGTCTGAAGATATGGTGTTCTTACCATTTGCCTTTGTCGAAGCAGCAGCCAATATCCTAACCAATTCGGCCGTGGACCCCTATGGAAAAATCCCGGAGTTCAAGTTCTCGGCTGTAAGAGCTGAGGCGGTGAACGCGCAGGTGGCGGCTGAATAGGGCAGGGGCCTGAAGAGGCTGCGGTTGCTTGCCTTGCTGCTACAGAAGAAAGGTGAGGCGCTAACATTTTGGCAAGATGGCGCCTTACGCTTCCCCTTGATTGAGCAATTGCAGATATTCATTCAGCGATAGCGGTCCGCCCTCACGATCAGTTTTCTCACGATCTTCTTCGGACAGGGCGTCTTGCAGGTAGTCCAGTCTTTTCCACGCCGGGCGGGGTGCTTTTCCGCGATGGGATGGGACATATTTGGACTCCTTGGTCAGCGACATCTGGTGGATATATCGGGGGCAGTTGTCGAATGCCTCGCGAATATCAACCCGCACGACAAACTGTGCACCGGGGAAACGTTTCACGTATGTGTCGTCAAAAACGATTGTTGCGTCACCATGAATTCGCAGGCGGTTAGGGGTTGCAAAATCTATGAATAACAAACCTACTTTACTGTTCTGATCCAGATTCCCCGTGGAATAATACATCCCGTTGCCATCATAACTGGGGAACAAAAGCGAGGTTTCGTTTTGGACGCTTACAAAGCCGGGCTGCCCGCCTTTGTATGAAACTGTCGGTTGTCCTGAATGACTGATCGTCGTCAGAAAAAACATTCGGGAGCTTTCAATGAATTCCTTTTCGTCGGGCCCGATGAAATCGACGACATCTTCTGCCTCAATCCGATCTGCCAGATCTCGCGTCAAAAATCGATCTTGTAACGCGCGATGGCGTCGATTGAAAAAACGGCTGTCTTTGGGCACAGGCTGCTCCTCGGGCAAGATGTCTCACTACGCTAGCCCGATGTTTGGTGTTTTGCCATGTTTGGCCGATGATACGAGATGTGGCGCGGGCGCTTGGACAAACCGATCTCGGAGCATCATATGTCGTTTGAGTAGAGCATGCGGCAGATGGTCAAAGGTCGACTTTCTATTTTGAACTGGACTGGTTAGCCTCGAACTTTCGTTGCGATCAAGAAAGGTGGTTGAATGATCAACACCCACAGGTTCCTTTCCGACCTACACAATCTGCGCGAATTCGGCGCCAGTGGCATCGGTCACGGTGTGATCCGCCCGGCCTTTTGTGCTGCAGACATTGCCGCGCGCAAATGGCTGGCCAGTCGGTTGGAAGAGGCTGGACTGGAAGCGCGGATTGATCCGGCGGGTAATGTGTTTGGCTTGGCTGCTGAACCGTCACTTTTGATGGGTTCACATTCTGATAGTCAGCCTACCGGCGGATGGCTGGATGGGGCGCTGGGTGTGATAGCCGCGCTAGAGATTGCGCGTGCGGCGAAGGAGGCCAATAGACCGCCAGTATCTGTCGTAAGTTTCCAGGATGAAGAGGGGCGGTTTGGGACCTGTACAGGCAGTATGATCTGGGCGGGAGCGATGTCGTTGGACGACGCTGATCGTATCACAGATCGTGACGGCGTAACATTCGGCGAGGCCCGCGCAGCCGTGTCAGACATCTCCGGAGAGTTTATTCTACCGGATCGGTTCACCGGCTTTATCGAATTGCATATCGAACAGGGTCCGACGCTGGACGCCGCAGGAGAGCAATTCGGGGTTGTCACCGATATTGTTGGCATCCGGCAGACACATATAACGTTTGAGGGTCAACAGAACCATGCAGGCACTACCCCGATGGCGGCACGGCGCGATGCATTTCAGGCGGTATCGGCGTTTAACACACGCCTGATCGAGCGGCTGCGCAATGTGGTCACGCCGCAAACTGTGTGGACCATCGGCCATATCCAACTGAGCCCCAACGCGCCGTCAGTTGTGCCGGGACGGGCGGTGTTCTCGATGCAGTGGCGCGATGGGGAAATGGATCGTCTGGATCACATGGAGCGTCTTATTCATGACGTCGCAACTGAGGTGGCCACTGAGATGGATATGACGTTTGACAGCGCACCTCGTCCGGCGATGGCGCCCGTGGCGATGAATCCTGAATTGCGTGCTGCACTGGAGGTTGGCGCGGAGCATGTCGCACCGGGGCGCTGGCGGCGGATGCCCTCGGGCGCGCTGCATGACGCAACGAACGTGTCTCAAATTCTGCCCGTCGCGATGCTGTTTGTCCCGTCGATTAACGGCGTCAGCCATGCGTTTGAAGAGGACACAGCCGAACAAGATCTGGTGGCGGGATTGCGGGCTTTGGATCGCGCCGTTGTTGCCGCCTATAGAGGAAAGCGTTCAGGTTAGGAAAGCGATAAACTCTCCTCCGCGCACGATACGGAGTAACAGTGCATGAATTATCTGGCTACAATTCCCAGTCTTGACTGGAACAGTCCTGAAATTACTTGGAATTTTCCCTGGAAATGTCGAAGGTAACGCGATGGGCCATAAGACGCACGACATGAACACTTGGGGAAATTTTTGATGCCGGATCAACTCACCAAACTATTCGCGCTGCTCTTAACAATGGTCCTTGCATATCCTTTGTCTGCGCAGTCGCAAGAAGAAGTCAGTAGTAGTTCCTGCGCACCACCCAATTATCGCACGGATGTGCGCCCGGAGTCCTCAGGACCACCTACAGAGGTGACCCTGGGCATGCGCCTTATGGATCTAACCGAGATCAATGACGTGAACCAAACGATCAGCGTCGATGTTGCCGTCAAAATGCAGTGGACAGATTCCAGACTGGCAGCTTTGGACGGATGCAATCTACCAAAGGACGCGGTTTGGTTCCCAGAAATGACCATGAAAAACTCGGGGCGTATTTTTGAACGCTGGCCTCAAACCGTGAGCATCGAAAAGGGCGGCAAGGCCACATACCTGCAACGCATCTCAGGAACATTTTCCAGCTATCACAACCTTGCAGACTTCCCTTTTGACGATCAATCCACCAGTTTGCGGTTTCTTCCCTTGCACTGGAGTGACAAGAAACTGACCCTCCGTAACGACGATGTGTTTACCGGTATGATGCTTCCCTTGAACATCTCGGACTGGTCAATCGACAAAGTCGAAGCCGCTGTGAGGACAGAGAGATTTGAAGCGGTGCAACAGGACCGCGCGGTTTATTTACTGACAATTTCAGCAAAACGCGACATTGGCTACTATGTCTGGAAGATTCTTCTTCCAATAGCACTCATTGTGGCAATGTCATGGTGTGTTTTCTGGATTGATCCCAAGCAGTTTGGCACTCAAATCGGATTGTCGGCAACGTCTTTCCTTACGATGGTAGCGTTTATCTTTGCGACCTCGAACATGTTGCCGAAATTGGGGTACGTCACGACGCTGGACATCTACATTGCCGGGGCCACAGGATTTGTTTTTGTAGCCATGGTACAATCATTGAGTACGGGTTTTCTTTCTGCTCAAGGTCACCCAGGCGTTGCCAAAAAGTTGGACCAATTCAGCAGAATTGCCTTCCCGGTCCTCTTCGTTCTCTTTTGTGTAATGATCTTTCTGAAGTAAGTCTGACACACCATCTGCCGTGCTGCGGAAAAAATTGTGTGGGACATCACTGTGGCGACACATCAAAAGCCAATGATTGAGCCGGCTGTTATGTTCGAGGCGGCATTCAGAGTTCTGCGCCGGCTTTCATTTCTTGCCATTTGAGCAGCGCTTTTGCGCCCAGTTCTGCAAGCGGGCGCGGTGGTAGTTTGGCTGGAGGTTCAGCAGCCAGCGCACGATTGAGCCGATCTGATGTGGTGCCGGTCGCCAGCTCAACGGCCAGCATCCCTGACAATGTCCCGCGGGTGGTGCCCAATCCGTTTTGACAGCAGGCTGAAAAAAGGTTGGTCTCAACCTCCGAAATAACACTCACATTGTTGCGGCTAAGACAAAGCTGCCCGCCCCACCGGTAGTCCATTTCGACGCCACCCAGCATCGGGAAACGCGCTGCAAAAGAACGGTCATGATCTCGGGAGACTTGCGAAATCCTGCGCGCATCTACTGTCATCTCAGGATCGAAGGTAAAGCGGTTACGCACGACAATCCGATCACCGCCGGTGCCGTTGATCCGTCGCACAGTTGTGCCCATTGGGTCGGCCGGGGTCAGCCCCCAGATGGAAGCCCCGCCCAAGCGTGCCACCTCATCCGCTGTCAACGCGCGGGTCATGGAGGCATATGTAAAGACATGCATCAGCCGGCCTCGGGCAAAACCAAAGCTGTTGAGATGCCCGTTTACGGCCATAATGACCTTTGGCGCGCAGACCTGCCCTTTGGGCGTTGTGGCGATCCAGTCCCGATCTCGCTTGAGAGCTGAAACCGGGCTGTTCTCAAAAATCTGAAGGTGGTTTGAGGCCAGTCCCTTGGCAGCGTTTCGCACGAACATCGCGGGCTGGATGACGGCGGTGCCGCCCGTAAACAAGCCGCTGCGATAGTAACCTGTGCCGGTCAGCTCACGCATCCGCGCCGCATCAAACAGCTCGCAAGGTTCTCCCATATTGGCAAGATGAGCCGCATAGTCTTGGTTGTGCATGTGGCCTTTTTCAGTAGCAGCCCCGTTTATCTTGCCACTGCGCACAAAAGCTTCGTCACTCATTTCAAAATCGCGGGCCATGTCGGCAGCAAAGTCAATTGCATGTCGATTGTCTGACGTCAGCGCGATGTCTTTGTCCAAAGCTCCGCCATAATCTGACGATGACAGATCATGCGGAAGATCGATCATGAACCCAGAGTTTCGACCCGCAGGCCCTTCGGCTACGCGCCGGGCCTCGAGCAACACAATACGATCCGTTGGGCAAAGCTGCGTCAGACGTCTGGCCGCCGCCAACCCAGCGAAACCTGCGCCGATCACCAGCCAGTCAGCGGTTATTTTTTCGTTCAGGGCGATCGCAGGCTCGCGGTCTGAAAGAAGGCAATCCCAAGCTGCTGGTCCCGGATCGACCGGCAGCTTACTGACGCTGATCAGCGCCGACATTTCAGAGAAACTGATTCAAAGCGTCGGCTGCCGGGATTTCGCGTTCGCGCCTGTCGATATAGTCGCGCAATGCTTCGTCTGTGCCCGGGTCCAGCTTTGGCTCTTCGTATTCGTTCAATAGATCGCG
>CBDTVL010000119.1:0-11604 GCA_965363755.1 uncultured Sulfitobacter sp.
ATTACGTGGTGCCATTATTGGATTGGGTGTGATCGTTGGCGAGGGTGGGAGGGAGCGCGTATGCGATCTCAGGTACAAAAAATAATATTGAACAGCACATTTTGCACTTGGCGCAAGGGATTGCTGCCATGACCAATGAATATGTCGGAACGTCGCACGGTTTGATGGCCGGAACCCATGTTGCGTCCAGCCTTGGTTGGCGACCCGTTGAGGCCATTACCGTCGGCGACAACATACTGACATTTGACAACGCAATGCAGCCCGTTGTTGAAATCCGCCGTGACGTGAAGTGGAGAGACGCTACTTCGATTCCCGAAGCGAGGTGGCCGGTAAGAATACCGGCTGGCGCGATGGGCAATCGGTGCGATCTTACGGTATTTCCAAATCAGGGCATTCTTGTCGAAAGTGATGCCGCCAACGACCCGCAGGGTGATCCTTTTGCTGTTGTTCCTGCGGTAGCATTGGATGGTTCGCGCGGCATTCACCGCGTCGCCCCACAACATCAGGTTGAGATTGTGACGTTGTTTTTTGAGCAGGATCAAGTCATCTATGTTGAGGGTGGAACATTGGCCTATTGTCCACATCCGGGCGATCTGGTGGGTGATGATCTGGCGCAATCAGCCTGTTTTTATGACGTGCTGTCGCTGCACGATTCCGCGTTTCTGGTGGAATGTATGGTTGTGGAAGACAAATTGGATGGTCAGTCAGAATGGGCGAATATGGCTCAGGTCGTAGCCTAAGATCTGATTTGTCGTGATATTTCAATTGATTGACCGTAGAGGCTGCCGGAGCGGCCCCTACTGCCATTTTCAATCTCAGGCGGCCTCGGCCATATGCCCAAACCGTGTGTAAAAACTGTGACCCTTTGCAGCCATTTCGCGCAGCAGATCGGGACAGTCAAAGCGGTCGCCAAACGCCTCGGCGAGTTGATCACACCGCTCTGCCGCATAAGGTGCCCCGATCATATCAAGCCAACTGAAAGGCCCCCCGGACCAGGGGGCAAAACCCCAGCCCAATATGGCGCCCACGTCGCCTTCGCGGATATCCTCCAGCACGCCTTCTTCCAGCGCACGAACCGCTTCAAGAACCTGCGCGAACAACAGGCGGTGTTGCACCGTGATGAGATCCGGCTGAGACTCATATTCAGTGTATTTTCCGCCGATGCCATCCCACAGTCCCTGACGTTTTCCTTTGTCGTCATAACTGTAAAAACCTGCTTTGGCCTTGCGACCCAAACGGCCTTCGGCTTCCATCCAGAACACAACCTCATCGACGGCGCCGTCCGGGTAGGCGTCACCCATCGCTGCGCGTGTCGCACGTGCAATCTTGGCTCCGAGGTCGATTGAGGTTTCGTCAACCAGTTGCAGCGGGCCCAGCGGCATACCCACCAGACGAGCGGCGTTTTCGACCAGCGCCGGCGCGACGCCTTCGGCCACCATGCGCATGCCTTCATTGATATAAGGGATAATACAGCGGTTGGCATAAAAGAACCGCGCGTCATTAACCACGATCGGCGTTTTGCGGATCTGGCGGACGTAGTCGAGCGCCTTTGCTACAGCGACATCGCCGGTTTGCTTGCCTTTGATGATCTCGACCAGCAACATCTTTTCAACAGGTGAGAAGAAATGAATGCCGATGAATTGATCAGGGCGCTGGGATGCTTTGGCCAGATCGGTAATCGGCAAGGTCGAGGTGTTGGAGGCGAAAATGCAACCCTCGCCAATGACCGCTTCAACTTTGGCAGTGACCTCGGCTTTGATCTTGGGGTCTTCGAAGACCGCCTCGACAATCAGATCGCATCCCTTCAGTTCGGCAAAGTTAGTTGTAGCAGTAATCCGCGAGAGCAGCTGTTCCTTCTTTTCTTCGGTGGCTTTCTTGCGCGCGATACCCTTGTCCATGTAGCTTGCACTGTAGGCCTTGCCGCGATCTGCGGCCTCCTGATTTTGATCAAGCAGAATAACCTCGATCCCGGCCTGCGCCGACACCAGAGTAATTCCGGCACCCATCATACCTGCACCGAGAACGCCGACTTTTTTAACTTTCTGATCTGCTACGTTCTTGGGCCGAACAGCGCCTTTTTCCAGCGCTTCTTTGTTGATGAAAAGCGATCGAATCATGGCGCCAGACGACGGGTTCATCAGCACATTGGTAAACCAGCGCGCTTCGATTTTCAGGGCTGTGTCAAAAGGCACCAGCGCGCCTTCATAAACTGCGCTCAACAACGCTTTGGCGGCGGGATAGACGCCCTGTGTCTTGCCGTTGACCATAGCGGAGGCACCCACAAATGTCATGAAACCAGCAGGATGGTACGGCGCACCGCCGGGCATCTTGTAACCCTTTGCATCCCAGATCTTCACCAGATCGGCGTCTTTGGCGTTCAGTACCCACTCTTTGGCAGCGGCGACCGGATCTGCGACGACTTCGTCAATGATTCCAGCACGTTTTGCTCTATCTGGATCGCTCAGCTTGCCTTCAAGCAAGAATGGAGCGGCCGCCATGGCGCCCATCTTGCGCACAAGCCGCGTGGTGCCGCCGGCGCCGGGGAAAATGCCAACCATAATCTCGGGTAGGCCGATCTTGGCTTTTGAGTTATCCGCACAGAAAATGCGATGCGTCGACAACGGCAGTTCCAGACCTATGCCAAGCGCAGTGCCCGGCAGAGCGGTGGCAATAGGTTTGCCGCCCTTTTGGGTTTTTGGGTCCATGCCTGCCCGCTCGATCTTGCGCAGAACACCGTGCATTTGCATGACCCCCTCGAACACGCCGCGCGCGGGATCGTCACCGGCGTCTTCTTTCATCTTGGCGATCACATTCAGATCCATGCCGCCCGCAAAGGTGTCTTTGCCGGACGTGAGAACGATGCCTTTCACTGCGTCATCCGCCAAAGCCTCATCGACAAGATCACTCAGCAGCTCAAACGCATTCTGGTTCATCACGTTCATGGACTTGCCAACGGTGTCCCAAGTGATCAGTGCCACGCCATTTGTATCTGTTTCCATCACGAAATCAGTCATGAGTCGTCTCCGGTTATATCAGCCGACAAAGGGCTGCCGTCTTTCTGGGTGAATTCAAAGCCGCTCTGGTCCACGCGAACCATCAGATCTAAATCACTATAAAAGGCCGTTTCGGTTGCGGTGCGGGTTCCCACTACGAGGAAAGTGACGGGCTTGTCAGTATGGTTGAGAAATTGGTGCCCGTTGGGGTCGCCAGCAGGAAAGGTTGCGCAATCGCCGACCTGCATTTGATGCTCGCCGTCGTTATCTTTCAATGTGCAAACACCTTCTGTCACGATAACAAACTCGTCCTGCTCTACGTGATAGTGGCGCAACGACGATGCAGCATTGGGTTCAAGTCGAACTAGATTCACGCCATATTGGGTCAATCCACCAGCGTCACCAACGCGCTGTGAACTTCGCCCCTCAACGCTCTTCGCCAATTTTCCGGGATAAATCGACCCGGCTTTGAAAGGGATTTGAGACAAATCAAGCTTTGGCATCATACTCTCTCGATGATTGTGGCAGCACCCATACCGGACGCGATACACAAAGTGGCAAGACCGATCTCTTTGTCGGCCCGTTCCAGTTCGTCCAGCAACGTTCCGATGATCATCGCGCCAGTCGCGCCAAGCGGGTGGCCCATTGCGATTGACCCGCCGTTGACGTTGACCTTTTCGCTGTCCACATCAAACGCCTGCATGAAGCGCAAAACAACTGCTGCGAAAGCTTCGTTTACCTCAAAAAGATCGATGTCGCTGATTTCCATCCCATGATCGGCAAGGATCTTTTGTGTCACCGGTACAGGGCCCGTCAGCATGATGGTCGGATCAGTGCCTATCTTGGCTGTCGCACGAATGCGGGCACGGGGTTTGAGTCCGTATTTCTCGCCAAATTCTTTGTTCCCGATCAATACAGCCGCCGCACCATCGACGATGCCTGACGAATTGCCCGCATGGTGGATGTGATTGATCCGCTCCAGATGCGGATATTTCATCAATGCAACTTTATCGAAGCCGGGCATCACTTCGCCCATCGCCTGAAACGCAGGGTTGAGCGCTCCAAGGGTCTGCATATCGGTCTGCGGGCGCATGTATTCGTCTTTGTCCAATATGGCGAGACCGTTTTGATCGCGCACGGTTATCACCGATTTTTCAAATCGGTTGTCATCCCACGCGGCCTTGGCCCTGCGCTGGGATTCCACAGCCAACTGATCCGCGTCGTCACGGGTGAAGCCGTACTCGGTTGCGATAAGGTCAGCACTGATACCCTGAGGGACAAAATAGCTGTTCATGGCAAGACTTGGATCGACGGCAATCGCAGCCCCGTCGCTGCCCATCGCCACACGGCCCATCATTTCGACACCACCGGCGATATAAGCCTCGCCCGCGCCACCCCTAACCTGATTGGCGGCAAGGTTCACAGCTTCCATGCCAGAGGCACAAAACCGGTTTATTGCGAGACCGGGTATGGATTCATCCAGATCAGAGGCCAGAACGGCCGAGCGCGCGAGACAGCCCCCCTGTTCCATCACTTGAGTGACATTCCCCCAGATCACGTCCTCGACGGCGTGGCCATCCAGATTGTTGCGGTCTTTCAGAGCGTTCAGAGTCACGGCGGACAGGCGCAATGATGTAACCTCGTGTAGTGCCCCATCTTTGCGGCCTTTGCCGCGCGGTGTCCGCAGTGCGTCGTAAATATAGGCTTCGGTCATAAAGTTCTCCTCAGGCGCGATCGGCGGGGCTGCCGGGCATCAGGTCATAAGGGAGTTTCCACCCGTCGGTTTCAGAAATGCGGGTCAGCCAAGCGTCAATATTGGGCCACTCGGCACGGTCGAACCCGAAGGGTTCAGGGTAATACAGATACCCACAGCAGGCGATATCAGCGATGGTCAGACGGTTGCCGACCAGCCAGCTTTTGTCTGCGAGTTCGTCATTCAGGATGGTGTAGGCGGCCTTTAGGCGGCTCTGCATAAAGGCAATCACCTCTTTGGGCCGTTTGTCCTCAGGCAGGAAATTCATCAAGAAACGGGTCGTCCCGGCATTTGAGCTCAGCTTGTGATTGTCCCACAGGACCCAGCGCATGATTTCGCGACGCTCGTTCGCGCTATGGCCGCCCATTTTGCCACCTTTGGTGCTGATGTAGTCCTGGATGGCGCCGGATTGTGACAGCGTGAGATCACCATCCACCATGACCGGAGCTTCGCCCATGGAATTGATTTCGCGAAACGTCTCACTGCGCGCTTCGCCGTTGAAAAAGTCAACAAAGACCGGCTCCCATTCGAGCCCCGACAATTGTAGTGTCAGCGCGGCTTTGTAAGAATTGCCGCTTTCACCGAAGCAATAGAGTTTGATGGTCATAAAGGCCTGCTTTCTTTCGTGGCATAGGGGCCACCGTTAGGATTGAATATTTTTAAGCGGATGAAACTGGAATTGTTTTCTTAAACCGAGGGCTGACCTTGATCGCATCGGGGCAGAGACGCCTTTACCTGATGCTTGCGGACCTGTGGCAAAGGTGCTCATTCGCTGTCATCAGTTTCCAAATACGCCTGCCAAAGGCTTCTCGGGTTGAAAATTGGCACATGCGGTGCAGCCCTCATAACGTCCTCGAAATCAGCTCTTTCATAATCTCGTTTGTGCCTCCGTATATCCGTTGTACCCGTGCGTCTGTCCACATTTCTGCAATTGCGTATTCTTGCATATAACCATAGCCGCCATGCAATTGCAGGCATTCGTCCAACACTTCTCCTTGAGTATCGGTCAGCCAGTACTTTGCCATTGCGGCCTTCTCGGCACTCAATTCTCCGCGTATGTGCTCTGCGATGCATTCATCCAGAAAGGCGCGACCGACCATGGTTTTGGTTTTGCATTCAACCAGCTTGAACCGAGTGTTCTGAAACTGAATGATCGGCCCGCCAAAGGCCTCGCGTTCTTTGCAATAGGCAATGGTGCGTTCGACTGCTCCCTCCATGGCGCCAATTGCTCCGCAGGCGATGATCAGGCGCTCTTGGGGCAGTTGTTTCATCATCTGGTAAAAGCCCTGGTTCTCTTCCATGCCCAAAATGTTTTCGGGCGGAATCTCGACATTTTCGAAAAACAGCTCGGAGGTGTCCGCCGCATGCAGACCGATTTTTTCGAGATTGCGCCCCCGCGCGAATCCCTCAGCACCGTCGGTTTCAACCACCACCAGCGAGGTGCCTTTTGCGCCTTGGCTGGGATCGGTCTTGGCTGCAACGATGATCAGATTGGCATGTTGCCCATTTGTGATAAAGGTTTTTTGCCCGCTGAGTTTGTAGGTGTTCCCCTCCCGCACGGCCCGGGTTTTGATGCCCTGAACATCTGATCCACCCGAAGGCTCGGTCATGGCAAGCGCCCCGACCAGTTCACCCGACACCATTTTCGGCAGCCAGCGGTTTTTCTGATCTTCTGTGCCGTAGGCCAGCACGTAGTGGGCAACGATGCCGGAATGAATGGCGTGGCCCCATGACGCCAGATTGGCGCGGCTGGCTTCGATTAGGATGGCGGCCTCGTGGCCAAAATCACCGCCGGGCCCTCCGTATTCCTCTGGGATTGAGGGGCACAACAGCCCCAATTCACTTGCCTCAGCCCAGGTTGAACGATCCATCTCGCCCTGTTTGCGCCATTTCTCAAAACGCGGTGCCCATTCGGCATTGATGAATTGCGCGGTCATATCCGCGATCATCTGATGCTCTTCACTCATCCAAAGTGATGTGTGCTGTGTCATGTCGTCCCTCACAGACTTTTACCTTTTGCGGTCGTCCAACTCGGCGTTGAAAAGGCGCATCCGGGCAGTCAGATTTTCCGAATTTGTGACGCTGTCGAAGTTTTCGAACAGGAACGACAAAGCCTCGCCTTCGTCGAGACCTGCCTCGGACGCAAAACGTTTCAGGCGGCGATAGCCATCTTCGGTCATCGCAACCGGAAAGCGGCGGGTCAGGCGAAATCGTTTTGGCATGTTTATCCTTTTAAAATAGCTATCTCAAAAATTATCTGCATCCAGTGCCATCACAGTGTCTGCGCCGCTTTCGATACGGGTTAGGTGCATCGCGGTGGCGGGCAGTTGTCGAACCATATAATAGCGCCCGGTGGCCAGCTTTGTCTCGTAAAACGCTGCGTCCGAAGTGCCAGTATTCAGGGCTTCTCGGGCGGCTTTGCCCATGCGTGCCCACATTAGACCCAAACAGACATGACCAAACATATGCATGAAGTCATACGATCCCGCCAGCGCGTTGTTGGGGGTTTTCATGCCGTTTTGCATGAAGTACATGCCTGCCGCTTGAAGATCCTTGGATGCAGCCTTCAACGGCTCAAGGAATTCACGATCAAAATCGGCGTCTGCACCGCCGTTCTCTTTGATGAAATTCTTGACCAGATCAAAAAACGCCATCATGTGTTTGCCGCCATCCTGCGCCAGCTTGCGGCCGACCAGATCAAGCGCCTGAACGCCGTTTGCGCCTTCATAGATCATCGCAATGCGCGCATCACGGGTGTATTGGGACATGCCCCATTCTTCGATATAACCATGGCCGCCGTAGATCTGCTGAGCCAAGACAGTCATGTCATAGCCTTGATCTGTCAGAAAACCCTTGATCACCGGGGTGAGCAATGAGATCAGGCCGTCAGCAGCTTCATCGCCACCGCGATGTGCGGCATCGATCAGAGTGGCGCCCCATAGTATGAACGCGCGTGCGCCTTCAACAAAGCTCTTTTGATCCATCAAACTGCGGCGGATGTCTGGGTGCACAATTAGCGGGTCCGCTGGGCCATCAGGGTTCTGATCCCCGGTCACGGCGCGACCTTGTAGTCGATCTTTGGCGTAGATCAGAGCGTTCTGATAGGCGGCTTCGGCTTGCGAGAGGCCTTGCATGCCAACTCCGATCCGGGCCTCGTTCATCATGGTGAACATGGCACGCATGCCTTTGTGTTCTTCACCCAATAAGAAGCCAGTGGCTTGGTCATAGTTCATCACGCAGGTCGAATTGGCGTGAATGCCCATCTTCTCTTCGATGCTGCCTACGGCCACACCATTGCGTGCGCTCAATGATCCGTCTTCGTTCACGAGGAACTTGGGGACGATGAAAAGAGACACGCCTTTGATGCCTTCGGGTCCACCTTCGATTTTGGCCAACACCAGATGAATGATGTTGTCGGCCATGTCATGTTCACCGGACGAGATGAATATCTTTTGTCCCGTGATTTTGTAGCTGCCGTCAGACTGTGGTGCCGCTTTGGTGCGCATAAGTCCCAGATCTGTGCCGCAATGTGGTTCGGTCAGATTCATGGTGCCGGTCCAGTCGCAGGCGACCATTTTGGGCAGGTAGGTGTCTTTTTGCGCATCCGTCCCATGCACCAGAATGGCAGATGCTGCGCCGTGTGTCAGGCCCTGATACATGGTAAAGGCCATGTTAGCGCCCGAAAACATCTCGCCTACTGCTGAGCCCAGAACATAAGGCATGTTCTGCCCGCCATATTGCTCTGGCATGTCGAGGCCGGTCCAGCCGCCGGCTTTGACCTGCTCAAAAGCTTCTTTGAATCCGGTCGGCGTCCGCACCACACCATTTTCAAGCGTGCAGCCCTCTTTGTCTCCCGACACGTTCAAAGGGGCCACAACTTCTGACGTCAACTTGCCCGCCTCTTCCAGAACCGCATTTGTAAAATCCGGCTCAAGTTCGTCATAGCCCGGTATGTCGCCCTGCGATACTTTAAGGAGGTCATGCAGTACAAACTGCATGTCTTTGGTCGGGGCTGTGTAGCTGGGCATATGGTCGGTTTCCTAGTTCATGTTTTCATCCGAACCGTCGGATTTGTTGTTACTCCGCGGCCTTTTGTGATTGCCCCATAGAGGTCATCATTTCTGCGCCCCACTTCAACTGGTCCTTCAACTCGTTGATAGCGTCGTTTAGTTCGTCGCGCTGCGCTTCCATGTCGATCAGGCGTGCGCGGGCAATTTCGTACGTACGGGCCAACTGAGTCTGCTGCTGGTCACCAGTATGATAGAGGTCAAGCAACTGGCGGATCTCCTCCAGACTAAAACCAAATCGTTTGCCGCGCAGGATCAGCTTGAGACGGGCGCGATCACGTTTGGTGAACAGGCGCTTCTGACCCTCGCGAATGGGGGACAGCAATTCCTTGGCTTCGTAAAACCGCAAAGTGCGAGGCGTCACTTCGTAAGCGTCGCACATTTGGCGGATTGTCATGGTGTCGGTATTCATCGTTTCGCTCTCTTGTGTTGTTGATATCCCTAGTGTGATGAGAGGCCAGATGGACACAACTCTGTTAGGTTACAACATTGCTTGACGTTTACGTAAGCTGGACGTCACGTCACAAATCTGGATGAGGTAGCTTAACCGTGCGTCATCTTTGAATTTTTCTGAAACGCAGGGGAGATTTTACTAAATTGTGTCAGGGCGGGCTAGTTGGCCAATTCGGCGGCCACTGAGTCCCTTAGGTTCTCTAATTCGACCATGGCTTCATCAAGTTGGTTTCGCTGCTCGGCGAGTTCGCGTAGCTGCCGGTCGGCCAACTCAACCCAAGCCCGCATCTGCGCCTCTGTGCCTTCGTGTTCATAGATCAGCAGCCACTGACGGATGTCTTCGAGTTGAAAGCCAAACTTTCGACCACGCAAGATTAGTTTCATGCGGGCCAGTTCGCGCGGTCCGTAAAACCTGGACCGGCCTTCGCGGTCAGGCCGGAGAAGCTCGATATACTCATAATACCGTAGAGTGCGCGGCGTTACGTCAAACGATGCGCACATCTCTTTGAACGAAAGGCGTGTCTCAGACATGGCATCTTCTCCCAATGTCAATTCGTAAGCCCATGAATCGATAAGCGCAATACATGGGCTTGCCCTCGTCCCAAGCAGCAGATCATAAAGGCGCGAGATTTTGAAAAACGCGAGATATTGAAAACGGAGTAGGCGGCATGGTCGACAAGACTCAAATAGCCCGGCAATTCATCGAAGCGATTCCCCACTCGCGGGCACTGGGCATGGCCTTGACTGAAATCAGTGACGGAAACGCGACGATAACAATGCCTTATGCACCGCATCTGATTGGCGATCCTGAAACCGGAGTAATCCATGGCGGCGCGGTTTCGGCCTTGATGGACACCTGTTGCGGGGCTGCCGTGATGAGCCACCCTGCTGCGCCAGCAGGTACCGCAACAATTGATCTGCGCATTGACTATATGCGCGCCGCCACTCCGGGCCAGACCATCACCACCCGGGCAGAGTGTTATCATGTCACCCGCTCTGTCGCTTTTGTGCGCGCGACCGCGTGTGACGATGACACGGTTCGGCCAGTCGCCGCAGCCACCGGCGCATTCACAATCGAAGGGAAATAGAAATGGCCCGCCGCGTTCCTGAACCAGTGCAAGTCATAAAACAGCGGCGTGATGCGGCTTTGCGGGCCTTGGTCAACGGCGTGCCCTATATTCAGTTTCTGGGTATCCAGTTTGACCGGCGTGGTGATGAATTGACAGCGGTTTTGCCGTTTGACGAAAAGCTGATAGGCAACCCTATTCTGCCGGCCCTGCACGGCGGTGCGATTGCCGCGTTTCTTGAGGTGACATCTGTTATCTCATTGAGCTGGACCTATCTTTGGGAAGACATCGAATCCGGTGCAATTGACCTCAAAATCCTAGAGTCCGGAACATTGCCCCGCCTACCAAAAACCATTGATTTTACTGTGGATTATTTGCGCTCAGGCTTGCCGCGAGATGCCTATGCGCGGGCCACGATCAATCGTTCTGGTCGTCGGTACGCATCGGTGCATGTTGAAGCCTGGCAAGACAACCGCCATCGCCTGTTTGCTCAGGCGACGGGGCATTTCCTGATGCCGCCACGCGATGGCTGATTTATCCACGCAGGCCGCGGCGTCCAAGCCTGTGACCCACCGGCGAGTCCTGAATGTGGCAATTCCGATTGTGCTGTCCAATGCCACGGTTCCTATCCTCGGGGCAGTTGATACTGGCGTGGTTGGCCAGATGGGGCTGGCAGCTCCGATTGGGGCTGTTGGTCTAGGCGCAATTATCCTGAGTGCGGTCTACTGGATCTTTGGGTTCTTGCGGATGGGCACTGTCGGTATGACTGCGCAGGCATTGGGCGAGAACAATCAGGGCGAAGTTGCCGCGCTTTTTAGCCGCAGTCAGATCATCGGGCTGACCGGCGGCTTGTTGCTGATCCTGTTGCAAATTCCGATCACCTGGCTTTCGTTCATGGCCGCACCCGCCAGCCCAGAAGTTGAGAGCCTGGCCCGGGACTACATGGCCATTCGCGTCTGGTCTGCACCTGCTGCAATTGCGCTTTACGGCATCACCGGATGGCTGATCGCACAAGAGCGAACTCGCGCGGTCTTGATCATTCAAGTCTGGATGAACGGGCTGAACATCCTGCTCGACCTGTGGTTTGTACTGGGTCTGGACTGGGGCGTGCAGGGAGTAGCATTTGCGACCTTTCTTGCAGAATGGAGTGGGTTCGCCTTGGGCATCTGGCTGTGCCGTGCAGTCTTTTCCGGACCTGCATGGCGAGATGTGAGCCGGGTTTTTGATGTCGTGCGGCTGAAATATATGGCGGCTGTAAACTCTGATATTCT
>CBDTVL010000120.1:0-11536 GCA_965363755.1 uncultured Sulfitobacter sp.
TGACCATGCTTGATCTGGATAATCAGGCCCGGCGGCATCTGGAAGAGGCAGGTCATACCGAAGATACCGTATTGCCGGATGGCGAAATATTCTTTCTGCGCTCGACAGCGAACCTTTCCACTGGTGGCACAGCCATTGACATGACGGACCTTGTCCACCCCGATAACCGCGATATGGCCGAACGGGCGATCATGGCAATCGGGCTAGATGTTGGGGGTGTTGATTTTCTGATTGATGACATCACCAAGTCTTACAAGGACATCGGCGGCGCAATTGTCGAAGTAAACGCCGCCCCCGGGTTTCGCATGCACGTTGCCCCTTCTGAGGGTCAGCCGCGTGATGTCTCCGGACAGGTGATCGACATGTTGTTCCCGGTTGGTCAGGAAAGCCGCATTCCGATTGCGGCCATCACCGGCACCAATGGCAAGACTACAACGGCGCGTATGTTGGGCCATATCATGAAAACCAGCGGCCAGATCGTCGGTATGACGTCTACAGACGGCGTTTATGTTGATGGCAAGCTGAGTGTGAAAGGTGATATGACTGGTCCTAAATCGGCTCAGATTGTTCTGCGGGATCCCGCAGTTGATTTTGCCGTCATGGAGACGGCACGTGGAGGCCTTGTGCGGTCAGGGCTGGGATATCAACGCTCCAATGTTGCCGCCTGCCTGAACGTCTCGGCTGATCACCTTGGGCTTGGCGGCATAAACACGGTTGAAGAACTGGCGGTTGTAAAACGCGTCGTGGTGGAAAGTGCCACAGAGACAGCGGTGCTGAATGCCGATGATATCAACTGTCTCAAGATGGCAGACTATACCAATGTGGATTCGATTTTCTATGTGACGACCAACCCCGGCCATTCACTGGTGAAAGAGCATATCAAGGCGGGCGGCAAAGCCATCGTGCTGGAAAGCGGCATGAATGGTGATATGCTGACAATCTATGACAATGGCCTGCATATGCCGGTTCTGTGGTCGCATCTGATACCAGCGACGCTGGAAGGCAAAGCCATACATAATGTTCAGAACGCCATGTTTGCAGCTGCGATGGCGTATAGCTTTGGGGTGGATCTCGACAATATTCGCCACGGCCTGCGCACGTTTGACACCAGCTATTTCCAGGCACCGGGACGAATGAACGTGTTTGACGAGCACCCGTTCAAGGTGATCCTCGACTACGGCCACAATCCTGCGGCTTTTGCGGCGATGGCGGACCTTGCCGATCGTCTGGAAGTGAAAGGGCGCAGGCTGGTTGTCGCAGCAATGCCGGGTGACCGGCGCGACGAAGACGTGGCCGCATCGGCGCAGGTGCTGTCGGGGCATTTCGACCATTATGTTTGCAAGGCCGATGACCGACGCCGTGGTCGCGGGCACGATGAAATTCCGCAAATGTTTCGCCGTGTGTTGATGGAAAATGGCGTATCGGACGATGATATATCAGTCATCCCGAATGAGGTTGAAGCGGTAGAAGCTGCGCTGGACATGGCGGCTCCTGGCGATTTGCTGGTTGTTTTTGGCGACGACACGGCGCGCTGCTGGAAGCAGATCATCTATTTCAATTCAGAGATCGAGGACGATGGGGCGGAGGCGACGCCACTTGCCAAGCCTGTTGCACCGGTTTTTGAAGAAATGTTCGACGCCGACCATGCTCTTGTGCGCGATGAACGGGGCGTGCGTCTTGCTCGAGACGTTGGGGAAGAGGCGGACTGATCGGAGAGCCTGATTGATGGATCGCATTGAAGAACTGGAAAATGCGCTGGTCATTGTAAGCGCGCAGGCACCATATATCCGTGTAGATGATGCCCGCAGATTGACTGGACCGGGGTTGTTGTGGGATCGCCCCGGAGCTGTGATGGATATCTTCTTTGAAGAAATCGATGCGGCAATTGTGATTGATCTGTGGACGCATCACGCCCGCCGGGTCCTTGATGCGCTTGGCTGGCAAGACGAGGATCTCACGTATCGGCGGTTTCAGGGTGGCGTGAATCTGGCGATTTCTGCGCCGATGGACCAGCTTTATTCGGCGATTTTTGCGGCCCAGACTGCCTGGCATTTTTGCGCTGCAACACTGATGAACAGCGAGGCTGGCGATTTTGACAGCATGATCGCCGATCTGCGACAGGTGATGGCGCGCGAAGCAAACCCTGCGTTGATCGACTTGATCAAGGCGGCAGAAGCGCATGGCGTCGATGTGCTTTGCGACGATGATGAGATCTCGGTCGGGCACGGTATCGGGTGTCAGGTCTGGCCTTTTGACGATTTGCCAAACCCTGATCAGGTTGAGTGGCCGGCGCTTCACGACGTGCCCATCGCTTTTATCACCGGTACAAATGGTAAAACCACGACAACCCGCCTCTGTGACGCCATTGCCAAGGCTGCGGGCAAAGTTTCAGGACTGACCTCGACAGAATTTGTGCGGGTCGGCGATGATATTCTGGACCGTGGCGATTATTCAGGCCCCGGCGGCGCACGTATGCTTTTGCGCGATCCACGGCTTGAGATTGCCTGTCTTGAAGTGGCCCGTGGCGGCATTCTGCGACGCGGACTGCCGACCCGTCGGGCGCGGGCTGCGGTTGTGACTAACGTGGCCAATGACCATCTGGGACAATACGGAGTGAACACGGTGCCTGAACTGGCACAAGCCAAGTTTGCGGTGCACCGAACATTGGCTTCTGACGGGGTGCTGGCGTTGAATGCCGATGACAGTTTTGTCGTGGATGAGTCGACCCATGTCGACAAAACCATCTGGTGGTTTTCGCTCGAGGCGCAAAATCCAAAAATCTCCGAAGCCCGGGCCGCAGGTCAGTGTTGCGCCTATCTAAAAGATCAGGCGCTGATATTCTTTGATGGTTCCACAGAGATCCCGATTGTAACGGTGCAAGAGGTGCCTATCACCATGTCTGGGGCAGCCAGATACAATGTATCCAACGCGCTGGCTGCACTATGCGTCTCAAAGGCGATGGGCATTCCTGATGCCGCGATGAAAACCGGGCTGTCGCATTTTCGGCCGGATCCCAAAGACAATCCCGGACGCTGCAACGAGTTTGAGTACAACGGCGCACGCGTCTTTGTTGATTTTGCACACAACCCTCACTCGATTGCGGCGGTCTGCGCTGCGCTGTCCGCGCTCCCGTCCAAGCGCCGGTTCATTATGCTGAGCCACGCAGGGGATCGTTCCGACGAGGACATTTTCAGTGTCACCAAAACGGCACTACAATTTCGCCCCGATGTGATTGTGACGGCAGAGCTTGAGGACTATTTGCGGGGACGAGACCTAGGTGAAATTCCGGTCTTGATTGAAAACGCGGCGACAAGTTCCGGGATTGCACGAAACCAGATCAAGCATGCAGGCTCTCCGCTAGCGGCTGCAAAGCTAATCTTGAGTGACGTGAAAGACGGTGATCTGGCCTTGCTGCTTGTTCTCTCTGGGCGCGAAAAAGTCTTTGCGTTACTTGAA
Source organism: uncultured Sulfitobacter sp. (assembly GCA_965363755.1). Lineage (GTDB taxonomy): Bacteria > Pseudomonadota > Alphaproteobacteria > Rhodobacterales > Rhodobacteraceae > JL08. Next base: position 3,457 of record CBDTVL010000120.1, read on the forward strand.
CCCTCTTTGACGGAACCAGAAACGGACGTGTGACCACAGATTTGAGACATATTGACGGGACTAAGAATTCATTTTCAAATTCGGGATCGAAGAGCTTGAAAACGCACGCCTTCACTTTCGCAGGCAACGCCAACCCGTTAGGCTTGCCGACTACACGATTCGTACAGTTCGACCCGTTCAAAAGGAAAGCGCGAGTAATGAAAATACTGCAGAGTGCTCGGCTGTTCGCTACAGTCCTCGCCACTTCACAGCTCTTAGTGGTAAACCCTGCGACCGCTCAGGCCGAAATGCCGTCACCCAAAGTTAGTGTTGCCGCGGCTTATTCGCAGGAAATCACTGATGAAGCAGTGTTCATCGGCAAAGGCGAAGCCATCAACACCGTGGCAATTGTTGCGCGGGTCAGTGGTTTCGTTCAGGAAACACTTGTTGAAAATGGTGCTGGTGTGGAACAGGGCGAGCTTTTGTTTCGGATCGAGCCTGACAGCTATGAAGCAACACTGGCCGTGCGTGAGGCTGATGTTGCGCGGGCAGAGGCGCAACTGGAACTGACCGGCATCGAGCTGGACCGCAAGACCAAGCTGGTCGCCCGTGAGGCGACGCCGCAGTCTGAAGTTGATATTGCCCGCGCCAATGAACTGGTCGCGGAAGCCGAATTAAAGTCTGCAAAAGCTGCTGTCCGACAGGCTGAGCTTGACCTGAGTTATACGGAGATGCACGCGCCGTTTTCTGGACGGATCGGACGCACAAGTGTGTCTGTTGGCGAACTCGTCGGACCAAACACACCTGCGTTGGTCACATTGGTGCGCGAAGCCCCGATTTACGTCAACTTTTCGCTCAGTGAAAAACAATTGATCACAATTCTCGAGCGGGCTGGCACAAACGCTGAGGGGTTGGCAAATGCCGACGCAAGTCCAGATGTTTATGCCATCCTTCCCAACGGTTCGGTCTTGGAAACCCCGGGAAAGATTGGGTTTATTGACAACCGGATAGACCCCACAACAGGCACCATTTCGATCCGGGCCGAGTTCGAAAATACCCGGCGACTGATTGTGGATGGCGCGTTTTTGAACTTGCGTATTCAAGCGCTGGAACCCACGACCAAATTGTTGGTGCCACAGGCCGCCATTCAACGCGACCAGCGCGGCGATTTTGTCTTGGTTGTGAACCAGCAACAGACCGTAGAGCAGCGTTACATCACCACTGGCGACCAGTACCAAACTGCGATCATCGTCGAGGACGGTCTTCAGGAAGGTGAAAGCGTGATTGTCGAAGGTCTGCAACGCGTCCGCCCCGGCGTTGCGGTCGATTCGATCCTGACCGGTCAGGCCGAGGGGCAGTAACGCGTGTTCTCATCCATTTTCATTGAGCGCCCAAAAATGGCGCTGGTTATTTCGACGGTCCTGACCTTGATGGGACTCATTGGCTACACCGTGTTGCCTGTCGAGCAATTTCCCGAGATCACGCCACCTGTCGTCAACGTGACAGCCACTTACACTGGCGCGAACTCTGAAACCGTTGAAAACACCGTAGCTGCCCCAATCGAGGCGCAGGTCAACGGCGTCGATGACATGATGTATATGTCGTCAGACAGCACAGACAGCGGGTCTTATTCACTGTCCGTTACCTTTGAAGTTGGCACCGATCCCGACATTGCATCGGTGAATGTACAAAACCGGGTCGCGCAAGCGATGTCATCGTTGCCAAACGAAGTGACCGCGTCCGGCGTAGTCACTCAAAAAGCGTCTACCAATATGCTGTTGGTCGCTGTTCTGGTGTCACCTGAAAAAACCTATGATGAGGTTTTTCTGTCAAATTATGCCTCAATCAATCTGAAAGACGCGCTTTCGCGGATCAAAGGTGTGGGTCGTGCTGATGTTTTGACCAGCTTTGATTATGCCATGCGCATGTGGATGAATCCGGATCGGATGGCGAGCCTCGGTATCACGCCGGGTGATCTGATTGCCGCAATTCGAGAACAAAACCTAGAGGTCTCGGCTGGGCAGATCGGAACGCCGCCAGTTCCGACAGAGCAGCAGTTTCAGTACACCATCACAACTAAAGGCCGCCTGACCACTGTCAAAGAGTTCGAGAACATTGTTGTGCGCACCGGCAACGCAAGCAGTCTCGTCCGTATTCGTGATATAGCGCGGGTTGAGCTTGGCGCCGATTATTACAATGTTTCGGGGCGCTATGAGGGCAAACCAGCGACCGTTCTGGCTGTGTATCAGGCGCCGGGGGAAAACGCTTTGGCAGTGTCTGAGGGGGTGTTGGCCGAGTTGGAGCGCTTGTCCAGAACCTTTCCCGATGATGTGGTTTACGAGGTACCGTTTAATAGTACCAAGTTCGTGGAGCAATCCCTCAATGATGTGGTGACGACCCTGATGCTGACCTTCATATTGGTGGTTTCGGTTGTGTTCATCTTTTTGGGTAGTTGGCGTGCCACGATCATTCCGGCGGTGGCTATTCCGGTTTCTTTGATCGGGACATTTGCTTTCCTGCTTGCCTTTGGGATGTCGCTGAACACTATCTCTTTGTTTGCGCTGGTCCTCGCGATCGGGATTGTTGTGGATGACGCCATCGTTGTCGTCGAGAATGTAGAGCGTCTGATTGCGGACGAGGGGCTTAGTCCGCCTGACGCTACGCGAAAGGCGATGGGGCAGATCACCGGGCCGGTCATTGCAACCACGTTGGTTCTGTTGGCCGTATTTGTGCCGGTTACGTTCATGCCGGGTATTACCGGTCGGCTGTATTCGCAATTTGCCATCACCATTTCGATCGCTGTGGTCATTTCTTCGATCAATGCGCTCACCTTGTCTCCGGCGCTTTGCGCGATGATCCTGAAGGCTCGTTCTGGTCCACCACAGGGAATTCTCGCCAAGTTTGAGAATATGGTGAGCGGGGCACGCAACGGATATGTGGGGATCGTTCGGCGTCTGTTGCGATTGCCTGTCCTTGGTCTTGTTGCGATTTTTGCGATGATCCTTGGAACCGGGGGGCTTTTGAAATCCCTTCCGGCAGGCTTTCTGCCGTCAGAAGACAGCGGTTATCTTTTTGTCGACGTTCAGCTTCCTGATGCCGCCGCGTTGAACCGGACAGAAAAAGTTGCGGACCGCCTGAACGACCTGCTTTTGGACGTACCGGGTGTTGCCAACACCATTCTAGTCAATGGCTTCAGCATGCTGAGTGGGTCAGCATCCAATGGCGCCATGGTGATTGTTAACCTTGACCCATGGGATGAGCGCAAGGAGCCGGAATTGAGCGCCGCATCTATTTTGCAGAAAATTCTTGCGATTGGATTTCAGGAAGCGGCGGCCAGTGTCATCGCCTTTAACCCACCGCCAATCTCTGGTTTGGGGTTGAGCGCGGGCGTTGAGATGAAAGTGCAGCAAACAGGAGGCGGCACCGCGCAGGATCTGTCTGGTGCGTTGGGCTCGCTTGTTTATGCATCCAACCAGCGCCCCGAGATTGGGCAGGCTTACACTACTTTCCGTGCAAATGTGCCCAAGGTCTTTGTCAATCTGGACCGGGAAAAGGCCAAGACACTGGACGTGCCAATCAGTGAAGTATTCCAGACATTGCAGGCCTATATGGGGTCTTATTATGTCAACGATTTCAACCTGTTTGGTCGAGTTTATCGGGTCATGATTCAGGCTGATGGGTCATATCGAGACAAGGTAGAAGATATTTCCAATCTTTATGCCCGGTCGACCACCGGCGAGATGGTGCCATTGGGGACATTGATTGACGTGGAAAATGTGTTGGGCCCGGTCCTGCTGAACCGCTACAATATGTTCCGCTCGGCCACGGTGACAGCAGTTCCGGCCCCCGGACTGTCAACCGGCGATGCCATCCGTGTTCTCGAGGAGGAAGCGGCAACTGCGCTGCCGCCCGGATATTCGTATGAATGGACCGGCACAGCGCAACAGCAACAGGCCGCAGGTGGGATGATCGCGCTGATCCTGATTGCAGCGGTGGTCTTTGGCTATCTGTTTCTCGTGGCGCAATATGAAAGCTGGACAATGCCGATCGGCATCTTGCTTTCGGTTGTGGTTGCTCTGTTTGGTGCCCTTGCTGCTGTGGCGACAGTCGGCAGCGATGTGAACCTTTACACGCAGATCGGGATGTTGATGCTGATCGGCCTGGCCTCCAAAAACGCCATTCTGATCGTTGAATTTGCGATTGAACGCCGCGCCGCCGGGTTGAGCATTCGCGAAGCGGCATTGGAAGCAGCACACCAACGCTTCCGAGCTGTGATGATGACTGCGCTGTCATTCTTGCTGGGCGTTGTCCCGTTGCTCGCCGCATCAGGTGCAGGGGCAGCAAGTCAAAAGGCCATTGGGGTCGCGGTGTTTGGCGGTATGCTGGCCGCGACAATTGTCGGCGTGATCATCGTGCCTGTGCTTTACGTGAACATGCAATGGCTGCGCGAATGGGTCAAATCACTGTTCAACAATACGGCCACGCAAAGCAGCCCTTCGTGAGCGCGGCACCTCGCTACCAATTACTAATTGGCTTCCCCGACTAAGGCCAACACTGACGCTTTAAGTGTTTCCAGACGTCTGAGCAGCTGCGCGCGCGATTTGGCGGAGTATTTGGCGCTGCTACTGGCCGAATAGATAAAATCGGCGAGGTCTGGCGTGGTCATGCCAATCCGGGACAAGTCGCCGTCGTGATGCGCAAGGATGTCCGCAATCGCCTGAGTCCAGCGGCATGCGCCCTGAGTGAGCTCATCGCTTCCGGCGGCGTTAAGACCGTCAATCAGATCAGCAGCGTCCGGAGAGGATTGGATCAGATCAAACCAGGAAACCGGGCCAATTTCAAAAAATCTATCCAGTTTTTGACCAAGGGTTTGATCTTTGGCCCAGCCGGCGTTGACAGCTTCAATTCCGCAATCCGTTGAAAATCGGATGGCAGCCCGAACCACTTCATCTTTATTGCAATACGAGTTGTAGAGTGTTTGACGCGACACGCCCGCCTCTTCAGCAAGATCGCTCATGGTTGTTTTGCGCAATCCATACCGCGAAATAATGCGGATTGCGGCCTCGGAAATGGTGTTGTTTTTCTTATCCATCGGGCTAATTTTACATGTTTCGTCAAAACGTCTAAATGTAAAATGCTGCCACCGGCCAATCGTAAACGTGTGTGATGACCGGAAATTTGGAGACGCTTTGCCATGAAACTGACCGTGAACAATATCGAACACGAGGTTGACGTTGATCCTGACATGCCACTGCTGTGGGTGCTGCGGGACGAGCTGAACATTACCGGGCCGAAATACGGCTGTGGCATCGCGCAATGCGGCGCATGCACCGTTCATATCGACGGCGACGCCGTGCGGTCCTGTCAGGTGCCGATTGGTGATCTTGAGGGCAGGGTCACAACCATCGAAGGCTTGGGCACGCCCGACAACTTACACGCGGTTCAGGCCGCTTGGGTCGAACAACAGGTCGCGCAATGTGGCTACTGTCAGTCAGGGCAGATTATGCAGGCGGCGTCGTTTCTGGCACTGACCCCACAACCGTCGGACGCCGAGATTGATGAGGCAATGTCGGGCAATCTGTGCCGCTGCGGCACCTATCCACGTATTCGTGCAGCGGTCAAATCTGCTGCCGCCAACCTCAGGGAGGCCTGAGAAATGAGCCGTCTGGGTACAATCGCACGTCGCACATTTCTGATCGGGTCAGCCGCTGTCGTCGGTGGCGTCGCGTTTGGATATTACAGCTACAAACGCCCCGCCGAGAATCCCTTGTTGGATGGTCTGGCAGAGGATGAAGCAGCACTGACACCTTATGTGCGCATTGACGCCGGTGGAATCACGCTGATTACGCCGCGCGCAGATTCAGGGCAGGGGGTATATTCGGTGCAGGCGGCGTTGATCGCTGAGGAATTGGACGTCGAGCTTGATCAGATCCGTGTGGACCCCGGCGTTCCCAGCCCGGCCTACTATAACACAGCGCTGTCGCAAGAAGCGGCCCCCTTTATGTCGACCGATGAAAGTTTCACTGCCGAGTCGACACGTAACATGATGGACGTGTTGATGAAATTTTTGGGGATGCAGATCACTGGAGGGTCAACAACGGTTCCTGACAGCTATGACAAACTGCGGCTCGCAGGTGCTGTGGCACGTGAGACTTTGAAAGCGGCGGCAGCGCAGAAGTCCGGCATCGCTGTGGATCAGCTCAAAACAACCAACGGCGCGGTGACCTTGCCGGACGGGACAACGTTGACATATGTCGAGCTGGCCCCGCTCGCGGCAAAGCTGGAACCGGAACAGGATGTTAAACTGCGCGATCCGAGCGAATGGCGTCTGATCGGAAAACCGATGCAACGTGTCGATATTCTTGCCAAGTCAACCGGGACGCAGAACTATGGAATCGACCGTGTCGTCGAAGGAATGGTGTACGCGACTATCAAACTAAACCCGCACCAGACCGGGGTCATGAACAGCTTTGACGCCACCAAAGCGCTGAGCATGCCGGGCGTCCAAAAGGTCATCCCGGTCAACGGCGGCGTTGGCGTGATTGCGTCAAACACCTGGTATGCAATCCAAGCCGGTGAGGCGATCGAGTTTGACTGGGGGGCAGCCCCGTTTCCGCCCGAGCAGGATGCCCACTGGGACGCACTAGCCAATTCGTTTGCAGATGAGTTTCAGGACAGCCGCAACCGGGATGATGGGGACGTTGACGCTGCATTAACCGAGGGCGAGATTGTCGAGGCGGAATACCGCGTGCCCTACCTTGCCCACGCACCGTTGGAACCGATCAGCGCAATCGTGCAGGTTACCAAAACGCGAGCGGACGTCTGGACCGGCACCCAAATCCCACGCTTTGTTCAAAGCAATGTCGCTGGGATGACGGGTCTGGATGTTGAAGATGTGCACGTTCATGCCGAGATGATGGGCGGTAGCTTTGGTCACCGGCTGGAAGACGAAGTCGTGAAACAGGCGACAGAGCTTGCCGTTGCGATGCAGGGTACGCCGGTCAAACTGACCTATTCCCGCGAAGAAGACATGCTGCATGATTTTCCGCGTCAGATTTCCATGGGACGGATGAAAGGCACAGTTAAGGACGGAAAAGTCGATACTTATGACCTAAGCATCGCTATGCCATCGGTGATCACATCACAGATGGAACGCCAGGGGCTCTCAATACCCGGTCCTGACAGCCAGATCGTTGCGGGGGCATGGGAACAGCCTTTTGCCATTCCCAACTACCGCGTGACAGGGTATCGCACCCCGCCGCTGGCTCCGGTCAGTTCGTGGCGCTCGGTCGGGGCCTCGTCTAACGGGTTCTTGCATGATGGATTTCTTGACGAGCTGATTCACGCAGCCGGGGCCGACCCGATGCAAGAACGGATCCGTTTGTGCTGGCACGAACCGTCGCGCAAGGTGCTTGAAGCGGTCAATGAGATGTCGGGATGGAACGGATCATCGATGGGCGAGAACCGCGGGCGTGGTGTCGCGTTTTGCATGTCTTTCGGGGTGCCGGTGGCCGAGGTTATCGACGTCACAAACACCAGTGATGGCATCAAGATTGACAAGGTCTATGTCGCCGCAGACGTTGGCCGCGTCGTTGATCCGGTGAACTTTGAAAATCTGGTCAAAGGCGGCGTGATCTGGGGGCTTGGGCATGCAATGAATTGCGAGATCACCTATTCAGACGGGATCGCAGAGCAATCGAACTTTGACGGGTTTGAGGGAATGCGGCTGTATCAATGCCCCGAAATCGAAATGCGCGGGCTGGAAAACGGTTCCAAAATCCGAGGTATTGGCGAACCGCCGGTGCCGCCAGCCGCACCGGCACTGGCGAATGCAATCTTTGCCGCCACAGGCCAGCGTATTCGCGAAATGCCGTTCAATAAGTTTGTGGATTTTGTGTAGCGGAACCGAGGGTCAGGGCGCCCAATTTTGACGAAAGGCACAGACGGCTGCTTTGGGCCCAGATTTACCGGTGGAGGGGCAGTTCGACCTGGCGCGAAAAACAAAAAGCGGCTTTTAGAATACGTTTATGCAATGTTGGATTACTCTTTCATACCGGCGATCTTCATGTGCTCTAGAAAGCGATCCAAGCTACTTGGAGCG
>CBDTVL010000121.1:0-11453 GCA_965363755.1 uncultured Sulfitobacter sp.
GCCGTGCCGATCTGTACCCTCAGCCACACCACGGCTGAGGCTGAGGTCCGTGTTACATACGACCCTCGGATGCCCATCTACGCGATCACGCTGACCCGGCAAGACATGCCATGGCGCCCCAGTCCGACGTTTGCCATTCAGTTCGATGGCCCCCGTGCGCTCACCATATCAACCAACAGTCACAGCCTGAGTAGTGCAAACACGGCCCTGACCGTCACTAATACCGGGTTCTCCAACGTGTTGGACGGCATCGAGTTTAACATCACGGCGACGGCCATAACGGCAGATCAGTCCTTGTCGATCCCACTGAACGGTGCCGCAGCGCCTGTCGCCGCATTCCGTGCCTGCGCCAAGGGTGGCACGGTCTGACACTCAGTCCGCTAGGGAGCTTTGCGGTTAAAACAGAACCGCAAGACCAAAACCGAAAAAACACCACGTGACATCACTGATCACGTATTTATACTAACCTCATGACCCTTACCTCATTTGATCATGTCAACATCCGCACCAACAACCTCGACACTATGATCGACTGGTACGGCGACATCCTTGGCCTGCGCTCCGGCAAGAGGCCAAATTTCCCCTTTCCCGGTGCATGGATGTATCTGGGCGATCAGGCGTTTGTGCATTTGGTGGACTGGACGGATACGCTGCAGGCGGGTGGCGATGTGACTCTGGAGCATTTCGCCTTTCGCGCCACGGACATGCCTGCCTTCCTCAAAAAGCTCAGCGATCGCGGCATCGATTACACCATCGATCCGGTCCCCGGCTTTCCAATTGTTCAGGTCAATTTATTTGATCCGGACGGCAATCACATCCACATCGATTTCGACAGCGCCAAGCACCTAGCCTAAGGCTTTTCCACTGGGCTGCGGGACGCCGACCAATCAGGCCTGGCGTCCCTGTCTCAGAAAATCAATTGCTCCAGTTCGCAACCACATCATAACCGACAGCTTTCGGCGCGCTTTCCATGTGCTCGGCGAATGCGCCCCAAAGCTCGGCCACTTTGGCCGCGTTGGCGTTGGAGGTCGCTTCGCTATCAACAACCGAAATCACGTAGCCGCTGCCATCCTCGTTCATGACATTGATGAAATTGTGCATTCCCGGCATCCCCAAAATCTGATCCTTCAGGGAATGCATCAGCGTCGTCGCAGCATCTTTGGAGCCAGGTTTCATCTTATATTCTGTAACACGTGCAAACATTATTTTTCCTCTACTCTCTTTAAAATATGGCCGAAGGCGACTGACCTCGGCTGCACTGGCATACCACAGACTGCGCACTATAGGCGAGAAATGACTCACCTTGCCCAGCCAATACTCAACCCAAAAGTTTGGTGACCCGCGCCGCACTTCAATCAATATCCGGGCCTCTCAGCCCGAACAAAAAGGGAATTTATGGTTGGCGCGTTCGGACCTGTCTCCGAGATTTGACAGAGCGCCCAAGACGAGGGTCATACCCTAACGGTCACCGACATTATGGGGCCGAAATGCTATTGTAAGGCGTTAGGTCATGTTGGGGTTGTCTACTACCGCACAAAAACGCCCAAACCCTATCGGCTGAGGCGGCTCACAAGTCTCTCAATCCTTGTTGTAGGGATTTGGATCGTTACCCAAAATGCCGCGCCAATAAATCAAAACCGCGCTGATGTTATTAAAGTTCGTCCGTTTCTCAGGCAATTGGAAGCGAACTACCTAGCGTACCACGTGAACAGCGCAGCCCGCATGCCGCACGACGCGCGCTGCCGTGCTGCCCAAAAAGTAATCCTTTATCTCTGGTCGATGTGACGCAATTATGATCAGATCAGACCCGTCAGCTTCGGCAAAATCCAGTATCGTACGCCCGGAATGACCTTCAATTACCTTCCCGACAGCGCCTGGCAGTTTCGAGGCCAGCTTGTCCATTTCCTCGTCCAGGGCCGCACGCGTTGATTTCACAAACTCCGCTGACAGGTATGAGACCGCATAGGCTGGCAGCTGTTCCACGACATGTAATAGCGTAATCTTGGCGTTTGGCGTCGCCAATATCCCCGCCAATTTGATTGGCGCAGACCGGTCGTGTTCATGGTCAAAAGCGATGGGCACTAGAATGTTATGATACATGAGATTCCCCTCCTAAATGGTTTTCTCAGTCTGCCATGTTCTGAACCACCTGACATTGACACAGGTCACGTCGCCGTCCGTGCATAAACCACTCATTAACCATAGATAATCAATGTGGTCGCGGAGGTCCGGATGATCCGCGTGGTTTTTGTTTTTCTGCTGAGCATGTTGTGGCTTTGTACCCCGGTATCTGGCGGAGCATGGCTGCGTGAGGACAAAGCGGGGTTTCTGGCTTTCACCTCAACAACCCGAACTCCCGAAGACTTGTCTTTCCTTAACTCGGACAGTTCGGCTTACCTTGAATATGGCGCTACCCCTCAGATCACGTTGGGTGCAGACCTGAACTATTCCACCATCTGGGACGGCCAGAACCTCTACCAAGACGGGCATGCCATTTTCTTTCTTCGCCAACCTATCGGACCCACGGACGGTCAAAATCGCTTTGCCTACGAACTGGGCGCCGGCATGCGCTATCGACTGCTAGAATGGGACTCAGTGTTGAAGCTGGGATTATCATTCGGACGTGGCATAGAAACTGGTGTCGGAAATGGCTGGATTTCGATCGACAGTTCGATGGAATTTGAACACCCCAGCGGTGGCCGTCTGGCAAAGCTGGATGCCACATTTGGGCTATCGGTCTCGCCTCGGATCAAAACAATGCTGCAGATTCAATCGTCTTACCGCTCGCAAGACTCCTACAACCTCGACTTTATTCCGTCCATCATATGGGAACTCAAACCGCAGAGCTTTGTCTTATTTGGGGTCGAGGCGCGTCACAGCCAGACCAACACCTATGGCCTAAGAGTAGGAATCTGGCGCGATTTTTGACAAGGAACACGCCACACTAGGCCCGCCTAACTCCGCACCATCTAGTTGTCGATGCGCATCGTGACAGTCACCGCACCTTTCACAGCGGTTGGCCAGACCAAATTGATCTGATCTAGGTTCGAACCCTGCTCCACGTTTGCATAAGGCATGGCATACTGCGAGGCATTCGTCGAATTTTGAATTGCTCCCGTTGCCACAATACTGTCCACGGTTTTGGCGCGCGCCCCAAACGGCAACTCGCCTTGCGACCCAACATTCCAAGTGCCCGCAGTCGTAGATTGGCTGTGTTGCACCCGCAAAGGGTTCGAAACCTGATAAGTCACGGAATGGAATGAATTACCTGTGAAGGTGATGTTTTTCATCCGGCTGTAATCCAGATCGGCAAAGCTGGTGTCGACCCGCTCAACACGATCAATAATACCACTAATGCTCCGGAACTGATTGCCAGTGATCGTCACGCCACTCAGAAAGTGACCGGCACCATGCGGCTTGACAACAATGTAGCTGAACCACGGCGCAACCGCACCGGACAGGAATATATTGTTGGTGATATTGAAGGCACTGAACGAAAACTCAGAGTTGAATTCCGGCGAAGCATCCTGTTCATTTGTCCATTCAACAAAACAGTTGTCGATGTAGTTACCAGACACGATGCTACTGCAATGGGACTTGGCAATCACTAGGCCTGCGGTGCGGATACCATTGGTGATGTTATCTCCCTGAAAGAAATGGTTGCCCTTTATCAGACTATTGGTACCCGCAATCACCGCGAAATGTCGGAATTTGGTCGCTCGACAATTCTGCAACTTGATATCGTTGGCGTTTGTGTTCAACGCGATAGTTGTGCGGTCGGGCACATCCAGCGCGTCTTCGGTAGATAAGAACTGGCAACGGTCGATTTTCATCCCCTGACAGCCGCCTCCGATCGAGGTCAGGCCCCGATTCATGGGGCGAGAGATGAAGCAATCCCGCAGCTCAAAAGTCAGCCCGCTTGGGGCCAGCATAATGCCGCTGCATCTGTTGTTACACTGGAATTCAATGTCAGAGAGATTGAATTTGCTCAGCTTGCTAAATCCGCTGAAATCCAACATATATTTAAATCGGCTAAAGGTGAAAATCTGCGTGCCCGCCGCGTCATAAAGCGGTGCATTCAAGGTGATTTCCTGAGTCGCTACATTCTTTTCGCGCACATAAACCTCTCGCCCGACACCAGCGCCTTCAACCAGCGCACCAATTGGCACATTGGCGACATTAACGACACCGGTAAGCGTGAGAGCATCAGTTGGGCTGTAACTGGCTTGTGATGTCACCACATCGGTGTTCCAGTCTGTCGACGGGCCTGCCTCGATTTGACCGTTGCGGATCACTCTGCGGGTCGCATAGCTGGACTTGTTAGGCACAGCGGCTTGCATGTCGATCGGGCTGGTTACGTAGACTTTTCGTCCACCCAGATTCAGCGACTCATGGTCTGAGTTATTGAGGAGCGCCTGAAACGCCTTTTTGAACGCAAGTTCCTCATTGTCAAACGCATCAATATAGGTTGGCAGGTCAAAATTCTTGCTCAGCACAAGCAATTTATCCGTTGGCATCGTGACTGTGCCTTCGAACCGCACCTGCGAGTTGAAGGTGACGCTGTCAGCCAGATAGTAGGTACCCTTTGGCACCAGGACCTGTCTCCCGTTGGCCGCAGCATCTGCCGCCTCGAACGCCGGCATATCATCAGTCGAACCGTCTCCCACAGCCCCATAATCACGCACATCCACAACACTCAGAAGATCACGCAAAAAGAACGACGTAACGTCTTTGATCTCGATGTCATCGATACGCACGACACCGCCGTTGGTGCCAGTCAAATCCAGACCGAAATGGCCGTAAATAGCATCGACACCCCAGGCCATGTCGACACCTGTGCGCGACCCGGAGCCTACAATCGCAGTAATTTCAAAAATTTCACCGTAAGTGGTCAGTGCCACAGATGGGCCGGTTTGAACTGCGCCGGTAACGTTCGTGCCTCCTGCTGCACCAGCCCAACCGGCTATGCGCACCGTGGGCAAGTTGCCGCTGATTGCCTTCACCCGCGCCTTAATTTGCAGGTAACATCCCGGCAATAGCGGAGTTTCCCCGGTATAACGCAGTTTTTGAGTATTCTCGGTCTTCAGCAGTTCAAGACATCCATCAAAATCTTCATCGGCAGGAACAAAGGCCGCGTTGGACACACCTGCATAGGTGTCAGACCCCGGCGTCCCATCACCACTGGACCACACATCAAGCCCACCCACAAACGCCGGCGGCATCAACAGCACACCATCAGTAATTGCCTTGTTCATCCAAATCCCTTTCCAACATGCAGCACATGGCAAATAATCCTCCAAAGAGGCGGCCAGAGCGCATCTGTCGATCAATAAACCAGGAGACTCCCGGCACGGAAACGGAGGTATCAATAGGATGTTAACAACGGCTCATAGCACCGTTACGGTGCCTACCAAGGCTGTCTCATCAGACTGTCGAACCGGGTGCTTTCAAAATCTGAACGCCATTGATCTTCCAGCCGGCTTCGAGCTCTTGCATCTGATACTCCAGAATGTGTGTGGCACCTGCGGCATCGGTAATCATCACCTGCTGCAAAAAGGTCCCAGCGACCTCGCGCAACTCAAGATACCGCACCCCAGCCGGGCGCCAGACCATCGGATAGCCCTGCGCGACCATGCGCCCAAAGGTCTCCGGCGTCTGGAAAAGTGCCTGAATAGTGGGACTGGCATAAGAAAAGGCTTCGGCAAAATCATCTGCTTTGAAAGCCTCTATCTGGTTGCCGATCGTGGCTTCAATATCGGCACCCTGCGCTGTTGCCATACCAAACATACCAAACAGAAATCCTGTTACCAAAACGATCCGATGCATCGCAAGCCCTCCCTGTAGCACTACAAAGGGTAGGCGGGTTTTGCCTCAAGTCAAATCCCCTGCCAGTGCGGCATCAATCAAGGTAATGGTCTCGCCGACACCGTAAAGCGCAATAAATCCGCCAAAACGCGGGCCCTGGCTTGCACCCAAAAGCACCTCGTATAGGGCTGTGAACCAGCTCCGCAAAGGATCAAACCGCTCGCGCCCGCAGGCAAATACTAAGGACTGCAATGCCTCAGCGTCTGGGCCGCCATCCCAGGTCTTCAGTTGATCGCGCAGATCCTCGAGCGCCTCGCGCTCTAGATCGCTGGGCGCACGATAGACCTTCGTCGGTTTCACAAAATCATTATAATAGCGCACGGCGTATCCGGCCGCTGCATCCAGATCACTATGAGTTTCGGGTGCCGCATCCGGCGCATAGCGCTGAATAAAGCCCCAAAGCTGGTCCTTGTTGTCTGCATTTGCCACAGCGGCGAGGTTCAGCAGCATCGAAAAAGGCACAATCATATTCGATGTCGGCACATTGCCCCCATGAATATGCCACACTGGGTTATTCAATTGCGCCTTCAATTCCTGCGTCGTAAAGGCGCGCAGTTGCTGATGATACTCGTCCATTGCTTTGGGAATAACATCAAAATGCATCCGTTTGGCCGTTTTGGGTTTTTGATACATGAAATAGGACAGGCTCTCGGATGACGCGTAAGACAGCCATTCATCAATCGAAATGCCATTGCCGGAAGTCTTGGAAATCTTCTGACCGTTCTCATCCAGGAACAATTCGTAGGTGAAATGCTCCGGCGCACGGCCGCCCAAAATCTTGCAGATTCCGTCATAGATCGGCGTATTGGTGGAGTGATCTTTACCGTACATCTCAAAATCAACATCTAGGGCAGCCCAGCGCGCACCAAAATCCGGCTTCCACTGCAGTTTCACGTTACCACTGGTTACCGGCAGGGTGATCTCAGCGCCTTGCTCATCGTCAAACGTGATCGTTCCGTCCGTGGCATTCACTTGCTTCATCGGTACGTACATGACCCGACCCGTTTCGGGATGGATCGGCAAAAAGATCGAATAGGTCTGCTGACGTTCTTCGCGCAAACTTTTCAGCATCACTGCCATCACATCATCGTACCGCTCAACGGCACGCAACAGCACCTCGTCAAACCGGCCAGAGCGGTAAAACTCAGTCGAGCTGATGAACTCATACTCAAACCCAAACGTATCCAAAAACCGGCGCAGCATGGCATTGTTGTGATCACCAAAACTGGCATGGGTGCCAAACGGATCTGGCACAGACGTCAGCGGTAGTTGTAAGTGCTCTTTCAACGCATCTGGGTTTGGAACATTGCTCGGCACCTTGCGCATCCCATCCAGATCGTCGGAGAAACAAATAAGTTTCGTCGGTATATCGCTGATCTCTTCAAAGGCGCGACGTACCATTGAAGTCCGCGCCACTTCTCCAAACGTCCCGATATGAGGCAGGCCGGACGGTCCGTATCCCGTCTCAAACAGCACATACCCTTTTTCAGGCGGCGCCTTGGCATAGCGCTTGGCCAACCGGCGCGCTTCTTCAAAAGGCCACGCTTTGGATTCCAGTGCGGCTTGGCGCGAGTCAGACATAATTATCTCCGGTGACAGGACCCAGCACCCATTGCGCAAAGGTCCGCCGCTACCTATTGCCCATCTGCGTGCGCGTCAATATTCTGCACTGCAACAGACCTCTCACCAAAGGATGGCCCAAGTGCCCAACGAAACGCTCCACCCGATGACAGCACAGGACAGCCTTGTAGCGCTCATGGTTGCGGTTTCCGCATCAGACGAAAATATTCGCACCGCGGAATTGGTGAAGATCCAATCCTCTGTAAATATGCTGCCGGTTTTCGCGGGGTATGATACGGACCGGCTAAAGCCAATTTCACAGACTGTGTTTGATCTGTTCGAACAAGAGGACGGTCTAGACGCCCTGTTCGGACTAATCCGAGAAAGCCTGCCTGAGCGCTTGTTCGAAACAGCCTATGCTCTTGCCTGCGACGTTGCGGCGGCAGATGGTTCTTTAGCCGCAACCGAATTGCGCCTTTTGGAAGAAATTCGGTACGAGTTGAACATCGACCGGCTGCATGCTGCGGCGATCGAACGTGGCGCGCGGGCACGCCACGTCACCTGACCGGCTTAGGTCAGCTAACCTACCGCATAGCTGCCGTCAGCCTGATGCACCTCGTCACCTTCCAGAGCGGGAGAGAACGTACAAACCAGTTTCAGTGGTTCGGCACCGGTCACGCGTACTTCGTGCCGTTCATGTGCGTTGGGCGCGTATAAGACGCCGGGGCTGATCTCATAACTCTCGCCGGTCTCGATGATTGTGACCACACCCCGCCCAGAGACGCAAAAGCAGGCCTCCAAATGATGCTTGTACTGCAACGTCAGAACCGCACCGGGCAAGACTGTCGTATCTGTCATCGAAAAGCCCATGCCGTCGGATTTTACCAGCATCCGCACGCTTTCCCATCCCGGACCGTGCGCGTCGCGCGCCGTTCCCAATAATGCGCGCCGGTCTATTACGATCATGATTTTTTCCTTCGAGTTGCAACAACTACCTCCGAAACTGCCTCGCCGGTTCACGAGCAACGGCAACTGCCAGCTAGGCTGCGGCGCGGGCAGGGCTTTCACTATGCATGGCCGCCTCGAACATGCGAAGCCAGTTCAAGGATCGCAAACGGGACGTCATTGCTGCAGGCTAAGTCAGACTAGGTCTAAGCTCCAATACAAATCATGCTGCTTTTTACGCCAACCTGATCTAGACTTCTTAAGAACCACGATTTGGAGATCTTATTGCCAACTCCTTTGACCCTGACCCACGGCCGCCTTTCGTCCAACCAAGTCGAAGACTACTGGCAAGATGGCTATCTATTCCCGATCCCGGTGATGCCCGTGCAAGACGCCATCGCACTGCGCGCTGAACTGGAAACGATTGAGGCGGAATGGCTGGACAATGACCTGCCCAAACCGCTTAACGTCTACAGACGGTTCAATTCCCATTGCGTTCTTCCCTTCGCCCACCGCATCGGAACCGACCCCCGTATTCTGGATGTCGTCGAAGGTATCCTTGGCCCCGACTTCCTGATTTATGGCGTCGAATTCTTCATCAAAGAGCCCGACACCACACAAATTGTCGGCATGCATCAGGATCTGACCTATTGGGGGTTTGGAGCGGTTGATGGCATGGTCACGGCATGGTTGTCTCTTTCCCCCGCAACGCCGGCGTCCGGCGGCATGGATTTTGTGCGCGGCAGCCATAAGAACCCAATTTTGCCGCATGAAGACACGTTCGACAAGAACAACCTGCTCAGCCGTGGTCAGGAAATCAGGGTTGATGTGGCCGAAGAAGACAAAGTACCAATCGAAATCCATCCCGGCCAGATCTCTCTGCACCATGGGCTGACGATCCATGGCTCCGGACCGAACACGACCAATGATCGCCGCATCGCCGCTGTCATCCGCTACTGCAGACCAGATGTAGGAGAGCACGCCGCAGCCAAAAACTATGCAATGCAGGCACGTGGCGCGGACCGGTTGGGGCATTTCATCCATTTCGCTGCGCCAAGCCAGCCTTTTACCCCAGCCAGCCTCGCGCTCTACGATGAAATACGCGCGGCTCAGGGCAAAATCCTGATGGCAGGTGCCGCTGCTAACAAAGGGCTTTGCGCATGATCTCTCAGGTCAAATTCACCCAGATGAAAGACGGCGACAAAGAAGACTACGATTTCCTGACCGAGCACGAAGTTGAATACACCAAAGGCACCGCTGATCGACTGCTCGAGGCCATGGTCGAACTCGACAAGGGATTGTCCGGCTATAAAATTACCCGGCTTGGGCATTCGCTGCAGTCTGCAACCCGCGCATGGAAAGACGGGGCTGATATCGATTGGATCGTGTCGGCCTTGCTGCATGACATTGGCGACATCTACGCGCCCTACAATCACGACGAATATGCGGCCGCTATCCTGCGCCCGTTCGTCCGCGAGCAATGCGCCTGGGTGGTGGAAAAGCACGGCGATTTCCAGATGGTCTATTATGGCCATCATGTAGGCGCCAACCCCCACAAACGCGACGCGTATTTAGACCACCCCTACTTCGACGACTGCGCAACGTTTTGTGAACGATGGGACCAGTCCAGCTTTGATCCGGATTACGATACCCTATCCTTGGAATTCTTCGCGCCCATGGTGCGTGAAGTTTTCGCCCGCACGCCCTATGACCCAACTGTCCTTCGCCCCGGTGCGCACGAACCGCTCACTGTGTCTTCGATTTCGGCCCAGCGCACCTGACGCCGCTGTGTCACTCCCCGACTTGAACCTCTCAGTACCTGAATAACCACTGCGCTGGCCGTATATTGCCGCCCCACCTTCCCCTTGCCCGCATCCTTCGCTAGAGGAACCTGCACGCAACAAGGGGCGCGATGACATGGCCATGGATAAAACCTTCAACGCGGCTGAAGCCGAGGACCGTCTTTACAAAGCGTGGGAGGCGGCTGGCTGCTTCAAAGCCGGGGCCAACGCCAAACCGGGCGCGTCCACCTATTGCATCATGATCCCTCCGCCCAATGTGACAGGTTCGCTGCACATGGGCCACGCCTTCAACAACACCCTGCAGGACATTTTGGTGCGCTGGCATCGAATGCGCGGCTTTGACACGCTCTGGCAGCCCGGCACCGACCATGCCGGTATCGCCACGCAGATGGTTGTTGAACGTAAACTCGCCGAGGCCCAACACCCCAGCCGCGCCGAAATGGGGCGCGATGCGTTTCTTGAAAAAATCTGGGATTGGAAAGAGGAATCCGGCGGCACGATCATCAACCAGCTTAAACGGCTCGGCGCCTCCTGCGATTGGGACCGGGAAGCCTTTACCATGTCTGGAAACTTCCCCGATGCGGTGACCAAAGTTTTTGTCGATATGTACAACAAAGGCCTGATCTATCGCGGCAAGCGACTGGTCAACTGGGACCCGCATTTTGAAACCGCCATTTCCGATCTCGAGGTCGAGAATATCGAAGTCGCGGGCCACATGTGGCACTTCAAATACCCGCTCGCCGGTGGAGCAACTTACGAATACATCGAGAAAGACGAAGACGGTAACATCACCCTGCGCGAGACCCGCGATTACATCTCGATCGCCACCACCCGGCCCGAAACCATGCTGGGCGATGGCGCAGTTGCAGTGCATCCGTCTGATGAACGCTATGCGCCCATCGTTGGGAAACTATGTGAAATTCCGGTTGGCCCCAAGGCACAGCGCCGTCTGATCCCGATCATCACCGACGGCTATCCCGACAAGGATTTCGGGTCAGGTGCGGTGAAAATCACTGGCGCGCACGACTTCAACGATTATCAGGTGGCAAAACGTGGCAATATCCCGATGTTCAACCTGATGGACACCCGCGCCAACATGCGCGCTGACGGCAAACCCTACGCCGAAGAAGCTGCAATTGCGCAGGCCATCGCCAATGGAGAACAGACCTTCGATGAGGCGATGATCGCCGCGATGAACCTTGTACCAGAAGAATATCGCGGATTGGATCGGTTCGAGGCGCGCAAACGGGTAGTGGCCGACATCACCGCCGAAGGTCTCGC
>CBDTVL010000122.1:0-11421 GCA_965363755.1 uncultured Sulfitobacter sp.
TTGAATCAGCCAAACGCTCTAAAATCAAGTGGGGTTTTTCAACAGAATAGGCCCTTAGCTGCCCTTTGTGGTTGGCGCAGCGAATGGCGGCAACGAGCCCGAAGTGGGCCACATCTTGGTTCTGTCGATCCCTATCTTGAGCGGCCCAATACGTAGAGCTTCCTTGCGTGAATTCTCCTAGGCGAGTAATAATTGGATTCGCTGAGGGGGCATAAAATTTGGCCGAACTCCAACTTAATGCCGACAACTCGATCTTCTATTTGCACTACGCTCCCAAGCGAGACAGTGCACCCACTGTCGTTTTCGTCAACGCGCTGACTGGCTCTACCGATCACTGGGAAGCGACCGTCGCACCGATGCTGCGCGATCAAGGGTTCGGAACACTGAGTTACAATTTTCGGGGTCAGGAAAAGTCGACTTTCAGCTCGGGGTTGGAACTGACCAATTCCCTGATTGTAGACGACCTAGTTTGGCTCATAGAAGAGATCGAACCGAACCGTCCAGTTCTGACCGGTTTGTCAATCGGCGGGCTATACGCCGCACAGGCCTGGGCCAGGGGCACGACGGTCGAGGGTGTTGTCCTTCTCAACACGTTGCGTGAAATCAACCCGAGAATTGCCTGGATAAATGACGCACTGCCCCATTACGTGGCAACCGGTGGCGCGGCATTGTTTATGGGCCTGATGATGCCTTTGTTGACCAACCCCGATTTCGCAGCGGGTGTTCGTCCCAACTATCTGATGGGCCCCTACACGCCGCTTGAGAACGGTCACGGCCATGCGAATCTAATGCGCAATTCGGTCGACACTGATTGGAATTTCGACTGGGCATCGCTCAACTTACCCATGCTTTCGATAACCGGGCTACACGATCGGGTCTTTCGCGACGCGAACGTTATCGACCGTCTGTATGCGCTCCTGCCTGACGCGCGTAGGGAGGAATGGGACAACGCTGGACACTTGCTGCCGCTTGAGCGGCCCGAACGACTTGCCGAGAGTCTTGCACGGTTTTGTGCGGAGCTCGAATAGCGATGAATATTCCCGAACGCTGGGCTTACATTTCCGTTTTCGTTGGGGTTTGCGGGCACGCAAGTTCCGAGTTCTTTGCTAGACTGACCGGCATGGCCGGCCCGGAGGTTTCGGTTTGGCGGTACCTAATTGGCGCGGCCGGTCTTCTGCTCTGGTCCGTTATCCGCAAAGACACGCGCGATCTTTACACGCCCCTGCGCGAAGACTGGCCAACGCTCGTGCCCCTTTCGCTGCTTGGGGTTTCGCTGGCCTATCTCTTATTTCACTGGTCGCTGGACTTTGCGTCCGTGATTCAGGTTGCCACTCTGGTAACGACGATCCCGATTTTTGTCGGGTTGGCAAACCTCATCGTCAACCGCACAGCAATTTCAACCGTCAAGATTGTGACCGGCGTTCTTGCGGTTATTGGCGTGGCTATGTTGCTGACAGACGGATACCTCGACGTACTCACTGCCGGAGGCGCGTCTCTGTGGGGAGTTCTGATGGCAATCTTATGCGCGGCACTCGTCGCCATCTACTCGGTGGTGGCAAAACCACTCATGGTTCGACATGGGGGGATGCAGATTACCACGCTGGCAATCACAATCGGCGCGATCGGGCTTTGGATAGGAGTGGGGTTGTTCTGGGGGAAGTGGGTGAATCCGCTGTCGTTAAGCACAAAACCTGACGTCGCGATCTGGTCCCTGATTGTTCTTGGTCTTTGGAACACTACAGTTACACAGCTCCTATGGCTCGGAGGACTTGCGGCTGCAGCCGATATGACACGGGCATCATATCTTTTTTTCCTGAAACCCGTGATTGCGGCAGTGCTCGCCGTGATGTTCCTGGGCGACAGCCCGACCTGGCTTCAAATCTTGGCAATCCTGGTGGTCTCGGGATCTGTTTTTGTAGAAATATTTTGGCCTCGGAACCGACCACAAACGAGATAGATGCTACCTCGACGGCATAACGAGCCGCCGCGAATGGCCGCTTTTTCGCAACTCGGACCCTACACGCGCGTGCAGCGAATGACCGGATCGAGGCGCGGACATTTGAGCTGCCATGAACGACCGTTTTCGGATAGTAGCGCTGCTCCGCCGCAAGGCGGTCACGGTTTTAACCGGTCTGCCGTAGCAAAGTTTGCTGCAGTCGCATCAGGCCGATTTTTCTGGCGCAGCAGACATTGGCGCACAGTGCAGCGGAAGTCCGGTTTCCGCCCTTAGCGCCGAAATGTGCTTCGTGCAGCATTGGTCACAAACGGCCCATACCCGCAGCGAACGGAAGTTCTGAGTCCATTTCACCAATCTTCTGCAACGCAGCTAAAGTCCACTTTCGCCAATCACGAGTCAACTTAATGGGTGAGTGTTGTAGCGTTGGGTGAGTTTGCTGTGGATCGGAGGGAAGCGGTCGGCCCTAGCATCACCAAGAACGATAAGGAATTCCGCACTTTGTGGGTTCATCCGCCATGCAGCTAAGATTGGGAGGGAGCCTTACCTGACTGCTTCTGCGACGTTGCCAAAATCCACTTTTCGCTCTTGTTGCTCAGTAAGCCGTGCGCATAAAACCGTTCTAGTTCCTATATCTCCCAAACTGCCACGGGATCACCAAGCACATCCATATTCGCAGTAATGCCCAGCCCAGGTTGATCAGGTACGAATACACCGCCATCGACGATTGGTGCGTAAAAAGCAGCGGTTTCAACCGTCACCATATCGCGACAATCGAGAATGCAGCGCAATACTCGCTCGGGCACTGTCTGACCCAAGTGTGCAATACCGGCAAATGCCATTGTGGACCCAACCGTGTCTTGCACACTGACGGTCATGCCCGCTGCTTGACATAGATCGCGATGACACCGTCCTTTTGTCAGGCCGCCCGCTTTGGAGACCTTCAAGCCAATGCCATCGGCAATGTCACCCGCAATAATCTGTGCGATGTCCCCGTCCTGTTGCGCCAATTCATCCATGATAATTGGCAAGTTGCAACGTGCCCTCAGAGACATCGTTTCACGCCATGTTGCGCAGGGTGCCTCAAACACAAAATCGTGGCCAGAAGGCAGTAAACGCAACATCCTAAGGGCTGTTTCAGGGATCATACCGCCATTGGCGTCGACCATAAAGTATTCACCAGGTTGGCGATCCGCCAGCGATGCGGCGATCCTTTCGGCATCCAAGGCAGGGCCACCTTCGCTATCGAGCGCCCCGATCTTCACCGAATGCCCACGATAGCCGCGAGCGCGATGATCCGCCACTCGTGCGCGCATGTCTTCGGGTGTGCCTGCATAAATGGATGAAATGACTGGCATGCGCAGTCCCGTGGATCCACCAAGCAGCTCACACACCGGACGTCCACCCGATTTTCCGGATACATCCCAGCAGGCAATATCAATCGCTGTCTTAGCGTGATTGTGCCCGACCAACGCCTGATCCATCGTCTCGTTGATACGATCATATTGACGCGGATCACGGCCAATGAGCTGTGGTGCAATTTCTGCGATGCCTGCCCGTGTGCCAAGCGCATGAGCTGCAATATAGGTGGGCCCAAAGGGGGTGCTTTCGCCCCAGCCATCGAGACCAGTATCCGTAACAACACGTACGAATGAAGCATCAAAACTGCGATATTCACGCCCGCCGGACAGAACATAAACGCCGCCAGAATAAGGTAAATCTAATTGATAAAGCTCGATCTTCTGGATCTTCATTGTGCAACCTTTGGCGGGACAAGAACGAGCTTACCGGTATGTTTCTTTGCAAGAAAATCTTCCTGCGCTTGTGCACTCTGAGAAAGCGGGTAGCTTTTCGCGACCACGGGGCGAATTTCCCCGCGTTCGATACAACCAATCAAATTGTCAAAAACCTCGTCGTCTTGAAAGGTACAACCAAAGAGAGTCAGGTCTTTCAGATAGAGAGTGCGAATGTCAATTTCAGAGATTGGCCCCGCAATCGCACCAGCTGTCGCATAACGCCCACCACGACGTAGCACTTTGAGCAATGTGGGCCACTGATCGCCCGCGACCAGATCAATCACGACATTAATTGTTCCTTCTCCCAGCACGGTCAATAGATCAGCGTTTCGGTCAATCACTTGATCCGCGCCAAGGGCCTTCACGTCATCTGCTTTTGACTGCGAAGAGAGTGCGATGACGGTTGCACCAAGACGTTTGGCCAATTGCACTGCCGCAGACCCGACGCCACCAGAAGCGCCTGTTACCAGAACTTTTTCTGCACCTACTTGGACGCGATGCAGCATATTCTCCGCTGTGGAATACGCACAAGGAACCGACGCCAATTCAACGTCACTCCAGTCACAGTCAACTTTGTGGGGCTCGCGCGCGGGGGGCCACGGCAAATTGTGCAAAACCGCCATCGCATTCAGAGCCAAGCGTCCAGCACTCGTAAGGGCGATAATCCACATAAGACCGTAGCATGTTGCGTACTAAAACCCGTTCGCCGATGCTCGCTGGATCAACATCAGTACCAACGGCATGAATGAGCCCACACACATCAGCACCCTGAATACGCGGAAAAACCATAGGCACGCCTGACCATGTTGCATCATCATCCCCGGCTTGATCGAAACCCACAGTTCCGCCTTCATTAGTGGTCTCACTTACCGACTTTGAATACCAAGCCGTACGGGTGTTGATATCGGTGTTGTTGATGCCTGCAGCGACCACGCGGATCAGAACTTCGCTATCGGTTGGCGCTGGTACAGCAACACCCGATCTGTATTCGATTTTCTCTATGCCTCCGTGACCAGTGAGCAAAACAGCAGTCATCGTTTCGGGTTGAGATATTTTTGGGTCCTTAGTCCCAAGGGGACAGATTGTTTGAAGCGGATTGTGCATTGCCCTTCACGAAACGAAACAGGCAAGGCCAATTTCCACTAGTAGCTATTGCCAGGTTAATGTCCATCTGGAACGTTGACATAGGACGTGACATCCATATCTGAGCTTGCCAAAAGCAAATCTATCTGATCACCGACGTAAACTAATTTTTTGACCTCGCAAACCAGCGCCCAGGTAGCCCATTTCTCTAAAGCAGCCATTGCTACATTTGAGGCCAAGGTCTGCAATGTCCCGCATAGCTGACCTCTGTGCTCGGTGCAGCGAACGACCGCTTCCCGTCCTTAGTGCCTAAATGTGGATGGTGCAGCATTGGTCGCGAACGGCCCAAGCCGGACCTTGACCAGGTCGTCAAGTGCTGCGCAGCAGTTTCCCCGAAGCGGCCATTTGTGTACCACGCAGCATTAGTAGATCACGGATGACTGCACTGCGGGTCATTATTCAATTCTCTTGGAACCGTGGCTCGAAACTATCAAACAGTTTCGCCTTTCTAAGGATGTGGCATCCAGAAAAACAGCTAACACAAGGCCCCCTACCGCCGGGCTAAAAAGGTCGTGCTTCAAGACCGTAATCGCGCTAACGTGGACGCATAAATAGAGACCATTTTTTTGAGACAGTAGGGCTGCGTAGGTATGTTTTGAACAACCGACTTCTGGTGCTCTACGCCGATTGGAGGCCACCGCGAATTGGCAAAGTGCGCCCCGGAGAATTTGATGGACCAAACAACTACAATCCCACCCATTTTGCGCCAACATGTTGAAGGTGCGGCATTTCTATGGACGCAACGCGCTAACATGTTTCATGACGCCGCCATGGATGCGCAACAGCTCGGGCGCGTTGATCTGCGCCTCAAGGCCCATATTCGCGCCACCCTCAATTCGAGCGAAGCCGCCTTGGCAGAAGCCAAACGTCAGTTTGACGACTTCCCAATGGCAGGCGAAATATTTGCGTGGATGGTCGTTGCGCTGAAAAGCCGTGACGGAGAGCTGACACCCTTTCTCGTTCAGTTAGCAAAAACGCACAGATCAGAATGGCGCGGCGCATCCGGGGCATTGGCTTGGGTCGGGGTCGCTGTATTGAAGGATTATGTCGACCCATGGTCGAGGTCGCCCAACCCTATTCATAGATGGCTCGCCCTAACGTCATGCTCGCATTACCGAACGGCGCCTGGGGATCAACTGACCAAATTTCTGTCGGACTCAGATCCACTTGTCCGCGCACGCGCTCTACGCTTGCTAGGAGAGCTTGGGTTGAGCGACCGATTACACGTCGCGCAAGACGCAATAAGTGCATCGGAAGATGATGATATTCGGTATTGGGCGGCCCGAAGCGCGGTTTTGCTTGGAGACCGCACACGCGGTCGCGATACGCTTCGCGCCCTTTCTGAAGGCACCTCCGCCCACGCAGACGCGGCGCTTGAGCTGGTAGTGGTGTCCGAAACAGGTCCTGATCTGCGCAAATGGTTAGGGCAATTGATCCGCAATCCCGCACGACGTGCGGCGGCGATTGCAGTGTCAGGCATGATTGACGATCCGGCGGTCATGGAGTGGCTGCTCTCAAGACTTGGCGTGCCAGAAGATGCTGCCGCGGCCACCGCTGCCCTACGCTGCGCGCTACCCGTGGATCTTGATGACACAGTTGCATTGGAAGGTGATCCAGCCGTAATGGGCGCGGGTTTTGAAGAACGCGAAGATGGCCCATGGGCCGTGGCCGACCGAGTCCGCGTTGTGATGGAAGAGATCAAGCCTGACTCAGTCTTCGAAAGCTTGCCGCGTCTGCGCCGTCGCATCTTGGCACAAGCAGTCAAAACTCCGGGGCAGGTCTTGGGTGAGTGGCGTCACTTTCGACCATACCCTGCTTGGTCTTAGTCTACCTCCGAGCAACGTGACACGTAGGCGCCAACCCGCATACCGTTGTCGGAAACCAGTTCCAACAACGCATGTTCCCCCGGCGCATAGCCTTGCCGAAATGCGTCAGCGGCAACGGCCAGCGCTATTGCGCCACCTGCGGCCCCCGTTTCGCCAAAACTCATGGCCGGGTATGCCGTCGCCATGTAGTCTCGGTGGGTGCGGTAGAACCTCGCCCTGTACAAAAGCATCTCTAGCGCGCCGTAGCGCTCCCCATTGAAATTGCTCACAGCAAACTCGACGGCGCTTTCGGGTCGGGTGAGGGGAACGCAGGCGCGTTCCAAGGCATTCACCATGCCGCGTCCTTGGCTTTGGCGCGCACCGCCAACCGGGTCCGCTTCCTCTGCCAGCCCAATACCACGTATAGCCATGCCGGGCACTGGATCGCTGGTTAGAACCACCGCCGCAGCCCCTTCACCTGGGACAACGCCCTGTGCGGATTGCCCCTGCAGCCTTTCCGCTGACCTAAGCCGCGCCATGTCGACTTTGTTCAGCAGAGAATCTACGCCGATCAAAAGAAAATGGGTGGCCTTGCGATTGCCCAAAAACTGGGCCATGTCCGTCAAGCACCCAATCAAAGCCGCAGGCCCCCCGTCAACCAAGCGCGAGCCCGCCGCAAAGGCTCCGCCCAGCCGCTCTTCGAGACCCGTGAAGAACGTGTCGACCGATACGTCCGCCCAGCACGGATGATCGCGCCAACTTTCTGGCGGGCTGCAAATCAGAACCGTTTGCGCGGGGGGCACGCCTGCGTCTCGCATCGCTTCCGCCCCCGCCCGTGCCGCAAGGTTGAGAAGCCACTCTCCCGTGTTCGGGCGTAGCCTCCAGGCGGCTGGGACGCTGGCGGTGATCTGCATCTCTGGGAAAACGTCCAAGGCCGCCGCCTCCGCGAAACCGCTGATCCCCCCAATGAACGAGGCGGCGGACTGTTCCAAATTCAATCCAGCGGCGGTGACCATCCCCAAGCCTGCAACGTAAAGCGGCGTCATAACGACCACACTGGCTCTCTGGTCAATGTCCCGTCTCCCCCGTTGGGGTTTAGGTAGGCTTTGCCCTTTTTGCGGGCGTTCAGCCAGACCGGCGAAACATGCCCGTACGCAATTTCCTTCAGTTTAGGGCTGTTGCGGATCAAACGGGTGGCCACACGCCCCTTGAGCGTGACCCGCATAAGATCGGGTTCCAAAATGACAGTGTCGGGGCGCAACTCAACTGTCTCAATTCGGTCGGCATAGATCATTTGCACAGGAGCCCGCAACTTGGGCAAGGCGAAAGACCATCGACCGGAGGGGGTCATGTTCATCACCGCAATCGCACTGCCGGCTGGCAACACATCGACGTGCTGGTCTGCAGGTGCGCACAGGTTGTGGCGCGGATCATAGTCATGTGGTGCAAGCGGCCACTGATCGGCCAGCCAGGCGTCGTCATAGGTTCCCGCCAGACCAATGCGCGGCTGCCATCCCCTTCCTACCGGGCCGAAGCCTGCGGGGGCCGGATTTGGACCATCGTCGCCCACATATGTTATATTGGGCACCTCAGACCGCGCTTGCGGGTCTGCAGATAGCGAGTCTTTCCAGCCAATTCCCACGAGGTTACGCACGTCTGCTGCGCCCTCTGGCGTGGAGCCACCATGGGCGCGCTCCCACATCAGCGGCATGGTCAGGAAAGGCGCAGGCCTGCTGGCACCCAGAGGGCCCTCCAAACGGTCGCCTGTGACGGTTAGGACTTTGCCAATTGACCCTGCCCGCAGGGCTACATCCACCTGTTCGCACGATTTGCCCCCCGGCGCATGTGCCTGCCCGATCACGAGCACTTCGACGCCCGGCTTCTCTTGGGCGATATCCGCTTCATGCCGAATGGACGACATGGCCGGATCCCCGTAAGGCTCGTCTGCAAAACAAACCGGCAGCTGTTCCCGCGCCACGGTCAAAGGCACTTCAGGGGCGGTCATTTCGAAGCTGGCAGAGACCATCAGCAGCAACACCTCTTGCCCATCGGCATCCAACTGCCCGTGGGTGGCGGCAGCAAAAGGGGTCCTGTTTTCCAACCAAACATCAAAGCCCATGGCTCAACACCATTGTCCATCAGCGCCGAGGCCGATGGGCCAATAGGGCATGCAGCCAATCAGTTCCACCAATTTCTCTTCGTTGTCATCAATCAACCATTGCAGCAATAGCGTCTCGGGCCGCACACGTTGTTCAGGTGGCATTTCGGTGTTTGACCGATGGCATTCCAGCCAGATGAGACGCACGACCCAGACGACATTCGGGTCTCCACCCGGTCCTGCCCATTGACGGTCATGCGCCACTTCCAAAGCAACCTCCAGGGGCAGTCCCTCCGCTTTAGCCAGCGCGTTGACTGTACCATCCCAACGTCGGTGAGCCTCAGTATGAGCCACGCGGAGCAGCGCCACGTACCCCTCATAGAGAGTCTGGTAATCCTGTGCCGCCTCGCTGAGGGTTCTGTCAGGAGCCGCCCAGCCGTCATATGCACCGATGTCGAACATGGCGTGCATCAGGCGCTGAATGCCTTCGCCAGTGTTTCTCAAGATGTCAGCCATTAGAAATATTCCTCGTCTGGGTCGAGGCCGACTGGCACCATGATGATACCGAGCACCAGCTTGTTAAGGTCAGGGGCCTTGGCCCCAATATCGTTGATGAGGACGTCCACCGGCCGTTTGAAGTCTGTAGAAACTGGCTCAGGCGTTTCGCCCCAATCACTTTCATCGATAGGGGTTTGCTTTTGAGCCTCCTGCCTTACCTGAGACTCCTGCAACGCAACTTGGTTGAGATAATCCAGCTCGAAAAAATAGGTCTGAAAAATGTCGAGCACCCGAGGGTGCCCCGAAATGGTGGTCGGCCACCGTCGCATGATCTCGGGCGGTGCTGGGTCTTCCATCTTGGCCACACCGCTCAGATTTTTCCACCACGCCTCCAGCTCTGGCAACACAGATCGTAAATCTCGAATGTAGTTGTCCTGAAGATCGTCTACTGCGCTCATAGGAAACTCCTAGTCAAAATAACTTGTGTTCCGGGCAACTTAGTCACGCCTTCTTCCAATGGGACATGACCCCACCCTGCTGCGAGGAATGCTTCTTGCAGTGCGGTTTAACGTTGGAATCGTCTTTCATGAAGGAAATGAAGGCATCGGGGCTTTTCTTCATATGACAGCCCCCCATCTTCCAAGCGAGACTTTGCGGCGGTTGGTGATCTGGCGTGAAACCCTCTTGGGTCGCAGTCGTGGACGCCAGGTGGCGCTTCTTCGGATTTACCCCCATCGTCGCGCGTCCACCGACGAGTATACGTTGACCAGCAGCATCTTTGAGGAAAGACGTGTCCCAAACTCCAGGGTCAACTCCGGTTTCTTTACACTCCCAACACGGTCCGCCTCGCACCGCAGTGGCTTGTGTATCTGTGGGGTTGGAATAATGCTTTTTCTGGTCCCAATCATCATCGCAAGTCTTGCCCCAGTCATCACCAAGCGGGGGCGCCATTTTATTGATCGCAAGCGGACACACGCAATTGGGTAAGGGGCTCGCAGTGTTTTGCTCCATAAGGTCGCCATGCCGCGCGACGCCCTTGTTTTCGACTTTGACCGTAAAGGACCACAGCTTGAAGCTGCCCTTACCTTTGGTCTTGTGTGTGACCACCCCGCCGCCTTGCGTCGCGGCTTCATTACCGGTGCTGGTGGAGACATGTGACGCGTTTTCAAGCGCAGTTGGTTCACCGTCAATCTTGACCGACTTGGAGCCCTTCGCAAGGTTGGAGGACTGCAGCATATTCACATAAGGAACCGGAATTGGGCCAGTGGGCGGCGGCGGTGGCGTAAGGCAGATATCAATAGGCGCAACGCCTTTACCACCACTTCCTTTGTGAAAAAACCCCATACCTTCGGCGTAAACGGTCAGTCCCATTATGCGTCCCCCTCAGTGACCAGACGCGGGGCCAGCATTTGCGAAAATCCAGTCTCGGCCAATTCATGAATGTCCGCAAAAACCAACTCATGGACCTCCCAATCATCAATCCAAAAGCATGCCCCTTGCTCTATCGGCGGCGTGGGTGTGAACCCGGGCAGCGCAGAGACTTGGTCCCTCAGCCGCGCCGCCTTGGCCGCGCCAGTGAGCGCTTGCGAGAGGACTTGCGCCGCGGCGGTGAACCAGGGATCTGTGGGAGATGGCACCTTTCCGCAACACAAAACAGCCAATGGAAGGGGGAGGCCGTTACGCGTTTGACTAAGTCGCCACGCCCCCGCGACGGCCATCTCTTCAAAGACCCCCGACGCGGCGGTAAAGTTCCAGATACGCGTGTCATAGGGGTCGGCCTCCCAAAAGGCCTCGCGGGACATCGTTACCCATCTGTCCCATCGTGCAATCAAATTACTGGAGCCGCCAAAAGCGATCGGCGAGCTCTCAGAAGGTAATACCCCGACAAGCGCAATCATGTTTTTACTCAATTATTCTATGTCGATAAATGCAGAAATCCTAAGCTAAACCTGCAATGTGTCAAGTGCGCGCTCAGTGCCTAGCGTGATGGGCAAGACAGAAGTAGCGGGCCAAGAGTGGGAACGTCTGCTTCTTGAACTTAGATGATAGTGTCTCGCACATGCAGCGAATGTCTGCAATCCGCCCTTACTAACCATCATCTTGGGAAATGCCGGGCAGCTTCCGGCC
>CBDTVL010000123.1:0-11417 GCA_965363755.1 uncultured Sulfitobacter sp.
GCCTAACCAACTACGTGAAGATCATGTTAGTTATCTAAAAATTCGATTGGAGTTTGCTTGTGGTTGGGAACAATAAATCATGGACTGTCAGCAGGCGTGGGCTGATTGCTGGTGTGGCAATTACACTGGCCGCGCCACTTGTTTTGCAGGTTTCTGCATCGGCTTCAGATAACATCCCGGTTTCGCCGGACGAGGCTTTCCAACGGCTGATCGATGGAAATGTGCGCTATGTGACCAATTCCTCGATTAACACGGACCACTCCGCTGGTCGCGCCACGCGGGCACTTGGACAGCAACCCTTTGCAGCTATCGTGAGTTGCGCCGACTCTCGGGTTGCGCCCGAATTGATCTTCGATCAGGGGCCGGGCGACCTCTTTGTTGTCCGGGTTGCAGGAAACTTCATCAACGAGGACGGGCTGGCAAGTCTGGAATATGGCGCGGCCATTCTTGGCATCAAGGTAATCGTCGTGCTTGGACATACTTCTTGCGGAGCAGTCGATGCAGCGATTTCCTCGATTCAGCAGAATATCCTTCCGCCCGGACATCTGCCAAGTCTCGTCAACGCCATCCGTCCCGCTGTCTATGATGCCATGGCCGGTGATCCATCTGACCTACTGGCCGCTGCAACGGCGCAGAATGCGAGGCTGGCCGCCGAAAAGGCGCAAACTGCAGCCCCAATCCTGTCTGAGCTGAACAAGGCAGGACATTTGAAATCTGCTGCTGCCGTTTATGACATTGCTACTGGGAAAGTGGACTTCCTTTAGTCGAAATTGTTTTGACAACCTGCCGCATCCGGACGCCGAACCGATCTCAAGGCGACCAATAGGCAAAGAATAGAAGAAACTGCTATCAACGCTACTCCAACGAATGATGGTAAGGTTCGTTACACCGCCTTCAGGCTGAACCAGTTTCTTCTGTCTCCACATCAACAATCAACGGCGTCAAAACCTCTTTGGCGGTCGGTTGCTTCAAAAAAATGTTTGTTTCTCCAATTGGACAAGCATACGTCACGGCCCCCAACGCACTTACATCACCCGTCAAAGTACTGATAAGTAACGAGCAATGCAATTAATGTAAAAAACATTCACATTACCTCTTGCAAGTTCACCGCTCAATCACAATCTTGGTAATGTGAAGGCGATTTACATTACCTTCGTACCAACAAGCGGCGGAACACCCGCCGCAACCCTGAACAACGGAGAGACCAATGACCACCCTGACCCAATCCACCCCAATGACAGGCCCACGCATGGGCTGGTTTTCAAGGTCCGAAGCCTGGCTGGACAGCAAAGGCAAAGGCGCCTGGATTGCAGCCATGGTGCTTGGCTTTGTCTTCTTCTGGCCAGTTGGCCTCGCCTTTCTGTTTTACATGATCTGGAGCAAACGCATGTTCAATAAATCCTGCAGCAGTCGCACAAACATGAAACCCTGGGCGCGCCATGGTGTGAACGCGATGTCCTCGACCGGCAACAGCGCGTTTGACGCCTACAAAGCGGACACACTACGCCGCCTGGAAGAAGAGCAGATGAACTTTGAGGCCTTCCTTGAACGTCTGCGCGAAGCCAAGGACAAGTCCGAATTTGATGACTTCATGGACGAACGCGCAAAAACCGCTAAAGCAGAACGCGAAGAAGATACATCCGCGGACGACAAAACCATCTGAACCGCCCCCGCCGGTCCCTGAGTGTCAGGGGCCGGTCTTTCATACAGCAACAGGCCCCAAATGACCCATCTCCCCGATCCCCACACGCAGCCCCAGTTTTACGACAGCGTTCCAATCAAACGGCTGTTTGCTTGGGTGATTGATGTCATCATCGTTTTTGCGTTCTGCCTGTTGATCGGCTTTCTGACGGTCACTCTCGCATTCTGGGTTTTTCCCTTGCTGCTGTTGGTCGTGAGCTTTGCATACCGGGTGATCACCATCACCAATCGCTCTGCTACATGGGGTATGCGACTGATGAACATTGAGTTTCGACGCGCAGACGGAACTCGCTTTGACTTCAGCACGGCTGTTCTGCACACGCTTGGCTTTGCGGTATCCTTCAGCATTTTTGTCCTGCAAATAATCTCTATCGTGTTTATGGCTGCGTCTGAACGCGGCCAGGGACTTAGCGATATGGTGCTTGGAACCACGGCGATAAACCGTCGTTCAGACCTGTAAACCAAAGACTGTGATCAAGACTTGGCGTAGCGCGATCACATTGCTATGATCATTGATAATCTATTCAGAGAGTGACATGCGCCATAGCCTGCCCATAGCGCCACAGTTCTACGTGACCGCACCACAACCCTGCCCTTATCTGGACGGGCGGATGGAGCGTAAGCTGTTCACGGCACTTCAGGGCGAGAACGCAGAAAAACTTAATGACAGCCTGTCTCAACAGGGCTTTCGGCGCTCCCAGAATGTGCTCTATCGCCCGTCCTGCGCAGATTGCTCAGCCTGCCTGTCTGCCCGCATCGACATATCTGAATTCGAGCCGTCAAAAAGCCAAAAGCGGACCACCCGCCGAAACACCCATATTTCGCGCCGAGCCACTTCCCCATGGGCGACGGAAGACCAATACGCCCTGTTTCGCTCTTATCTCGACAGCCGGCATGCTGAAGGCGGCATGGCAGACATGGATGTGTTTGAATTTGCGGCCATGGTGGAAGAAACCCCGATACGCAGCCGGGTTGTGGAATATACCGACAACAAGACCTCAGACCTGATTGGTGTCAGTCTGACGGATGTGCTCACCGATGGATTGAGCATGGTCTATTCCTTTTATGATCCTTCGCGGTCGCGCGACAGTCTGGGGACCTACCTGATATTGGATCATATCGAGATCGCCCGCGAGGCGGGATTGCCTTATGTCTACTTGGGCTACTGGGTGCCGGGCAGTCAAAAGATGGGGTACAAGGCAAAATTCTCAGGCCTTGAGGTTTATTTTGGCGGAAATTGGCAAAAAATGCGGGATCCTGACAACTACAGCGCCGAAACACACCCGCTCTCCACCGACCCGATTGCCGAGCAGGTTGCCAATATCTTTTTGCCCGACAAGCGCACAATCAAAGGCTGACCCTCAGCCCTCACTTGTTCAGATACACTCTCGGAAAACACGCTAAAACCCGACGGCAGATTGCCACCTCTGCGGCATTGAGTGGGGCGAACCAAGCGCTGACCACCCCTGTTTTTGTCCATAGCGCCAGCAGTGATCAGTTCGGAATAAGATCCGGCACAATTGTGACAATGCCGGGGAAAAACCAGAGGATCCCAAGGCCGACCACTTGAATCAGCACAAAAGGAAGAACCCCCCGATAGATATGTGCCGTTGTCACTTCTTTGGGGGCCACACCGCGCAGATAAAACAGCGCAAAGCCAAAAGGCGGCGTCAGGAACGAAGTCTGCAGGTTCACCGCAATCATGATGGTGACCCATTTGGGATCAAAAGTGCCGCCATAAATCACCGGCCCCACAATTGGGATAACGATGTAAATGATCTCAAGGAAATCGAGCACAAAGCCCAAAACAAACAGCACCAGCATGACCAGAAGAAAAACCTGAAACTCATTGTCAAAGCTCTTGAGGAATTGCTGAATGTAATGCTCACCACCAAACGAGATCACCACAAGGTTCAGCAATTGCGAGCCGATCAGGATGGTGAATACCATCGACGTGACCTTGGCAGTCTCTCGCACAACCGGCGACAGCACGCCGGAGCGAAACAGCACCCAGCATGAAAACAGCAGGCCAAAGATGGCAAAAAGATACGCGCCATAAGCAACGAAGAAAGCGACCCAGTTTTCAAATCCCACTTCAGCCTGATTGATCCGCAGATCAAAGTTCACCCCAACCAGAATGCAGATTGTTAGCGCAAATGTGGACCCGATGATGATCTTTGGGTTTTTCTGCTCGTCTCGCAGCTTGCGATAGGCCGCCAGCATGATTGCCCCGCCTGCCCCAAGCGCTGCTGCCGGTGTCGGATTTGTGATCCCACCCAGGATCGAGCCAAGCACGGCCACAATCAGGATCAGCGGCGGAAACACCACACGGATCAGCTCGTTCCGCGTCAGATACCGGACCGCGTGGTTGCCTCCATAAAGAACGAGCGAAATTGGCAGCGACAGCAACAAAACAGTGACCCCGGGCGATACCGTCGGCGCAATCAGCGTCACGTCAATGAGCGCGGCCAAAAGCAGACCCGCAGTCCCTATGATCAGCGGTTTGACATCTGCTGAGGGGGCAACTCCACGCGCCGTTGTCAGAACCAGTCCCAGCAGGACAATCATAATGGCGATACCAGTTCCAATCGGCGCCGCGTTGGCAATTTTGGCGGCCTTGGCCGCGGCAATGGCTTCGTCACTTAACCGTTCACTTTGGGTAATGCCGCCTTCGGCGGTTATGGCGACCTGTTCTTGCACAGCAGAATCCCATGCAGCCTGACCATGCAGTTCGATCATCGCTGCCTGACACTCGGGCCCGACATTGGTGCGCAGACTTGCACCTTCACCGATGTCAGAATAGGACGACACCGTCAGGTTCTGACTGCCTATAATTCCGACACTGCTCAACAAGAACGCGCCGCCGATCAGCGCAATTGGAGCGGCCAGAAACCAGGTCAGGCCTTCGCCGCGGGTGATCGGTTCGTTGTTGGTTGTACCCATCTCAACAGCCGGCGCTTTTTCCGGGTTAAACAGTGCATAAGTAAAGGCATACCCCGCGTAGAGCAGCGCCAGCAATATGCCCGGCAGCAACGCCGCCTGAAACAAAGTGCCCACCGACAATACCGCCGGCTCACCCAGATAGGTCAACGCATCGGTGCATCCCGCCGAAGTGGCCCGGGCCTCTTGCGCGGCGGAATATAAATCGCCGGCCAGAGTGCCCAGCAAAACTATCACAATTGACGGTGGTATGATCTGCCCCAAGGTGCCAGATGCAGCGATCACTCCGGTGGCCAATTCCGGCGAGTAGTTGTTGCGCAGCATGGTTGGCAGGGCCAGCAGGCCCATGGTCACAACCGTCGCACCCACAATTCCGGTAGAGGCCGCAAGAAACGTTCCCACAACGACAATCGACACTGCAAGACCACCCGGTAACGGGCCAAAGACCCGTGCCATTGTTGTCAGCAGATCATTGGCAATCTTCGACCGTTCCAGCGTGATTCCCATCAAGACAAACATCAGCACGGCGAGCAATGTCTCAATGGACTGACCCGCAAGAACCCGTTCGTTCATCCGATTCACGATGAAAGAGACGTTGCGATCCAGCGCGAACTCCCACCCACGCGGAAAAACCGACTCCGCGATGCGAGGTAATTCGGGGTATCGGAAAATCGATATGCTGTCAGCCTTGATACCAGAGCTCAGTAAATCACGGTAAACCTGACTGCTGGTGTCGATAGCCGCATGGATCAGCAGCCCTGCACTATCTAGCGCCGCAATGATCCCGAACGAGATGATCCCGGCACCGGCAATTGCAAAAGCCACGGGGAAACCGGACAGAATGCCGCCAAAGAGGCAGACAAAGACGATGATCAGGCCGACTTCGACGCCATCAAGACCGAAAAACATAGGCACTGCCCCTTAGATTAATGTGCGCCCTCATAGGCTTCTTCCCCGTCGCCAAGTGTATCCTTGTCGAGGTATTTGCCTTCGCTTTCGGGTCCTTCTTTCCATTCAAGGTAAGATCGGTAGAACACGGCAACGGCGTGGATAAACACCATAGCGGCAAAGGCGCAAAGCAGGATCTTGAACAGGAAATACCCGTTGAACCCGTTTGGACTGAACCCAATGGTCTCCACATTCCAGCGCTGCACTCTTGCGCCGCGCAGGATCTTTTCAAGTGAGTCCGAAGCGGACGGATTGGGCGTGACCAGATGGCGCCACAGGAAATACCAGCCATACATCCATGTCAGCGTCGACATGCTCATCATGAACAGGATGGCGCCACACATATCAATCACCCGCTTGGCGCGGAAACTGACGGCGGAATAGATCAGATCGACACGCACGTGACCGCCCTGCACAAAAGTGTAGGCGGCACAGAGGCACACCACCAGCGCGTTATAAAACTTCAGCTCTTCAGCAAACCAACTGATGTCAAACTGCAGCGGAATGCCAAATCCGAGCGAAATATCCGGACGGGTGAAAATCCGCTGCATGAAGACGATAACGATCTGCTGCAGAACCATCAGAAGACCGGCCCACGCAAAAAACCGCCCGACAGTGTTGGCAAAGCCTTCCAGCCCGACAACCACCGCCCACAGTACTTGATTTCGCCACATGCCGACAGCTGTCAGCACAAACAGGAAGGTTATGATAACAAAGAAAATCTCGACCGAACCGCCATAATAGATAAAGCGTCGGATCGATTCCGGGTTCGACCAGTCCAGCCACATGCCCGGGTTCAGCAGTGCTGCGGGAACGTTGTAAAATGTCTCTAGAATGTTGCCAAAGAAAAACTGGAGAAAACCACCTGACTCAAAGGCATCCAGACAGCTTTGGGATTTCTCGACAGCCGCATCTGGCCGGAAAAATCCTGTACAGGGTATTTCATCTGCCATGTGTCCCCTCCCCAACGCTTGTTATCACAGACTATGGCCACTGCGGGCGCGCTTTTAGCGAAACATGTCTTGACCAGAGGCCGCAGTCTAATGCTGCGCCCCCTGCTGTTTCATATGGATCGTGATTAGCCGCCAAGAACGCGTGTGCGTTGTTCGACATAATATCCATCCGACTTTTGCATCCACTCGGAGCTGGATGCCAGTGACGCTTCAAAGCTGGCGCGTATCTTGGCAAATAGCTCGTCTGACATATTTTCATCCATAACTTCTTTGGATGCAGCCCCAAACGCATCCCAGACATCATCTGGGAACTGCAGGGTTTTCACACCTTGTGCCTGAAGACGCTTAAGCGCGGCGCCATTGTTAGACAGCGTTTCGGCCAGTTGGGTATGTGTGGTCGCCATTGCCGCATTTGAAATGATAGCTTGATGTGCTGGCGACAATTCGTTCCAGACATCAAGGTTACACGCCGCAGCCAAAGCAGACCCTGGCTCGTGGAAGCCCGCTGTATAATAGATCTTTGCAACTTCCTGGAAACCGGCACGTTCGTCGGCAAAGGGACCAACCCACTCCAGACCATCCAAAGCACCGGACGAAAGGGCCTGATAAAGCTCGCCACCGGGGATATTCTGAACTGACGCGCCCAATTTACCCAGCACTTTGCCACCCAATCCCGGCATCCGGAATTTTAGACCATTAAAGTCATTGGCGGACTCGATTTCATTGCGGAACCAACCACCCGATTGCGATCCGGAGTTGCCCGCAATAAAGGATTTAAGGTTGAAGATTTCGCCAAGCTCATTGTGCAGATCGTGGCCGCCACCGTGGTGGTACCAGTTTGTGAACTCCTGCGCTGTCCCGCCGAAAGGTACCGACGTGAAATACGCATAACCCGGATGCTGGCCAATGAAATAGTAGTCGGCAGAGTGGTACAAGTCGGCCTGACCGGAAGATACCGCATCAAAAACCTCAAATGCGCCAACCAATTCACCGGGGGCTTTTTTGTCGATGGTGAGCGTACCATCAGACATCGAATCAACCATGTCATTGAAGTAGGTTGCCGCATCATCCAGCACCGCAAAGCCGCGGGGCCACGATGTGACCATGGTCAATGTTCGTTTGCCTTGCGCGTACGCAGGAGCTGCCAAAGTAGTGGCAGCGGCTGCTGTGCCGCCCATTGCGGATGTTTTCAAAAAGGAACGACGATCCATAAAGCAATCCTCCCAGATATTATGATGCCCTCACGACATGGTTTACTCATGCGTAGGGGCGGATCGTTTCGAGTATCGGCACATTAGCAATCCATTTTGCGTTGTGAATACCTACTACTGCGTAGATGCCGTGCAATTCTGCCAAAAATCTTCCAGATCAGCGCAACACATGCAGTTTTCCCCGCCTTGTTGACCTCGTTGTTGAGTTTTCCTTGGCATACAGACTTTGATTCAGATGCGATTCGCCGTATCGAATGGACATGTCTGCCTCGTTTTTTTCCTTTCGGCCAACCTATGCCCACAAACTGACGCTGATTGCTTCGATCCCACTGCTCGTTGCTGTGGCGGCCATCGCGGTGCTGGTTGCCATTCAATCCCGGGCGTTGGCAGAGCGCGAAATCAAGGCCCTGGAAACCCAGTTGATCGAAGCCAAAAAGGCCGAATTGCGAAACTATGTTACTCAGGCGCGCAACGGATTTTACTTTATCTATGGCTCGGCCCAGCCCGATGATCAGTTCGCCAAGGATCAGGTCGCCCAGATTCTGTCGGCAATGATCTACGGCACTGACGGTTTTTTCTTTGTCTATAACTATGACGGGACCAATCTGGTCAGCCCGCGCCAGACTGACCGTATCAATCGGAACTGGACAGGCTTGACCGACAGCGAAGGCACGCCCGTGGTGGATGAATTCATCCGTCTGGCCCGCGGCGGCTCAGGATATCACACCTTTCTCTGGCCCAAACCCTCGACCGGAAAAGAAGCGCAAATGGTCGCCTATGTCACCGGCTTTCAAAGCTGGCGTTGGGCCGTCGGCACCGGCGTTTTCATTGACGATGTTCTGGCCACTGTCGCCGCGGCACGCGCCGAGGTCGAAGCACGCGTGCGCCGGACCTTCCTTTATATTAGCGTGATTACGCTGGCCGCTCTACTGGCTGTCTTTGGGTCCGGTATGGTCATTAACATACGCGAGCGCCGCCTCGCAGATGCCAAGTTGAAAAAACTTACCCAGCGCGTGTTTGATGCCCAAGAGGACGAACGTGGACGTGTGGCCCGTGAATTGCATGACGGAATCAGTCAGATTTTGGTTGGGGTGCGCTACACGCTCGACACGGCACGCCGACGACTTGGTCACTCGGACGCGGGTGCCGCCGAGCCTCTGGATAAAGGCATTGAGTACCTGGCAGGCGCCATCACTGAGGTGCGTCGGATCAGCCGCGACCTGCGCCCGGGTGTATTGGACGATCTGGGACTCGGCCCTGCGCTCAAAGCCCTTGTCAAAGACTTTGGCGAGCGCACCGGCATTGCGACCGAGTTCGAGACAGTTGTGTTCCGCAACAGGCTCAGTTCTGACGCCAAAATCGCGCTTTACAGGATTGCTCAGGAGGCGCTGACCAATATCGAACGACATGCTGGTGCAACCCGCGTGACTGTTGAGGTTCGTGGTCACAAAAATGGTGCGACGATGCGGATTTCTGACAATGGCGGAGGTCTCGATCTCGCCAAAGATCTCCATTCCACCGGTCTTGGACTACGCAATATGCAGGAACGGATTGAGCAGCTTGACGGTACGTTGCGCATCTTGTCTTCACGCAGCGGCAAGTCCGTAGATGGCATGGTGATCGAAGTCCATGTGCCACTTTCGCATCTTTTGCCGCCTGAATCCGCAACAGACAGCCCTAAAGACACTCCAGCAAAGGCAAACGCATGACAAACCCTGTCTCAGTCCTGATCGTGGATGACCATCCAATGGTTGCTGAAGGCATCCAGTCGATTTTGGAAAGTTATAACGACATCACAGTGGTTGGCCGATTGTCAAACGGGCGCGAGGTGGTTGAACAAGCGGGGCATCTGAAACCTGATGTTATCCTGATGGATCTTAACATGCCGGAACTGGGCGGCCTGTCCGCCACTGAAATCCTGCTGGAGAAAGCCCCCAACACCAGAATCCTGATCTTGTCGATGCACGACAGCCCTGAATATATCGCCTCTGCCCTGTCGCATGGCGCAATGGGTTATGTGCTCAAAGACGTGCCAACGGACGAGATCAAGCTGGCCATCGACACTGTCATGCGCGGCGAGCGTTATCTTTGCACAGGAGCCAAAGGGTCGTTGGAGCCAAAACCCGGCAACGAGCGCGAGGCACTGACAGGGCGCGAGCAGACAATCCTTTTGCAGTTAGCACAGGGGCGCTCCAACAAAGAGGTCGCCATTGAACTCGATATCTCGGTGCGGACGGTTGAGACGCATCGCAAAAACATCAAACGCAAACTCGGGATTTCCAGCACAGCCGGTCTGACACGTTATGCGATGGAACATGGGGTACTGCAGGGCACCGGCGCGGTCCTGTAACGTTGACTTCGCTGCGCTAACAAAGCGTGGGATTAGCGCTCTTTTGGATTGCTTTGTGCACGAAGGCTATTGATGCGCCCGATAAAGAGACCTTCTGACCCACAGGGACCGTTAGATCCGGATGGGTTTCATCAAGTGTGTTAGGAGCAAGGCCAATGGCAGGTCTGACAAAGTGCCTGACTGTTAGCGATTATGCGATGACTTTGCGCTTTTGGCCTGCGTTGCTTTCTTGATCAGCTTGCCAAACGAGCGATCATTTGCGCGTCTTGCGGCAAGGCTCGCAGAGTTGTGCGCCTCCTCGGCAATAAGTTTTTTCCAGCGCCTAAGTCGGCTCGGATCAATCTTTCCACCCTCTACCGCGGCGAGTACGGCGCAACCGGGTTCTGACTCGTGCGCACAATCATTAAAGCGGCAAGCCGCAACCAGGTCGGTTATGTCGGAGAATACTTCATCAATCCCGGACTGAAGATCGGTCAATTGCAGCTCTCTCATTCCCGGCGTGTCAAGCAGCCACCCGCCGGTGCCAAGTTGGTGCATCTCTCTATGCGTCGTTGTATGTCTGCCTTTGGCGTCGTTTTCACGAATGTCCTGCGTCTCGATCCGGTTTCCGGCCAAAAGCGTATTGATCAGGGTCGACTTTCCGACGCCGGATGAGCCAACAAAAGCAACAGTCTGACCTTTTGCACACCACGGCAGCAAACGCGCCGCCTGCTCACTGTCGCGGGCATCAAGAACCTCGACACTCAGATTGGGCATTAGTTTTGATGCGTCTCTCAGAAAGTCCTCTGGCGTCTCTGTCTGATCGGCCTTTGTCAGCACGATAACCGGCGTGACATCAGCTTCGCGCGCAAGCGCAAGGTAGCGCTCCAACCGGGCAACGTTGAAGTCCTTGTTGCAGGAAGTTGTAATGAAAAGTGTGTCGATATTTGCCGCAATCAGTTGAGCCTTTCGCCCCTCTCCTGGCGCGCGTCTTTTGAAAAGGCTAAAGCGCTCCAACACCCGAACCGCATGTTGCCCTTCCTCGTCCAGCAAAAGCCAGTCGCCCACTGTCGCCTGCCCCAAGCCATCGTCACGCGAGTCAGAAAACGGGGGTATTGCTGTTTCCATGCCGTCACCCGCTACGCGAAGGTTGCTCCGGTGAACCGCCAGCACCCGGACCGGCTGATGGGTCATCAACTCATCTGCTTCAATTTGCTGAAGAAAAAAATGGCGCCACCCGAGATCAGAGAGGTTTGGCGGATCGGTTTCTGCGTTCGGAATGTTCATTGCTGAACCTTACGCGAAACCATTGGCAAACGACAGCGTCGGATGCGC
>CBDTVL010000124.1:0-11281 GCA_965363755.1 uncultured Sulfitobacter sp.
CAATGCTGCACCAAGCACATATCGGCGTTAGGGGCGTATTCAGTCCTTCAAGAACTGCGCAAGATACTCGTTAGAGTAGTCAGTCTCGAGTTCAGCCCAAACCGGCAGGTGATCCGACATCTCATTTGTCATCCACTGCCCATAAGACTTGCGGAAATCCGCATATGCGTCCTTTCCGTGATCTTCACGGTGCGCGGTGACGATTGGTTCGTAGTGAGCAAGGTTCTCATCATCGGTTTTTCTGACCACATGATTGGGATCATCAGGCGCTTGGGGATCAAGCACAACTGCCCGGCCGAAGACAGCGTTGCGCCAGTCGAAGGCACCTGAGCGTATAAGCCTCGTCTTACGGGTACTCTTGCCTTTCACGGTGAAGGCGACCTGGTCGTAGGGCTTGTCACCACCAAGATTCGAAGCGGGCACAGCCGCGAGCTCCATCTTGCTGTTCCTAAGCGCGGCCATGATAGGGCCGTCGTCGCTTTCAATATTCATATCGCCGAGGAACATAAAAACTTGGTCTTCGACCTTGGCCCGCTTGACCAATGCATCGGTGATTGCCGTGATCTCGGCGGCCCTCATCGCGTGATCATCGCCATAAATGATATGCGAGGAGCAGAGGGTAAAGCGAAACCAGCCTGCCTGGAAGGCGGCAAAGAACGGCGAGCGCGCAATCTGGTTGCCGGTGGGCAGTGTGTCCGACGAAATCACGATCTCGCCAATGATGTTCCGGAAAACCACCTTGTCGGTGTTGTAAAAGAAGGCCATGCGCTCAGCGTTGCCTCCTTCGTGGTCGCACACGTCGGTAAGAAAATAGTCCCAATTCGAGCCGAGCAGTTCCTTCAGTCGCCGGATTGGGCCGAGCTTAGGCTTCAGCTCCTGAAGTGCGCAGATATCGAAGGCGGCTATGATCTCGGCAATGTAGTGTAAACTCTCCTCGAGCCGAGGCAGGCCGCCGTCGAAGGCTCGGATGTTCCAAGTGCCGACAATGAGGGAATTGGGCCTGCGATCCTTCACGATAGTCATGTCGAGGTCATAACGCAGGGCCAGAAGGCGCTCAGCTATCCATTTATGTTTGTCAGGATAACTCAGGTCAGGGTTATCTCTGTATTCATTTAGGTCGGCATAAAAAGGCATTTTAATCATCCAATTTGACTAAGGCTAACGCTAGCGGCTCACTATTTAGGGGAACTTAAGTGTTAAGAATGGATATTCATAATTTGATTTAGTCTTGATTAGGATATCGTACAGTCATCCGTGCGGTTACTGTCAAGCGCAGTAGACGCCGTTTGGACCATACGCCGGGCCGACCGTCAAAGGCTGGCAACACCGCTCTGGGGATGTTGCATCGCGGCATTCTGTGCCCATTGGAGGTCCGGAATGGGCCGTTTGTGACCGATGCTGCAACATGCACATTTTGACGCTAAGGGCGGTTAGCCGACATTCGACACCCGCCCGTTTTGCGGTCATCGTCGACTCCAACAAAGTGGGAATTGCCGAACAGCGCGGTGCCGCTACGACAGCCAAACGGCAATAGACTCTCAACCTACGCCAAAAGACCGGTGGTGGCGCACCTCGGCTCAGCCGCGCCACTTGTGAACAAAACCCACCAGCGCCTGTGTTGATCCATCTTTGCCCTCTGCTGATGCGGAACCGTCGACAACCGGACCCAGAGACGTCGCCAATTCTTTGCCCAGTTCTACACCCCATTGATCAAACGAGTTGATGCCCAGAATCACGCCTTCGACAAACACCCGATGTTCATAAAGCGCGATGATTTGCCCGAGCACAAACGGCGTAAGCTGCGGATAGGCCAGTGTGATCGATGGACGGTTGCCCGGAAACACCCGGTGACGGGCTTGACGTTCAAGCTCATCACCACTGAGGCCTTTAGCCGCCATGATCGCGCGTGCCTCACTCAACGAGCGCCCTCGCATCAGGGCCTCTGACTGTGCCAGACAGTTGGCCACCAGCAGTTGATGGTGATGGGCTAGCTCTGGTTCGTGGCCTTCGGCGGCAATCATGAATTCACAGGGGATCACACG
This sequence comes from uncultured Sulfitobacter sp., assembly GCA_965363755.1. Lineage (GTDB taxonomy): Bacteria > Pseudomonadota > Alphaproteobacteria > Rhodobacterales > Rhodobacteraceae > JL08. The sequence continues at coordinate 2,043 of CBDTVL010000124.1, forward strand.
GGTGCCCTGATGGATCAGCTGATAAAACGCGTGCTGCCCATTGGTGCCTGGCGCGCCCCACACAACAGGGCCGGAGGGCACGGTCAGGTCAGAGCCATCCATCGCCACGCGTTTACCGTTACTCTCCATTTCCAGCTGTTGCAGATAGGCGGGCAACTGACCCAGACGCTGGTCATACGGCAGGACAGCGCGGGTTGCATGGCCACAGATCTGATTGTGCCAGATACCAACCAAAGCCAGCAGAACCGGCATGTTTTCGTGCCATTCAGCCGATCTGAAATGCACATCCATAGCCTGAGCGCCGCGCAGGAAAGCCTTGAACCCATCAGGACCGATGGCGATCATCAAGGACAGCCCGATGGGGCCCCATATGGAATATCGCCCGCCGACCCAATCCTCAAAACCAAAAACCCGCTCAGACGGAATGCCAAAGGCGGTGGTCTTTGCCTCATTGGTTGAAACGGCTGCAAACTGGAGCGCTGGGTTGCCCCCATGTTCGACCATCCAGGCCCGCGCGGTGCGGGCATTTGTCATGGTTTCAATTGTGCCAAAGGTTTTGGAGGCAACAATCACCAGCGTTGTTTTTGCATCCAGCCCGCGCAACGTATCGGCAATATGTGCGCCATCGACGTTTGAGACAAAATGACAGCGGGGACCGTCGTGATAGGGCGACAAGGCCTGCACCGCCATCGCCGGGCCCAGATCAGAGCCGCCGATGCCAATATTGATCACATCTGTGATCGCTCCACTGCGTACTTCGCGTGCAAATGCCGCCATCCGATCGAGTGTGGCGTGCACCTCTGGCATCACATCGACGCCATCTAACATAACTGGTTCACCGTCCAGATTTCGCAACGCGGTGTGCAGGACCGCCCGCCCTTCGGTCTCGTTTAGGAGGGCCCCCTCAAACATCGCGGCGCGTTTACCGGCCACATCCGCAGCATCAGCCAGGCCGAACAAATCTGACAGGGTCTTTGCGTCCAGATTGGTCTTGGAATAATCCAGCAGCATATCACCAGCTGTAACGCTGAATTTCGCCGCTCGATCAGCATCGTCAAACAGGCTGAGAAGGGATCGGTCTTGCACGTCCTTGCGCCGTGCATTTAGTGCGTTCCACATGTCGTTTACTCCGCCCAGTGAACGGTCATGCCGCTCAGAACAGCATTAATTGGCGCATCCTCGGAGGGTAGTCCAGCGGCATTTTCGAACGCCTCTCGTTTGTCGGCGCCAACAATCACCAGATGTTTGGATAAGGCACCGTCCAAGACCCGTGCGGTCAGACTGACTCGGATTTCGGGCTGCCCGTCCACCCGTATTGGCATCAGGATCGGGGCATGCGGGTCAAGTGCGGCTGCCAACTGGTCCGCACCGGGAAACAGCGAGGCGGTGTGCATGTCTGCCCCCATACCAAGAAGCGCAAGCGAAATTGGCAGTTCTGGGGCGAGCAGAGATTCAAGCTCTGGCAAAACCTCTTCGGGGTCATCAGCCGGGGCATAAAGCGGCAAATACACCGCTTTTGCCGCGCGATTTACCAAAAAGCGCTGTTTCAGCAATCGCGTGTTGGAGCGTTCGTGATCTTCCGGCACCCAGCGTTCGTCGGTCAACAAAACACGCACACGCGACCAGTCCAGATCGGCAGCGCACAAGACGTCAAAAATCGGCCCAGGCGTCGTGCCACCCGCAACCGCCAAAGAGGCGTGATCATGGTTAAAAAGACAGGTCTCCAATTCTCCGGCAAGGGTGTTTGCCACGTCTATCGCAAGCATGTCTCGATCTGGATATTCAAGAAATTTCATGGATTTATCCCCCGCCATTCACGTTCATCACGTTGCATCAGCACATCCGCATCAAGCGGCCCGGCGCTGCCGCTGTCATAAGGCTCGGGGACTTCTCCGCGCGCCTTCCAACCGGCGATGATCGGGTCGGTCCATTCCCACGCCGCCTCAACTTCATCGCCGCGCATGAACAAGGTTTGATTGCCCCGGATGACATCCATGATCAGACGTTCATAGGCGTCGGGCGGGTCCTCGCCCTCGGGACCCAAAGCATCGGCAAACGACATATCCAGCGGGACATCAACTAGACGCATCCCTCCCGGCCCCGGCTCTTTGATGGTCACGCCCAGCGTGATTCCTTCATCGGGCTGCAACCGGATCGACAGCACATTGCGATGCCGCCCTGAGTCAGCGCCAAAGATGTTGTGCGGTGTATCCTTGAAGACCACTGTGATCACCGACGAGCGTGCTACCAGCCGTTTCCCAGTACGCAGATAAAACGGTGTACCCGCCCACCGCCAATTGCTGATATGGGCTTTTAAGGCCACAAAGCTTTCGGTAGTGCTGCGCGGATTCCCGACCGCCCCGCGATAGCTTGGTTGCTCGGCCGCATCATCCGGAACAGCATCATATTGGCCCCGCACGATGTGATGTGGTTCCACTGGGTCAAGTGCCCGAATAACCTTAAGCTTTTCATCTCGTACAGCATCGGGGTCAAACTTTGCCGGCGGCTCCATCGCGATCAGGCAGAACAGCTGCATCAGGTGGTTTTGCACCATATCGCGCATCGCACCCGATTTATCATAATACTCACCCCGCCCCCCGACACCCACGGTTTCAGCAACAGTGATCTGAATGTGATCGATATATTGTGAGTTCCAGAGCGGTTCAAACAGCATATTGCCAAATCGGATCGCCATCAGGTTCTGGACAGTTTCTTTGCCCAGATAGTGGTCTATCCGGTAAATCTGGCCTTCGCGGAAATGCTCGGCCAGCGTGGCGTTCAAGGCCTTCGCTGTCTCAAGATCACGGCCAAACGGTTTTTCCACCACAATCCGGCTGCCCGCGTCCGCCAATCCGTAATGATGCAAACGCTCGGCCAAATCGCCAAACAATGAAGGCGCCACCGAAAAGTAAAAGGCGCGAATCCGACCGTCACCTGAGACTTGCGCTGCCAGATCTTCCCATCCGCCTGTGCCGCGCGCATCAATTGTGACATAAGACAATGTCTCGAGGAATTCCTCCAGAGTTCCATCTTCGCAGGCCCGCCCGCCCCCAAATTCACGGATCGCCTTGGCTGCAATCGCCCGGTATTCTGCGGCATCGTGTTGACTGCGCGCAGCCCCAATGATCCGTGCACCGGGTAGAATCTGGCCCGCGCAAAACCGACGAAACAGCCCCGGCAAGATTTTGCGCCGCGCCAGATCCCCGGTGCCGCCAAAAATGACCAAATCAAATGGGTCAACCGGAATAATACGTGAAACCATGGAAATCCTCGCGATTTACGCTTATGTTAGCCCTAACATCTACATCACATGCGTCAAGTATCACAATGGTGTCAAAGCTGCCTTCGGCTCTTTTCCTCGCACAATTGTGCCATTAGGTGAACACTACTTTAGAAAACTAATCCAAGGCGTATGTATGAAGGATCTCTCCCCCTCCGGGAATGACGGAAAATTTCTGGATCGCTTTGTGACGGCCAAAGGCGAGGCCCGGGCAAGTGTTGCGCTGAGTAATCCGCAAACACTTTGGTTCAACACCGGGACATTGTGCAACATTGAGTGTGCGAGTTGCTACATCGCAAGCAGCCCAACCAATGATAGCCTCGTCTATATCAGTGCCGATGAGGTGAAAGACTACCTGGATCAGATCGAGACACGAAACTGGCCCGTCACTGAAATAGCGTTTACCGGTGGTGAGCCGTTTATGAATCCCGTCATGATCGATTTGGCGCGGGTTTCATTGCAGCGCGGATATTCCGTGCTCATCCTAACAAATGCCATGCGCCCGATGATGCGCAAAGCAATGCAGGCCGGCCTGATTGACCTGAACGCCTCCTATCCGGGAAAGATGACCCTGCGAATTTCTGTCGATCACTATTTGCCCGAACTGCACGATGAAGAGCGCGGCAAAGGCAGTTTTGCCAAGACTCTTCGGGGCATGGAATGGCTGCGCGATAGCGACATCAAAATGGCGCTGGCAGGACGCACAGTTTGGGGCGATAGCGAGACTGTATCGCGCGCCGGATACGCCGCGTTTTATGCCCGGCATGGTTTCTCCATCGACGCACAGGATCCGGGACAGACCGTTCTTTTCCCGGAAATGGACGAAACCGCGCCGGTGCCAGAAATCACCACAGGCTGCTGGGATATTCTTGGCAAATCGCCCACGGCCGTTATGTGCTCGTCGTCCAGAATGGTAGTGAAACGCAAGGGGGCCAAAACGCCCGCTGTGCTGGCCTGTACGCTGCTCCCCTACTCCCCCGAGTTTGAACTTGGAGCAACGTTGGAAGACGCAGAACGGGACGTGCACCTTAACCATCCCCATTGCTCCAAGTTCTGCGTTCTGGGTGGAGCAAGCTGTTCGACCTAGACCCCTCTGACATTCTCGATACTAAGCCTCTGATCTCGATTGCTCTTTGCCCAAAGTCACCTTAGATTACCAAAAATTTGACGGTCAGGATGGATTTGGTGGATTTTTCGTATCTGGGCACAGCCGGCGTTTTTGTCCAGCTTGCACTCCTCTTCTTTGTCATGGGCCTGCTGACAAGAAATGAATTGGGACTTCGACTGCTGTTGTTGATCGGGTCGATGTTTTATATCACCTACTACTATCATGTGACGGATGTACCGCTATGGGACGCAATTTGGACCAGTTCTGTCATTGCAGCGTGCAACATATTCATGATCTGCGTCATCCTGCGAGAACGCTCGACAGTCGGGATGAAGGCCGAAATGATCGCTCTGTATCAGTCTTTTCCCACGCTCAACCCCGGTCAGTTCCGACGTGTGATGAAACAAGCGAAATGGGTCACCGCACTTGAAGAAACTGAAATTTGTACACAGGGCATACAGCCAGATTACCTTTACCTCCTAACTCACGGGTCAGCAAAACTGGTGCGCGATGATAGATCGGTTTTCATCGGTTCCGGGAATTTTGTAGGCGAGATCTCATTCCTGATAGATGGCCCGGCAACAGCCACTGTCGTTGCCCCCAAAGGAAGTGAATACGTTCAGTGGAAACGCAATGAGTTATGCGCCCTCATGGGAAAGTCTCTTAGGTTGTCCAATGCTTTGAGCGCCCTCTTTAACAAAGACGTTGCCCGCAAGCTGGCTGTCAGCTGGCCCCAAAATCCGCCTGATGCATAGTTTTACACGCCGGAAGCTCTAGTGAAGCGTAAACTCGCCAACCACGTTGCGCCATTCTCCCGGTCCAATCAGTTTACGATGTGAAAAGCGCACTGAATGCAGCGGCCCTTCGATTTCAGAACGCCAGAATTCGACAAATTCAAACAGGCGCGGATGGTCCGGCGCTGTATCATAGTCTTGCCAGACAAAGGTGTTCAGTACGTGGGTGTAATCGGGCATATGATAGAAGAACTCGGCTGTCGTCAGCCCATACCCCTTAAGCATCATTTCGGTTTCTGACGTGTTCATATCTCGACCTTTCTGCACCCCTCCCGTCACCATCATGCCCAAAACAAATTACTTTTCAATAAAAACAGTATGTTATCACTCTGATGCAATTGCTGCCAAGGCAATCAAGACACAGGCATTGCACCCCATATCCGCCCTCTGATATAGACTGGGACACAAAATATAGATCCCACTCGATAAACGGACAAATCACTTGAGCGACACGCCGGAAACACCTGAAAACGAAGACGAAATGCCACCTGCGCGCCCTGTATACGATGGGCCGTCGGTTTCAATCGAGCATGAGATGAAGACATCTTATCTCGATTACGCCATGTCGGTGATTGTCAGCCGCGCTATCCCCGACCTTCGCGATGGACTGAAACCCGTGCACCGCCGCATTCTCTACGCGATGCACGAAACTAACAATACGCACGATAAATCCTACCGTAAGTCCGCGCGCGCGGTGGGCGAAGTCATGGGTAAATACCACCCGCACGGCGACTCTGCGATCTATGATGCGCTTGTGCGCATGGCCCAGGATTTTTCGATGTCCTTGCCACTGCTGGATGGCCAGGGCAACTTTGGGTCCATGGATGGCGATAACGCCGCTGCAATGCGCTATACAGAAGTGCGCATGGACAAGCCGGCGGCGTTTCTGCTGGCCGATATCGACAAAGATACCGTCGATTTTCAAGACAATTATGACGGCAAGGATCGCGAACCTACAGTCTTGCCCGCCCGGTTCCCCAATATGTTGGTCAATGGCGCAGGCGGGATCGCTGTTGGCATGGCAACCAATATACCGCCGCACAACCTAGGTGAAGTCATCACCGCCACGTTGGCTTTAATCGACAATCCGGATCTGACCAGCGAAGACCTGATCGAATATGTACCCGGTCCCGACTTTCCTACCGGCGGCATGATGCTGGGCCGTACGGGAGCCCGCAAGGCCTATCTTGAGGGACGTGGATCGGTGATTATCCGCTCAAAAACCCGAGTAGAAGAGATTAGGAAAGATCGGTATGCCATTATTATTGATGAGATTCCTTATCAGGTGAACAAAGCCTCGATGATCGAAAAGATTGCCGAGCAGGTGCGCGACAAAAAGATCGAAGGTGTGAGCCACGTACAGGACGAATCCGACCGCAACGGCGTGCGTGTCGTCGTCGAACTTAAACGCGATGCCACTGCTGAGGTGGTCTTGAACCAACTGTTCCGTTTCACACCGATGCAAACCTATTTTGGCTGCAACATGCTGGCGCTCAATGGGGGGCGACCCGAACAGTTGACTCTGCGCCGTTTCCTCACCTGCTTTATCGATTTCCGCGAAGATGTGGTGGCCCGGCGGACCGCTTTTGAATTGCGCAGAGCCCGCGAACGCTCGCATATCCTGTGTGGTCTTGCTGTTGCCGTCACCAATATCGACGAGGTCGTTGCGACCATCCGCCAATCTGCAGACGCCGCCGAGGCCCGTCAAAAGTTAATGACGCGGCGGTGGCCGGCGCAGAATATCCTTGAATATATCGCGCTGATCGATGACCCGACGCACACGGCCAACGATGATGGCACCTATAACTTAAGCGAGACACAAGCCCGCGCAATTCTGGAACTGCGCCTGCAACGCCTGACCCAGATCGGCGTCAAAGAGGTCACAGACGAACTTCGTGCACTCGCCGGTAAGATCAGGGAATACCTGGAAATTCTTGGCTCCCGTGAGCGGATCATGGGCATCATCTCTGACGAATTGCGCGAAGTCCGCGATCTGTTTGCAGTGCCCCGGCGCACCGAAATCGTCGACTGGTCCGGCGATATGGAAGACGAAGACCTGATCGAACGCGAAGACATGGTTGTGACCGTAACCTCTGGCGGCTACATCAAACGCACACCTCTGATCGATTTTCGGGCACAACGTCGCGGTGGCAAAGGCCTGTCAGGCATGCAGACCAAAGAAGAAGATGTGGTCACCACCCTGTTTGTCGCCAACACCCATACGCAGCTTTTGTTCTTCACCACCGACGGGATGGTCTACAAACTTAAGACCTGGCGTTTGCCGCAGGGCGGGCGCACGTCCAAAGGCAAGGCTGTGGTGAACATCCTGCCGATTCCACCCGGCGTGTCCATTGCGGCGATCATGCCGGTTGATGTTCCGGAGGAAAACTGGGCCGATCTGCAGATTGTATTTGCCACATCAGCTGGCGGTGTGCGGCGCAACGCGCTCAGCGACTTCACCAATGTGAAATCAAACGGCAAGATCGCAATGAAGCTGCCTGAGGGCGTGGAAATGGTGAACGCACGGATCTGTTCGCAAGACGATGACGTGATGCTGGTCACCGATTCTGGCCGTGCTATCCGGTTCCGCACCACCGACGTTCGGGTCTTCAAAGGGCGCGACAGTACCGGTGTTCGCGGTATCCGCCTGACCGGCAAAGACCGGGTTGTGTCAATGTCTGTCATTCGCCATTTTGTGGCAACTGCGGACGAGCGGGTCGCCTATCTGAAGATGCGTCGGGCAATGGCGGGGCTGACAGATGACACCGAAACCGACGACGAAGAAGGCGTAGCTGATCCGAACTTCTCGACAGAACGTTATGCAGAAATGTCAGCTGCGGAAAATCTGATCCTGACGGTCTCCTCTGGCGGTTCGGGCAAGCTGTCCAGCAGCCATGACTATCCCTTGCGCGGACGTGGCGGCATGGGCGTGGCAGCAATGGATAAGGCCATGCGGGGCGGTGCCCTTGTGGCCTCTTTCCCGGTCGAGATGGACGATCAGATCATGCTCGCCACCTCCAAAGGCCAGTCTATCCGGGTGCCGGTCGACGGTATCTCGTTCCGCTCGCGCAGTGCAGGTGGGGTCAAGGTCTTTGACACTGGCAAAAACGAAGTTGTGGTCAGCGTTGCCTGGATTGCGGATCAGGGAGATGATGGCGAAGAGGAGGCCTGAGCCACTCTCCTCCCGTAATGAGGCGACAAATCAATTCACCTCCGCTGCATTGACGCACAGGCAGATCTTGGGTCCAATGACAACGCTTTCTGCCAAGTTGTGCGCTTTGGGCAAATCGTTCCGCTGCAACCCGAGGAGAATGAAATGTCGACGCATATGAACCGGATTGGGATAATTGGCGGCTCGGGTATGTTAGGACGGGCCATTTCGAGCGCCTTGTTGGATCAGCAGGTCGTTGGCGCAAACAATTTTTGGATATCCAATCGTTCCGGGCGACGTGAGGCGCACACACGTTTTGACGGTGTGACTTTCACGGATCGTAACTCCTCGCTTGTTGACGCCTGCGATGTGATCCTTCTCTGCGTCCCCCCGGCAAACCTGCCAGACATCCAAATCGACGCGCGCGACTGTTTGGTCATTTCGGTCATGGCAGGTGTTACGCTTGATCAGATCAGGGAAGTCACCGGGGCCAGTCGGGTGATCCGCGCCATGAGCAGCCCGGCTGCGGAACTTGGCCTGGCGTTTTCGCCCTGGGTTGCAACTGCTGAGGTGATGCCCGTTGACCGCACATGTGTTGAATCCTTGTTTGCGGCATGCGGATCCACCGCCGAGGTGACAACAGAAGAGCACGTTGAACACTTCACAGCCATGACAGGTCCCGTGCCGGGGTTCGTGGCATATTTTGCAGAATGTATGGTGAATTATGCGACATCACAGGGCATTCCGGGCCACGTCGCCGACGCTGCGGTACGTCAGCTTTTTCTTGCCGCGGGCAGGATGATGGCTGAAAGCGCCGCAACCCCTGCCGAGCACGTCCAGCAAATGATAGACTATGCGGGAACAACCGCCGCCGGGCTCACGATGATGAAAGAGTCCTCCATCGAA